>JAETPP010000311.1 GCA_021771115.1 Bacillota bacterium | reverse complement strand
AATGAAAAATACTAACCGATGGAACGCCGTGTGCGGTGAAAGTCGCATGCACGGTGTGGAGTGGGGGAAAAGCCCGAGATGATATCAGAGGCTTACCTATCACTATAGAACTCGGATTTTATCTACATGCTGAACCAAGCCCAGGGGGACCGGCAGATTTTGGCGAAACAGTTGGGAATTTCCCCGCACCAGCTTTCTTATGTAACCCATTCCGGTCCCGGCGAGGGGCTTCTGTTTTTCGGAAATGTGATTATCCCCTTTGTCGATCATTTTCCGAAAGACACCCTGTTATACAGTGTACTCACAACACGGCCTGATGAAGTGGCAGGTGCATAAATTCCCGAAAATAAAAATGACTGGAGGTGATAACAGTGCCGCGGGAAAAAGAATTTCAGAGGAAAAAGAAAGATACCCGGATGCCGGTCCGTGATTCCCATGCGGAGGAACGGATGGACACCCGGCAGAGCGAACAGGATTTTAACCTGCTGCGGGTCAGGGACGCCCCTTCTTCTTTGGGAACGGCTCGGAGCCGGAGGTATGAAACCGCAGCACAGCAGGCAGCGGATGATACACAGCCTTTCAAAGCGGATGTACCGCAGCAGGCGGATATTTCCATACCGGAACATTTGGAAAGCAGGGATATGGACCATGAGCCGGCACGGGCACCTGAAACACGGAACCCTCTGGAACCGGGAACTTCTGCACCGGAACCGCGCCGGAGGGATTTCAGATATGTGGATTCCCGGCGTGAGGATTCTGACAGCGGCAATTCTGATATAGGGCACTCCACGCAGGGAGAATCCATCCAGACAGAACGTCGTTCCCGGATGCACCAGCACGGCAACAAATACCAGCAGCGTTTCCAGGAGGCGGCAAAAGCCGAGGAACCAAAGGAGAAACCACCGGAGGCAGCCGAAGGAGAGCCAAAACGGCCTTCCAAGCTGGAATTTACCGCTGACGAACTCCCACCAGAGGCAAAAGATACAAAGCTCACCAAAGCCCGGAGGAAAGCGGAACGGACAGCGGAAAAACTGGAGCAGGCGGAAAACCGTCTGCCTGCCCGCCGTAAGCTGTGGATGGAAACATCTTCTGATCCTGATACGGGTAAGGCCAAAAAACGCCTGAAATTTGAAAAGGAGGTTAAAACACAACGGGCCCATGTAAAGGGTTCTGTTCCGATGCGCCCGGTTAAGGCCGGCGCAAATATGGCGGTTGGCTACGCCCACAAAAAAATCTACCAGGCGGAGAATGAAAATGTCGGCATTAAAGCGGCCCACCGCACCGAGCTTGTAAGCGAGTCGGGGCTGCGCATGGCATATCACAGGCATAAGACCGCGCCATACCGCAGGGTGGCAAAATTACA
>JAETPP010000310.1 GCA_021771115.1 Bacillota bacterium | reverse complement strand
CAATACGGTTGACTGTATGAAGAGCGGCGTGCTCTATGGCAACGCCTGCTGCATAGACGGCATGATCGGGCGGATTCGGGAGGAGCTTTTGGCGTCACCGGAGGTGGTGGCGACCGGCGGCCTGGCAAAGCGCATTATCCCTTACTGCCGGGAGCGGATTCATATGGATGACGCCCTTCTGCTGAAGGGACTGAATCTGATTTATAAAAGAAATCAGTAAGTTTTATATCCCCGCTTGACAGCATCCTTGCCGTATTTTTTACGGATGGAGTCCAAAGCTGTATCCAGCTGCTTTAACTTTTGGGAGGAAGGGGCTTTTAAGGCGGCTTGTTCCGGTTCCCTGGTCAAAGGAAAATCAAAGATAGAGAGCTGAATAGGTTCATCTTCCGATATCAGCCTGGAGCTGCGGACGCCAAGAAGGCGAATGGGGCGTCCGTCCCAAAGCTGCTCAAAGAGAGAACAGGCCAGACGATGGATCTCGTCAGTTGTATTACAGGGTGACAGGGTTTGTGTCTGATGGGAGGCCTTGGTGAAATCGTGATATTTGATTTCAACGGTTATGGTTCCGGCCAGCTGACCGGCCTTTCGCAGACGTCCGGCGACACTTTCGCAGAGGGCAAGAAGGACTTTTTCGGCTTCCTTCGGGTCAGTGATATCCTCCCTGAGAGTGGTGGAGTTGCCGATTCCTTTGGCCTCCTGCTTCTCTGAGAGCACAGGCGAATCATCCATGCCGTTGGCAAATTCCCACATGAGGCGGCCGTGGCTTTTGAAGTGAGCGGTCAGAAAGGCGGGATCTGTGTGGGCCAGCTCACCGATGGTCCGAATGCCAAAGCCCATCAGCTTTTCAGCGCTGCGCCGTCCCACCATAAAGAGATCCGACACGGGAAGAGGCCACATTTTTGTAGGGATTTCCTTCGGGTAAAGGGTATGAATTTTCCCGGGCTTTTCAAAATCGCTGGCCATTTTGGCCAAAACCTTTGTGTGGGCGATTCCAATATTTACCGTAAAATGTAGGGTGTCAAAAATGCGGTCGCGAATAAGAGCCGCAGCTTCCTCCGGAGAGGCGTATAGATGGGCGATGGGAGTAAAATCCAGATAACATTCGTCAATGGATACCTGTTCTAAATCCGGGGTGAAGGAGGAAAGAAGCTCCATCATGGCTTGGCTGTAGCGGCGGTAGAGCTCGTGATTGGGCGGCTCCATCACCAGAGAAGGGCATTTCCGAAGGGCCGAGGCTACCGGCTCGGCGGTGTGAATGCCATATTTTTTGGCAGGAATGGATTTGGCCAGTACGATTCCATGACGGCTTTTTTCATCGCCGCCGATGATAGAGGGAATAGTGCGCAGATCCACGCTGCTTCCGTTTTTT
>JAETPP010000309.1 GCA_021771115.1 Bacillota bacterium | reverse complement strand
CCCAAGAAGGTGGTGGTCAGCCGGTTGTTCCTCTTATTGTAGCTTAGGCACGAGATGGAAAGAAAGCCGGACTGGCGGCCCGGCTTCCCTGTCCAATTTTATTGTAATAGAAGGGGAGAAAGAAAAAGCCTCGAGGGAACCATCCGGCGGGGGGAGACCCACTCTCTGCCTCGCGGCAACCCCTGTGTCGCTGCGGGCTTCGCCCCTTTATAAAAGGAGTAGAAAATTTTAGACCCCGTGTCGCCACAGGTACGCCCGCTAATAACCATGCGGCAGCCCGTTCTGCTTGCTACCAGCCCCGCCTCGCGTCTGCGTAACCACACGCACCGAAAAGTCGGGCGACCAACTCTCCAGGGGCTGCACTGCATGAGGAGTATCAAAAGACAAGGGTGGACGCTCTGTCTCTGCCGGTCTCGTCGGCTTAGACCGCCGAGCCCATACGGGATCCGTAGGAAGGACGCCACAGGCTGTTGGGTGTGGGCGAGATGGAGCGCTGTCTTGCGGGCGAGCGATGCTCGCCCCTACAAAGCCGCCACGCAAGATAGCCATGGGGGTTGCGAACCACCCTTTTCGATGGATAGGACTCCACGTCGTAAGGCGGGGAGACCATGCTGAATTGTACAACTAGGGTGCGCACCCAGGTATACTACGCGCGTCAGCGCGCTCGTAGCGCGGGAAAAGGACACGCTTCTTTGGCTTGATGGGCACTGTTGCGCACTATAGCGCCTTTAGGCGCGAGCGCAATCTCTAGTTGATAGGGTTTCCTTGATTCGACGTGTTCTTTTCCTGCGCGTCTGTGGGTGAAGGCTTTTTCTTTCTCCCCCGTCTTTCTTTTTCACGCACGAAAAAGAAAGACGGGGTGCGGGAGTGGCATAGGTTCAATAGGGACGCGGGGGGGGTACCCCGCATACCAACGCTATGTCCGATAGGGTTTTAACTGAGATCCACGTAGAAAGTGAAGATTTACCACAACGCCTCAAAAAAGATTGATTTTTGAGCTACATAATAATACTATAAATATGGGCTACAAAAAGCGAGGTGAAACGATTGCCCACAGAAAAGAAGATGGGTCGACCTACGGATAATCCGAAGGGAACTCCTGTACATGTACGTCTGGACGCCGAGTGTGTAGAAGTTCTGGAACAGTATTGTAAGCAGGAAAATGTTCCCAAAGCGGAGGCGATCCGGCGGGGGATTCTCCGTCTGAAGGACAAGCCCATCAAAAAATGAAGGAAGCGGTGCCTCCAAGCCAAAGGCAACACCGCTTCCCCACACCAGCCATGTTCAAAAGAACAGGAGGCATAAATATGATACCATATGCCGCCGATTCTTTCAAGCATGGCTGGACAACGACAGGAAAGGAAGAAAAAACCATGCATAGCTTTA
>JAETPP010000308.1 GCA_021771115.1 Bacillota bacterium | reverse complement strand
ATACGTGATAAAAAGAGGATATATAATTTTTTATGCATAGCACAAAAACTCCGCTGTCTTTGCCGGCGTTAAATATATATTTCCCCACAGTTTTAAGCCTTCAAAATACATGGGAGCAGTGCGCCCTTTTTCAGGGGGTAATATTTTTTTGTCTTTTCCCCCTCTCACACTCTCCCCCAATTTTTTACCAGCTGGGAAAGAATATATATCTTCCTCACGCGTGTGCGCGTAAGAGAGCGACCATACCGGAATAATTCCCCGGTGTGAGGCCCACAGTGCCCCTGTGTGCCCTCTTTCCCCTTATCACGCCCCCGTGTCCCAAAGCCGCGGTGTACAACGAATTCAGGGCATATTTTCAGGAGGTGGTTCCAGTGCAGAAGAAAACTGCAAAATAATTTACAGACAAGGAGTGATTTTTGACACAATACGATACATTGACCTCTTCTCCGGCATTGGAGGGTTCCGTGAAGGACTTACCCGTGCCGGAGGTTTTGTATGTGCAGGCCATTGCGAGATAGACAAATACGCGGAAAAGAGTTACCGTACACTGTTTGACACGAAGGGAGAGTGGTTCTGTGAAGATATCCGAAAAGCTGACCCAAACGAAATGCCCGGCTTTGACCTCCTCTGCGGTGGATTTCCCTGCCTGCTCAGAACAGCCGCGATAGCGTTTGGTCATCGCATACGATTCCCCATTCGCTGGTCTCGGCTGTTCTTCGCTTCAAAATCGAACCCACTGCGTTGGGCTTCGATTTTGAGAGGGCCCATGACGGGGCCCCGCAAAGCGGAAGCTTTGCGGGGAGAGGAAGCGCAAGGCAGTGAGCGCAGTTTTCGCCTCAAAGCGGAAACGAAGCAGAGCGGACTTTGCGCTGACGAGCTTAACTCAAAAGATTTCGGCGTCCCTCAATCCCGCCGCAGGGTGTACCTTGTCGGATATCTTGGTGAAAGATGCAGAGGAAAAATACTACCTTTCACCAAAACAGCAGGAACGCCTCTTGTGCAAATCCGCCCCGGCGCTCAGGGGGAGCGCATCTACTCCACAGAAGGGGTAAGCTGCACCCTGACCTCCCAGGCTGGCGGCTTCGGCGGGAAAACCGGGCTGTACTGCACAGGCGTACCCATCAGTCAGGGCGCCCTTTGCTGTGTGGATATGAACGATGATCCGGAGCTGACAGGCTATGCCCGCTGCCTCACCGCCAAGCAGAACGGCGGTATCCGAAAACATAAGCGGGAAGCCTCCGGTGTGTGGGACGGCTGCCGTATCCGCCGCCTCACGCCAAGGGAGTGCCTGCGCCTCCAGGGCTGGACGGACGAGCGCATCAACCTTGTACTGCCGCTCCAATCCGACGCACAGCTGTATAAACAGGCGGGAAACGGCGTCACCGTCAATG
>JAETPP010000062.1 GCA_021771115.1 Bacillota bacterium | reverse complement strand
GGTGATTCCAAGACAAAAATCGCAGAAAACCTTTCGGTTTTCGAGAATTTTTGGCACGGGAAGCGCCTGCTTCTGGACAATAAGACGGTGTTTTTGATTTTTCAAACAGCCCCTAATCTGTCATCCTGAGGAAAAAAGGCGCTTCGCGCCTTCTTGACGAAGGATCTCGATCTTCATTCCCGAGGGAGAAGGGCAAAGGGCGAGATCCTTCGCTTTGCTCAGGATGACAGAGGAGGGTGCACCTGTCCTTTTCTAACAACTAACTACTCATAACTAACAACTAACACCCCACGGCTCACACTCAGTTCATGAAACAAGAAATTCCAGCCTTTTTGCTCTTGCGCAGGCAAGGAGGTCTTCTTCGCTTTCCCGGAACAGGGGGAGAAGGTCTTGTTCTGTCCGCAGGGGGAAGCAGTCGATTTCCGCCCGCAGGGAAAGGCCCTGTTCTGTTTTTTCCTTTCGAACGGCGGAAAGGTTTTCCTTCAACCGTTCTCCGAAGCGCAGCAGCTGTTTGTCCGGGGCCTCCGGGCGGGGCCAGCGGGTCAGGTGCAGGGAGAGTTCCGGCCGGTGCCTGCGGAAGATCTCCTGGTAAATGGATTCGGTCATGTGGGGGGCGAAGGGGGCGTACAGCTGCAAAACGGAGAATAAGGCGGAAAAAAGCGCGTATTGGGCGGCCCTTCGGGGCCGCTCCTTTTCTTGCTCCGAAGCATACAGCCGGTCCTTTACAAGCTCGATATAGGTATCGCAAAGGTCGTTCCAGAAAAAGCGGTCGATCTCCTTTCGGGCCTGGCCCGTCTCATACTGTAGGAGCAGGGAAGCGGCGGTGCGGACGGTTTCGTCCCGCTGGGCCAAAAGCCAGCGGTCGGCGGGAAGCAGGGCGGAGAAATCGGAAAAACCGGCGGGGGAGAAATCCTCCAGAAGGGAGGAGGAAAACCGGGCGGCATTCCACAGCTTTGTCAATAGGCGCTTTTCCGGCTGCAGCTCCGCCGGGGAGAAGAAGGAATCCGTTCCCAGGCGGGCGTTGGCCGTCCACAGCCGGAGGGCATCCGCCGAGTGCTCCCCGATGAGGGCGGCGGGGTCCGCCCCGTTTCCTTTGGATTTACTGATCTTTTCCCCTTTTTTCGCCAGCACGAAGCCGGTGATCATCAGCTCCTTCCAGGGCAGCTTTCTCGTGTGGAACAGGCTGCGGGCAATGGAATAGAAGGTCCAGGTGCGGATGATCTCATGGGCGTGGGTGCGCATGGTCATGGGGTATTCCGAAAGCCCCCGGTTTTTGTGGAGCAGGGGAGTGATGGAGGAGGTGGCCCAGGTATCCAGCACGGCGGTTTCCGGCACAAATTCCGTGCAGCCGCAGGCGCATTTCCCCCTATAGGGAGTTTCCGTTGGATCGATGGGCAGGGAAGCTTCCTCCGCGAACACCGGTTTTCCGCAGGCCTTGCAGTACCAAACCGGGAAGGGAACGCCGTAGTAGCGCTGGCGGGAAATGCACCAGTCCCATTTCAGGTTTTCCACCCAGTCCAGATACCGCTCCTTCATTTGGGCGGGGTGCCAGCGGATCTCCTCCGCGGCTTTGCGCAGGGCCTCTTTTTCCGGCAGCACGCGGATATACCATTGGCGGGAGGGCAGGATCTCCACCTCCGTGCCGCACCGCTCGTGAACCGCCACCGTGTGGGTGACAGGCTCCTGACTAAGCAGCAGCCCGGCTTCCTCCAGGCGGCGGATGATCTCCTTTCGCCCCTCCTTCACAGAAAGCCCGGCAAGATAGGGGACGTCCGGCGCGAAGATCCCCTCCGGCAGCAGCACCCTTCGCACGGGAAGCTGATGCTCCTCCACCCACTGGGCGTCGGTGCTGTCTCCGAAGGTGGCACACATCACAATGCCGGTGCCCTTTTCCGGGTCTGCCTTTTCGTCCGGCAGAATGGGGATCTCAAAGCCGTACAGCGGTACCCTTGCCGTTTTGCCGATGTACTTGCGGCAGGCCTCGTTTTCCGGGTGGAGAAAGAGGCACACGCAGCCGTAAAGCAGCTCCGGACGGGTGGTGGCAACGGGAAGGAGCTCTCCCTCACAGGAAAAGGGCAGGATATAGAAGACGGAATCTGCTTCCTTTGTTTCCAGCTCCGCCTGGGCAATGGAGGTGCGGCATTCCGTGCACCACAGCACCGGCGCTTCCCGGCAGACCGCCTTTCCTGCTTTGGCCAGCTCCAGAAACAGGGCCTGGGAAAGTCTTCTCGTTTCCCGGGAGGCCGTTTCATATTGCAGGCCCCAGTCCACGGAAAAGCCCATGGCGGAAAACAACTCCCGGAATTTTGCTTCATAACGGGCGGAGGTTTCCCGGCATTTTGCAATAAATTCCCGGCGGGGCAGGTCCCTGGCCCGAACGCCCTCCTCCCGCTCTACCAGCCGCTCGGTAGGCAGGCCGTTATCGTCAAAGCCGAAGGGATAGTACACGTTTTCCCCCTGCATCCGGTGGAACCGGGCGATCACCTCCGCCTGGGTATAGGAGAAGAGATGGCCGATGTGCAGGCTGCCGCTGACAGTGGGGGGCGGCGTGTCGATGGAATAGAGTTTTCCCTCTGCGCCGGGGTCGAACCGGTAGATCTGTTCCTCTTCCCAGAAGGCCTGCATGGCAGGCTCCTGCCTGTGAAAATCGTAATGCTTTTCCATAATGACGCTCCTTTTCTTGAAAATAAAAAACGCCCTAAGCAGTAAAAACTGCTTAGGGCGAATGGATTCCGCGGTACCACCTAAGTTCAGGAGGGGGAACCTCCTGCGCTCGTTTCCGTGCGGGGCAAAAAGCCCGATACGGTTTTCCCTGTAACGGCGGAAAAATGCTCCGGCGGCGCCTACTCAGGGGGGTCATCCCCTTTGGGGCCGCAGCTCCGAGGCTACTTCCGCGTTCCCTTCACGAAGGCTTGCACCAGCCGCCTTCTCTCTCTGCTTCAGGGGAGCGCGTACTCCTCCTCTTCCCGGCTTTTTTTCTATTTCGGCGGAAAAGACCTTTCCGCTGTCTTGTCTTTTATGTTTATCACAAGGAAAGAATTTTGTCAAGAAAAAATTTTTACCGGCGGAAGAAATCTATGCCAAAAATGGAAATACCGTACATTTTTCCCTTTCTTTTCCAGGGAAAGGGTGCTATACTGAACATAGCCAGACGGCGGATGTAAAATCAGAGAGGAGTTCTACTTATGGCAAAAATTATCGGCAGACCGGCCTTACCCAACATGCCCTGGCAGGACAAGCCCGCAGGGTACGATAAGCCCGTGTGGCGCTACACGGAAAACCCCATCATTCAGAGAGACGCGATCCCCACCTCCAACAGCATTTTCAACTCCGCCGTGGTGGTATTCGGCGACGCCTACGCAGGCGTGTTCCGCTGCGATAATCGGGGCGTGGAGATGGATATTTTTGCCGGCTTCTCCAAGGACGGCATCCATTGGGAGATCAATCACGATCCCATTGTTTTTGAGGGCGAGAAGGAGGTCATCCGCAAGGAGTACCGCTATGACCCCCGGGTGTGCCTGATTGATGGAAAATACTACATCACCTGGTGCAACGGCTATCACGGCCCCACCATCGGCATTGGCTGGACGGAGGATTTCAAAACCTTCCACCAGCTGGAAAACGCGTTCTTGCCCTATAACCGCAACGGCGTGCTGTTCCCCCGGAAGATAAACGGCAATTTCGCCATGGTCAGCCGCCCCAGCGATACCGGCCACACTCCCTTCGGCGATATCTTCTACAGCGAAAGCCCCGATCTCTGCTACTGGGGCAAGCACCGCTGGCTGTTCGGCACCGCCAACGGCTGGCAGTCCAAGAAAGTGGGCCCCGGCCCTACCCCCATTGAAACGGACGAGGGCTGGCTGATGATCTACCACGGCGTGCTCAATTCCTGCAACGGCTTTGTGTACCGCTTCGGCGTGGCCCTTCTGGATATCGACCGCCCCTGGATCGTGAAGGAGCGCTGCAATTTCTATGTGTTCGGGCCGGAGGAGCAGTATGAGCTCACCGGAGACGTGCCCAACGTCACCTTCCCCTGCGCCACCCTGACCGATCCCGCCACCGGGCGTATCACCATCTATTACGGCGCCGCCGATACCGTGACGGGCCTTGCCTTCACCACCGTGGATGAGCTGTTCTCCTACATGAGAAAGTACCCCATGAATGTGGGCGACCAGGAAAATAAGTAATTCGCACAAAAAAACATGCCCGCCCAGGGCATGTCGTAAAAACACAGCATCTGTTGAGAAGCGCTAGCTTTTCAGCAGGTGCTGTTTTTCTTATGCTTCCGCAATAGAGTACCGCCCGCGGCAAGGCTCTGCAGCGGAATACCAGTCGGTGCGCATTTTCCTCATGTCTTCTTAAACGGCGGCTCTTTCACCAGCTTTGCCGCCCGTTCTCTGGCGGCTTCGTAATCCACATTCTCTAAAAGATAGGGCTTTATGGGCCGCTCCGCGCCGGGGTCCAGGGGGGTAAGGGCGTACCGCAGAAGCCGGGTTCCCTCTGCGGTTTCTTCCGCCGGGGAAAAGCCCATTGCATGAAAGAAGGCCAATGCCTCTTCGTTGCGGCTGTCTACCCGGGCAAGCACCTGCCGGCGGCTGCCCAGCTCCATCATATCCCGCATCAGGGTCCAAAGGGCGGTCCCCACGCCTCTTCGTTGAAATTCCGGCTTGACATAGAGCTGAAATTCCACGGAGAACAGGTTTTTCGGGTCGTTTCTGTCCTCTGTGAGGTGGCAGAAGCCCGCGGGGGTGGAATCGATTTCGCACAAAAGCCAGCCCAGGCCGTAGGTGTAGGTATCGATCCGGGCGATATAGTCCTGCAATTCCGGCGGCGCCGGCTCCGGGGCGTGAAATGTGCCGGTATAGGGCGCATAGATCTTCAGCATGGACGGGCCGTCCCATTCGTTGATTCTCCGCACCGCTACTTTTGCCATAGAATATTTTCCCCTCTCCGTCCCGCTTTTTATCTGGTAAAGAGCTCTCGCTGCTTTTCTCCGCCGCCAAAGGCGTTGTTGTACTGCAAAACAGCGTATTCATTGAGCCAGGCGGCGTATTCCTCCGGCGGGGTCTCCGCCAGAACGCCGTTGCCGTTTCGATACAGGGTAAATTCCTTGTCCATGGTGCCGAGGGCGCTGATCACGGGAAGCTCCTGCCGGATGTTTTCCAGAAAATTGGTGTAAGAGGTGCCCTGAAGCCCGGCTGCCCGCAAAAGCAGGCCGGAAAGGTAGTTCAGGCTGGTTTTTCCGATGTACTCTCCCTCCAGCGGGTAGTTGGCCCAAATCAGGAAGGGTACCTCGTGCTCCCGCATCAAATCTTCAAACTCCAGCTCTTCCGTGTCCACATCCAGCAGATTTCGGGCAAAGTTCGTTTCCAGGTTGGGCCAGTGGTCGCCGAACAGCAGGATCACCACAGGCTCCTCCTGCTGCTCAAAATAGCGGAAGAATTCCTCCGTGGCCCGGTCGGTTTCCTTCAGCATGCTCAAATACTGCTCCGCCTGGGGATATTTCGACTCGGCGTTTAAGTTCTGCACCTCGTCTCCCACCTGCAAAATGCGCACGGTATTGGGGTAATCCTCTTTTTCATAGCCGCCGTGGTTTTGAATGGAGATGGTGAAAAGAAACTGTTTCTCCCCAGGCTCGCTGCGTTCGTATTCCTGAATGATCTGCTTATAGTGAGATTCATCGCTGATAAGCCCGTGCTCCCGCTCCCGGAAGGTGTACTCATCCGCCGAAAGGAAGGTGTCAAAGCCCAGGTAGGGATAGGCTGTATCCCGGTGCCAGGCGGAAGCATAGCCGGGGTGAAGGGCCGTACAGGTGTAGCCCTGGCTTTTCATGATGGAGGGCAGGGCAGTCTGCTCGTGATCCACATACTGCTGATAGGGCTTGCTGCCGGTGGGCAAAAAGCCCAGGGTATTCCCGGTCAAAAACTCATATTCGCTGTTGCAGGTATCGCCGCCGTATACGGAGGAATAGGCCGTGCCCCAGATCACATTTTCCTTCCCCTGCATGCTGTGCAAAAAGGGCTGGCAGTCTTCATCCAGCTTCAGGGTGCCCACGTTTTGCAGGTCGGTCAGGGATTCGCTCATCACCACGATGACGGTGGGGTCCTTTTCCGGCTTTCCCAAGGGGGTGGGATCCTCCCAGGAATCGATCTTTTCTCCCAGCTCCCGCACCTTTTCCGCAGAATAGTTTTGGGGTTTATTGACCATGAGAAACTGAATGTTGGCGAAAAACCCGGTGAGCACGCCGGTCTGCTCGGAGCTGACCTTCTGGTTCCACGCCCACACGGAAATTCCCATATCGGTCAAAAGGTCACAGGGAAAGATCTGGATCGCCAGCACCACAAACAGCACCAGGGCAGCGCCCCGCTCCGATGCCTGAAGCTTCCAGCTTTTTGTTTTCCGGCGGGTTTCCAGCCGGGCACACAGCAGGGTCAGGGCGAGGAGCAGCATCACGGCAAAGGCCATCATTCTGGTGATCTCATAGCGATAGCCGCCGGATACCTCAAAGGCGGTGCCGATGGCCTGAATATCCCAGGGCAGAATGGGCTTTCCCCGAAACTCTATGACAAAATAGTTGGCAATGCCGAAGAAGAGGCAGGCTCCGCCGGCGATCAGGGTGGTGAGGGAGGCCCGGCGGCACAACGCATACACCAGGGCAAACACCAGCAGATAGCAGAGATAATTGGCGAAAAGCCGCCTTTGGGAAAAATACAGCACCTTGGTGTCATTGATCAGATCTACCGCGTAAAAAATTGCCCAGGGGACGAGCAGAGTCAGCACCCAGCCGGAAATGCGGCGAAAAAGCTCCGGCAGCCGGAATTGCAGCAGACAGAGGAGAACGCCCAGAAGGGTGATCCCCACATAGCCGATCAAAAAAACATGATGGACCTGGGTGGCGCCCTCCTCGGTGGTTTCCCAAACGGTGGGGGCGGCAAACGCCAGCAAAATGCCGGAAAGCAGCAAAAGGAAGCCTGCCAGCAGCCAGTGTTTTCTTTCTCTGGAAAACGCGATCCCCACAGGGCATTGCCGGGAAGCTTCCGCTTCCGGCTGCCCCTCTGAGGCGTCCTCCAGTTCTTTTTCCTCCGGTTCCTTATCCAGTCGATTCATTGCTTTTCAAACCCTCGCTTTTCTGGTTTTCCGCCGTTTTAACGGTTCTGCGCCCAGTTCAAAATGGCGTCCGCAATGCGGCGGCTGGCCTTGCCGTCCCCATAGGGGTTGCTGGCATGGCTCATACGGTCGTATTCCCGCCGGTCTGTGAGCAGCTCCCGGATCAGGGAATAGATGGTTTCTTCTTCTGTTCCCGCCAGCTTCAGGGTGCCGGCCTTGATGCCCTCCGGCCGCTCGGTGGTGTCCCGCAGAACGATCACGGGCTTCCCTAGGGAAGGGGCCTCCTCCTGAATGCCGCCGCTGTCTGTCAAAATCAGATAGGAACGGGCTAAGAGGTTATGGAATTCCACCACCTCCAGGGGGGAAACCAGCCGTACCCTGTCGCAGCCGCCCAGCTCTTCGTCGGCGGCCTTTTGCACCAGGGGGTTCAGGTGTACGGGATAGACCATTTTCACATCGGGGAATTCCTCGATGATCCGGCGGATGGCCCGGAACATGCGGTGCATGGGCTCTCCCAGGTTTTCCCGGCGGTGGGCGGTAAGCACCAACAGCCGGGAGCCCTTCGCCCAATCCAAAAGCTCGTCGGAATAGTCCTCCCGCACGGTGGTGGAAAGGGCGTCGATGGCGGTATTGCCCGTTACCACAATGGTTTCCGGGCGCTTTCCCTCGCTGAGAAGATTCTGGCGGCTCAGCTCTGTGGGGGCAAAGTGCAGATCTGCCATACAGCCCACAAACTGCCGGTTCATTTCCTCCGGGTAGGGGGAATATTTGTCGTGGGTGCGAAGCCCCGCCTCCACATGGCCGATGGCCGTTCTGGCGTAATAGGCCGCCAAGGCTCCTGCAAAGGTGGTGGTGGTATCTCCGTGAACCAGCACAATGTCGGGCTTTGTTTCCGCGATGACCCCTTCCAGCCCCTGCAGCACTCGGGCGGTGATATCGGAAAGGGTTTGTCCCTGTTTCATGATGTCCAGGTCATATTCCGGGCAGATGGAAAAGGCGGAGAGCACCTGATCCAGCATCTGCCTGTGCTGGGCGGTGACGCAGACCACGCTTTCAAACTCCTCACGGGCGCTCAGCTCCTTGACCAGCGGAGCCATCTTGATGGTTTCCGGCCTGGTGCCGAACACGGACAGGACCTTCACTTTTTTCATAGGATCAAAACCTTTCCTAAGGATATTGTAAAAGTTTCAAATTCTTGTCTACAAACTGCTTACAGATCTCTTACAATTTCTCTCCCGCAAAAAAGCCGCCTTTGGCGGCTGGAGAAACTGTTTTCAGCGGTTGTTCTGTTTTGCCGCTTTTCGTACCACGCTCAGAAATTTGATATTGTTCTGATAGAATCTTTTCAGCCGGGAGGGCTCCCGCAGAATGCGGTACAGCCATTCCGTATTGGTTTTTACAAACAGGGCGGGGGCCCGCTGCTTTTTTCCGCTGAGCACATCGAAGGAGCCGCCCACACCGATGAATACGCCCTTTTGAAATTTCTCCAAATGCCGGGCAATGAGCAGCTCCTGGGCGGGCACGCCCAGGGCCACCAGCACCAGGTCGGGGGCGGCGCAGGCAATTTCCTCAAAGATCTGGTCCTTGTCGCCCTCGTAGCCGTTGTGGTAGTTTATTGTGGCTGCGGGATATTCTTTTTTCAGCTTCTCCGCCAGAGCGGAAACCACTTCTTCCCTGGCGCCCAAAAGGTACACGGAAAGCCCGTTCTCTCCGGCCTCTTTCAGCAGCTTTTCCGCCAGATCCACCCCGGTGATCCGCTCCTTCGCGGGCAGGCCGCACATGCGCATGGCCTTTACCACGCTGATGCCGTCCGGCGTGATGGCGGTGTGCTCCAGAAACAGCAGCCTTCTGATCTCTTCCTTTTTCTCGGCGTGCATCAGGATCTCCGGGTTCGCGGTGATGATAAACAGCTTTTCCCCGGAAGCCATGGCCTGCCCGGCCTCTTTGGCGAATTCCTCCGCCGTGCCGGAAAAGACGCGCTTCAAATAGTCCAGGATCGCCATAGCGTCAGTCTCCTTTTTCCTCAGGCTCCGTTTTCTGTCCGGCCTTTTCCTGCCCAGCCTTAAGCGGTTCCTTTTCTTTTTTGGAGCGCCTGTTCTGCTCCCTGTCCTCGTCGAAATCGTACAGCTCCTCCGTGCCGAAGGCCTCTGTGCTTTCCGAAGCCTTGAAGAACACGGTGACGGTCTGGAAAATCAGCTTCAGGTCCTGCCAGATGCTGTAGTTTTCAATATACATCAGATCCATGACAAGCTTGTCCTTGGGGGAGGTGTTGTACTTGCCGGAAATTTGGGCAAGGCCGGTAAGCCCCGCCTTCATCCGCAGGCGATAGGCAAATTCCGGCAGCTCGTCCGTGTACTTTTCCACGTTTTCCAGCATTTCCGGGCGGGGGCCCACCACAGTCATATCCCCCTTCAGGATATTGAGCATCTGGGGCAGCTCGTCGATCCTGTATTTCCGAAGGATCTTTCCCACCTTGGTGATGCGGTCGTCGTCCGCCGTCACAGACTTGTGGATGGAATTTTCCTCCTTCATGGTGCGGAACTTGTACACCTCGAAAACCCTGCCGTATTTCGTGAGCCGCTTTTGCTTATAGAACACCTTGCCGCCATCCTCCAGCTTGATGGCCAAAGCGCAGCCCAACATAATGGGGCTGGTGAGGATCAGCGCGATGAGGGAAATGCCGATATCCATCAGCCTTTTCACAATGCGCTGCTCCATGGTCAGATCCTTGGCCACGTGCATCACCAGGGATTTGTCATCGAGGGTCATATATTTCGCACCTTGGGAAACCACATCGGTCATTTCAAAATTGTAGTAGATGTTTTTCTGCTTCTGATAGCAGTATTCCGTGAGCACAATGCGTTCCCGCACCGGCACATCGTAAAGAAACACCGTGTCGTTTCTGGCGATCACATCCAGCACGTCCGGCGCGTCATAGCGGATGATCTCATCCACCTCGTACTGCTTTTTGAATTTGTTGATTTTGGGGATGATGTGCCCCAAGCTCTGTCGGGAGGAGGAGATCACACAGCACTTCTCCGGCGGTTCCAGGGAGAAGTACACAAAATTGCCGAAATAGGCAAAAAAGATGATCACCAGCACCTGCAACACAATGACCAGCAGCAGCAGATGGGGCGTTTCATACACAAAATAGGGATTGTTTTTCTCACTGGTATTCATGATGGAAAGCTGCAAATGCGTAACCAGGTCCGTAATGATGGCCGCCAGGGACATGGAATACACAATGGGCTTGCTCTTCTGGGTGCCGATGGCATAGCCGCCGTACACGGACATCAGCGCAATGCCCAAAACCGCGAAGGTGAGCATGGTGACGCCGGTGGTACGGTTCAAATTGAAGAGCCAGGGATTATTGATCCCGAAAATACCGAAGAAAATACCGAACAGGGACACAAACAGAGCCAGCTTCAAAATAAATACAATGGTTCGCTTCAGCTTTTTGATAGTACGCAAAACGATCCGCCTCGTTTCAAAAAGAAATGCCGCAGGGAAGCTTTTTCCCTGCGCGGGGACAAGGTTCTTTGCGGCTATCATAGCATAAGCTGGAAAAAAAGTAAAGCGCTGGGGAGGGAAGGGCATTTCGATGCTAGATGCTAGATGCTAGATACTAGATGCTGGATGCCGGACAGCGGCGGCTTTGCTTTTTAGTTGTTAGTCGTTAGTTGTTAGTTGTTAGAGAAGGGCGTGCCTTCCACCTGTCACCCTGAGGGAAAAAGGCGCTTCGCGCCTTCTTGACGAAGGATCTCGTCCGTAATCCCTGAGGAAAAGGGCAAAAGGACGAGATCCTTCGCTTCGCTCAGGATGACAGGCAGGGAGGCTTAGGATGACAGGAGGGTAGCCCGCTAAATTATTGTTTAGCGGCGAGCCGCCATAGGCACTCGTGAAGCTTCTTGATACAGGAGGAAACTTTCCGACCCGACCGAGGATAACTGGAAAATTCTTGTTTAGTGCTCACCCTTGGCTCCCCTGAAAGGGGAGCTGTCAGCCGAAGGCTGACTGAGGGGTTCCGCTTGGCAACTGGGAAAGCCACAAGCTTTATGCGGTTTTCAAGCGAGTTGGAACCCTTCCACCATGCAAAGCATGGTCCCCCGTCTCGCCTGTCGGCTCGGTCGGTTCGCGTCAACGCCCCACCGGGGCGTGCTCACCCCTTTCAGGGGAGGCAAGGGTTTTGTGCTATTCGTTAGTGAGATAAATTCCAATTTAACGCTTTCTTTCGGTCGGGCCGCGCAGGAAAAAACACCTGCCGTTGCCTTCACGAGTGCCGCAGCGCAGCTGCCGAGTGGCTGCGGCGCCTCGCCGCCTCGCCGCAAAAAAGCGCCTTTTCAGGCGCTTTTTGAACCGTTTTTGAGATAGTCCCGATATTCCTCCAGGCAGAGGCCCAGGCGTTCCATTTCCTGGGCATATTCCTTTCCCACATAGCGGTAATGCCAGCTTTCGTTGTCGATACCCGTAATGGCCACCTTGCTTTTTTTATAGCGCTGTACAAAGCCGTATTCCGCGGCGTGCTCCTCAAGCCACTGGTAGGCCTCCGTTTCCTCGAAATCATCGCTGACGTCGTTGAAATCCACCGCCAGGCCGGTATGGTGTTCGCTGTAGCCGGGGCGGTTGATGGTGCGCAGGGCGTCCTCCAGGGCGGCTTCCTCTGTCATGCCCTCCTGAGAGACCCGCTCGTTTACGGCCCGGTCCAGAATTTCCTGCTGCAGCTCTACGCTGCGGTAGCTGGAGGCGATCCAGAGGGTGACATTATCTTCACTTGCGGCGGCCAGCAGGGCGCTGAGATCGTCATAAACGCTTTCGTCCACCTGCTCTTCTCCCGCAATGGTTTTCGGGGTAACGTGCCAGCCCTCCGGCAGGGGATTTTCACTGTTTACCAGCACCAGAAGGGGATCGGACAGCCGGGGGTCTGCCGGAGTTGGCGAAGGGGTGGGGCTGGACGATACAGACACGGAAGAGGAACCCACGGAGATATTCAGCTGCCCGGAAGAAGTGTTTTCTTCCTCCGGGGAAGAGGCAAAGCCCGAAAGAGCGGAGGCAAAAAGAGAGACCGCAACGATCACCAGCACGCCGGCCCCCAAAAACTTGACGATCCGCAGGTTGCGTTTTCGAATTTGCTCTCTTTGGATCCGGGAGCGCTCCCGCTCTGCTTTATTCATGAAACATTTCTCCTTCCGTGCTGTTTGACATTCCCGTAAAAGAAAGAGAATCCCTGCATGAAAAACGTAACCAGCCTTTTCAAAATTTTCAGGAAGGCTCCTCCTCCGATTGGGGCGGCGGGACAAAGCAATCCTCCGGGATCTCTTCCCTGAGAGCCCGCACCCGGCTCCATTCCTTGGTAGCGTCGTTCCGCTGCACCTCGCTCTGGTGGCTTCGCAGCAGGTTGCACAGGGCGTATACGTCTACCCAGATCTCGTTATTTCCCTCTTTTTGGGATTCGTCAAAAATCAGCTGTAAGCCGTAATGCAGATGGCTCACATTGATATTATTGGTATTTTCCGTGGCGCTGTAGCCGGTGCGGCCCACGTAGCCGATCACGTCTCCCGCCATCACGGTCTGGCCCACCGCCAGACCCTCGGCGTAAGGCCGGTTTTGTCTCAGATGGGCATAGTAGTGGTAGCGTTTTCCGTCAAAGCTGCGGATGCCCAGCCGCCAGCCGCCATATTGGTTCCAGCCCATGGCTTCCACCACGCCGGATTCCACGGCGATTACCGGCGTGCCTACCGCCGCCATCATATCGTGGCCCAGGTGCTTCCGCTTGTAGCCATAGCTGCGGCCCGCGCCGAAATCATCATAATCGCTGTAGGGGAAGGCTTTGGCAATGGGGGAGTACCCCCGAAGGCCGTACCGCTTTTCCCAGCCGGTTTCCGTTTCCTCCTCGTATTCGCCCACAAGGCCGTCCAGCACCGCGCCGTAAGCCTCCCGGTAATAGCTGTAATACTTCATATCGGAGGCCAGGGAGGAAATGGAAGCGCCCTCCTTTGCCTGCTCCAGCAGAGCGGTAAGATCTTTCTTTTTGTACCGGGAAAAGTCTCCGCCGTATTTGGCGCCCAGGTAAGCCAGCAGCTCGACCCAGCTGACATGGGGACATTCCGGGTCGCCGTAGGTAGAAAGATCCGCTTCCAAAGCGGCCTGCAAAGGGCCCTCCGGCACGGTGAAATCCACCCATTTGATGTAGTCCTTTTGCTCCGGCTCGGCGGTGGCGGAGAAAAAGGAGCCCGGAAGCAGAAACAGGGCGGCGGCCAGTGCCAATAGGATACAACAAAATGCCAGCGCGGTCAACAGAAGCTTTTTGCGAAGTCTCACTGTCAGGAACATAGCCATATCACCTGGGTTTCAAAGTCTCTCAGACTATGCTATGTATCAGCAGGGAGATTTTAGAACCTGTACCAACAGGAACTCGCGGTGGTATTCCAGTTTCTGAAGCAGGGGCTATTTCAGCGCTTTTGCCGCCTCCCGTTCCGCGATCAGGCCGGCGCGGTAACGCTTCATATAGCTTGCAAAACCGGCGGTATCCTCCGCCCGGGGCGGCTCGCAGCTTCCGGCGGCGCTTTGAAATACCTTTTGCTCCAAATAGCGCTCCAGCGTTTCACCGGGCTGCCGGTTTTTCCGGTACATGGCAAGCAGTGCCATGCCCCAGGGGCCGCCCTCTCCGGCGGTTTCCAGCACCGCCACAGGCACGTTCAGCGCCCCGGCCAGAAGTCTTTGCCCTACGCCCTTGGTTTTGAACAGCCCGCCGTGCCCGTACAGCTTTTCCAGTGCGACCTGCTCCTCCCGGAACAGGAGCTCCATCCCCATTTGTAGGGTGGCCATGGCGGCATAGAGCTGGGCCCGCATAAAATTGGGAAGAGTCAGGGCGCTGTCGGGATTTCGCGTGACCAGGGGGCAGCCATCCTCCAGACCCGCCACCGGCTCGCCGGAATAGCAGTTATAGCTCAGCACGCCGCCGCAGTCCGGCTCTCCCTCCAGGGCCTGATGATACAGCAGTTCATAAAGCCGGCTCTTGGAAAGCGTTGTTCCCGCCGCCTCCAGCAGCTGCCCGAACAGCCTGACCCAGGCGTCCAGGTCAGAAGTGCAGGTGTTGCAGTGTACCATGGCCACCGGCAGGCCGGAGGGGGTGGTGACCATGTCGATTTCCGGGTAAACTTTAGAAAGGGCTTTTTCCAGCACCACCATGGCGAAGATGGAGGTCCCTGCGGAAACATTTCCCGTGCGGACGGATACGCTGTTGGTGGCAGCCATACCTGTGCCCGCGTCTCCCTCCGGGGGACACAGGGGGACGCCTGCCTCCAGCTCCCCTGTGGGGTCCAGAAGCTTTGCCCCTTCCGGCGTCAGCGTGCCTGCGGGCTCTCCGGCGGAAAGCACTTTGGGGAGCACTTCTGACAGCCGCCAGGAAATGCCCTGCTCGGAAAGCAAGCTGTCAAACTGTGCGACCATTCCGGCGTGAAAGGCTTTCGTATCGCTGTCGATGGGGAACATGCCGGAGGCCTCGCCCACGCCCAGCACCTTTTCCCCGGTAAGCTTCCAGTGTACGAAGCCAGCCAGAGTAGTGAGGTAGTGGAGCTTCTCCACATGGGGCTCTTTGTTCTTTACCGCCCGCCAAAGGTGAGCAATGCTCCAACGCTGGGGAATATTGAACTGGAACAGGGAGGTCAGTTCCGCCGCTTCCTGTTCCGTTATGGTGTTTCGCCAGGTGCGGAATTCCGCCAGCTGGTTTCCTTCGGCATCGAAGGGAAGATACCCGTGCATCATGCCGGAAACGCCCATGGCTCCGGGGCGCTTCAGCACCGTGCCGTACCGGGCCTTTACCTCTTCGGCCAGGGCCCGGTACGCCCCCCGGATACCCTTCCACACATCGTCCAGGTGGTAGGTCCACACCCCGTTTTCCAGGCGGTTTTCCCAGTCGAAGGCCCCGGAGGCGATGGGGGAATGATCCGCCCCGATGAGCACCGCTTTAATTCGAGTGGAGCCCAGCTCGATCCCCAGGGCGGTTTCTCCCTGCTCGATCCAGCCCTTTGCAGTTTCCGGGCTGATGGTATTTGTGTTTTTCTCTTCCATGGCACAGCTCTCCTGTTGTAAGTTGATAAAGGGACTAAAGGGGACAAAAGAGCGCCGCGGGCCGCAGCGCTCTTTCTTTCGGGCGGATCGAGCTTACTGAATGTTTGCCTTCAGCCAGGCGCAGTCGTCCTTCAGGCACTGGTCGTGCTCGTCGTAGAAGCCTTCCCGCTCTACTACCCAGAAGGCGTCAAAATCCTGCTCGTCCAGGGCCTTCTTGATCTCTTTCCAGTCGATGTTGGATTCCGGCGCGCCCATTTTGCACTGTACCGCAAAGCGCCCGCCGTCCTGCTTCGCCCGCTCCTCAAAGCCCTGCAAAATCTTCTGGCGCTCTTCCAGAGGCAGCTCCTTTACGTGGGCAAAGGGAGATTCCTTTGGGCCGCCCTCCGCGTGACGGGATTCCGGCAGGCCGCCGGGGCCCGCGACCCGGCTGTTTTCCTTGACGTGAATG
>JAETPP010000307.1 GCA_021771115.1 Bacillota bacterium | reverse complement strand
ATGGGAAGCAAATGCAGCTTCCCATAGTTGAATGCGGCGCAAAGAGACGCGCCTTTTATCGGAAGCGAAGAGAGTGCTTCCGATAAGACATACTATGGGAAGCAAATGCAGCTTCCTATAGTTGAATGTGGCGCAAAGGACGTAGGGTAGTGACGTGTACAAAGGAGCGTAAGGATGGAACAGAAAGCAAAAAGAATAGAATTTCGTTTCGGGAAAGCCGGAAAACTGGCGCCGCTGGTTGTTGCGGCAGCGATGATTTTATGGGCGGCATTCAGTCAGTCTAATGTGAACGGATATGTGCTTGCCTTTTTTGCGGCGCTGGTGACAGGGGTCCTTTTTGCAAAGGATGAAAAGGCATACGGGGAGGCGCTTGTCTATGGATTGAGCAAGCCCATGTTTGGCGTGATTGTAATGGCGGTAATACTGGCGGCCATTTCCGGCAAACTGATTTCGGCCAGTGGGGCTGTACAGACGATTGCGGTGTATGTGGTGGCGGCAGGCTTTACAGGGACGCTGTTTGTGGCGGCCACGTTTCTCATTACCTGCCTGCTGGCATTTGCCACGGGAACTTCAGTGGGAACTTATTTCGTGGTGATTCCGATTTTGTTTCCCGTGGGCGTGATGGCCGGGGCAGCGCCGGAATTTATGATCGGTGCCATCGTGTCAGGTGCGGCGTTCGGTGACAATCTGGGACCAATTTCGGATACCACAATCGCTTCATCCGCGACACAGCATGCGGATCTGGGAACCGTGGTGAAGACCCGGATGCGCTACAGCCTGCCGGCAGCGGCGGGGGCGCTGGTTCTGTTCCTGCTGTTTTCCAAAACCACGGACGGAAGTGCGGCCATCGAGGCGGCGGGCGGTACCGCGAATCCTGCCAGCCTGGTTATGCTGGTGGTGCCTGTGGTCATTATCGCATTGTGCCTGATGAGAAAGCATCTGATTACAGCCCTGTCCTGGGGGATTCTGGCGGGAATCGCTGTGGGGCTGCTTTTCGGTATTTATACGGTAGACAGCCTTGTGGCATTTCCGGGCGGGTTTTCCGTTTCCGGGGTTATCATAGAAGCCATTACGGGGACGGCGGGCACGGTGGCAATGCTGATCGCGGTATTCGCCCTGCTTGGCGTACTGGAATGCGGCGGGCTTTTTGAGGATGTTGGGGCGCTTTTGTCACGCTTTGCGAAAAGTGAGCGCAGCGCGGAGGCTACCATTGTGCTTTCAACCGGTATTCTCAGTATGGTGACGGGGGTCATTTCCGTAGCAATCGTGGCGCTGGGCGACCTGGTAAACGAGATTGGGGAAAAAGCGGGTGTAAACCGGTACCGCCGGGCGAACCTGCTGGATTGTACCGGCTGTGTGTTCTGCTTCCTGGCGCCCTGGACCGTACACTGTGTGATA
>JAETPP010000061.1 GCA_021771115.1 Bacillota bacterium | reverse complement strand
GGACTGAGGCCGGCCAAAGCCGCTTCCAGGTGTTCCCGGAAGTATTCGTTCTCCGCTCCATCGTCCACCGCGGCCAGCACCTCCTCCCCTTCCGGGTCAGGGATCAGATCGCCGCTTTCCGTTTCGCTGTCCTCTGCTGCCGGTGTATGCATACTGTCCGCATAATTGAGGGCATCCAGCTTTGTAAAGATCCCCATACAGGCCCGAAAACGGTTCTCAGCGTGGCGGGAAAGGTACGAGGTGAATTTATACCCTTTCTCCGGCTTATAGGCCCTTACAGCGTCCAGAAAAGCGAAATAGCACTCCTGCTGAAGATCCTCCAGGGTCACGCCGTGCCGGGCACAGGCTTCTTTCCCGCGGTGAAGATAAAAGCGCCGGGCCATTTGATACAGCAGCCGCTCCACTGCTTCCCAAAGCTCCAGCAGTTTCCCCGCTGCCCATAGTTCTTCATTGGTCATTGACTTGCCGCCCCTTCCTCTGGTATCATGGGAATAAGGGTGAGGGCTGTTCCCGCTGATCGGGGGCGGCTCTTGTGTTTTTTGGGGATTTGTGTATAATGTAATTACAGAGCTTTTCGTGGCCCCCTAAACCCGCTTTTTGCGGCTGGGCTGCGGACGGCTCTCATTTTTTCTTTTCACCGAAGCCTGATTCTATGGCTTCCTGAATAGATGCAGTCAACGGGTCAACATCATCAATGATCGTCACATCTCCAGAACCGCCCTTTGCCTTATCGCCATATTTATCTGGCATACGGTTCTTTAGCCAGAAAATGCACGCTGTCACATTGCCCTTTATTGCCTGCTGAAGAAGGGCGTTTTCCACTTCGTAGTCTATGATTTCCTTGCCCTTTTTTATAATGTCCGAAATGTCCGAATACTTTTTCTTCCATTCGTTCAGCGTGGAGCGGGAAATTCCCATATTGTAGGCAATCTGTTCATCACTCAGCCCGTCCCTTGCCCAGCCCCGCAGCAGCTCCAGTTTTTCCGCTGACTGCCAATCCTGATATTTTGCTATGTAACGCCACCCCTTTCAGAAAATCCTCCAGGCTCAGAGTGCAGAGCCATTCTTCCCGGTTCCTCCGGTGGAACAGCACGGGAATTCCGTCTTTGAATTTCTCCGCGTCTCTCTTTGCCTGGGCGAAAGCGGCGGGAACGTTCAGCCGCTCCACCCGCTTCACTTCCACATGGACGCCCGGAAAGCCGGTCACGTCCGACGTGGAGCCATAGGAAACCGCTTTCCCCGGCTTTGCCGGGATACCGTACTGGTTCAGGATTGCCACAAGCTCCAGCTCACCGCCCCGCCCTTTTCGCTGCTGAGATTTGCTCATTTACGCCTCCCAAAACAGGGGAGTGCGGGTTCGGGCTTTCCTCCTGTAATTTCAAAAATCTCTTTTCTTGCTTCTTGAGCATTGCGATCCATTTCTTTTCGGATTTCCTGTTCCGATGGTTCCCGCTTCAACTCTCTTATAAGCCTGTTTCGAGAAAAACGGTGCCTCATTGCTTCCCAGCCCTCCGCCGTGTTAATGCTCGGAATTCCTTCCGGCGGCGGGGCAAACTCATACAGCGGAAATCCATCGAAATATTCCCCGGTGAAAATAAACCCTTGCATTTCCGCCGCTTTCCTGCTATCCTGTTCCGTGGTATGTATTACCTTCGCGCTGTTGGCAGCTCCACCTGTCAGCGGCGCTTTCTTTTTCTCGTTCATTCTGTAAGCTCCTTTCAAAGATTCAATTCTTTCAGCACATGGTCAAAGAAACAATCCCAGGCCTCCCGGCTTCTCAGCTGATAGTTACGGGCAGATAAACCCAGCAGCTTCTCCGCTTCCTGCTTCGCTCTTCCATAGGCCCGCAGCCGTGATATATGACCCTCGTGCTTATGGCTTACTGCGGCGCGGTACACTTCTTCCAACTCCGGCTCTACCTCGTAAATCGTTTTCAACTTCACTTTTTCTTTCCTTTCGTTGTGGATCATGTTGTCATCGTTCGCCGTCAGAGAGAGACAATATGATACAGTACGGCAAAAACTTAGTATCTATGCGGCTTCTGCGTTCTGGCTCACATGATACAATACGCGCTCACGTTCTAGTGTTCTGTATCATGTGATACAGAACGTAAGAACATAGATAAAATCTATATTTTTTATCGTTCTGTATCATTTTCATATCTCTGACCGGGAAGCGGTTTATAAAGGCTCATCGTTCGGCTCTGAAAACTCTGTTTTTTCCACGAACCAGACCTTTTTTCCCTTTTCAAAGCCCTCATTTACATATTTGATTTTACTGCTATCTTTCAGTTCGGCTTTTGCCCTCTTGATCGTGATAGAGCTGTACCCTTCCGCTTTCAGCTTGTCCTCCAGATCCTTTGAAGGCATTTTCAGGCCGTTCTCTTCCAGCACGGTGAGGATTGCATCTTTACAGTCGTCCTTTTTCGGGGAAGATTTTGCGGCAGCGTAGTCCTGCATGAATTCCCTGTCCCGCTTCCAGGTGGTTCCTTCCTTTTGTGGCTGACCGTCATCGTCAATCGACAGCAGCAGGGTTTCCGAAAGCTGGGAATAGTTGTTTTTCTCATTGGAGAGATACCTGATTCCCTGGTCGTCTGTGTATCCCATCATAATGACCGAGCGGGCAATGTCCCAGAGATCGGCGCTGTCTGCAATGCGTTCCCTGCCGCTTGCCCCTTTCCGCTTGTTGGTGTGACAGACGATCAGGAAAGCGGTTTTGCATTCTTCCCCCAGGGAGATCAGCGGGGCCATACAATCCCGCATGGCGTTCCGGCTTCCCATATTGATATCCGGCGGAACAAAGCCCTGCGCCGGGTCAAAGATACAGAGAGCGGGCTTGAAGTGCTGTACCATATCCTTCAGCATATTTGATCCGAATTTGATTTCCAGCAGCTTTCCGCTTTCGTCCTTTAGAAAATCCGGGGTCAGAATATTTTTCAGGTTGGCGCCGGCCGTTCTGATTTTCTTTCTCAGCTTCTTCCGTATGCTGTCCTCGGTGGTGAGGAATAGCACCTGTTGCGGGTTCCGGTGGTATCCCTCCGGGTCAAGTATGCAAGCATTCCCGGCACTGATAGCCGCCGCGATATGGCACCACAATGAGGTCTTTCCCGTGCCGCCGTCTGCCGCCAGCAAAGTGATCTGTCCCTCCGGTATCCAGCCGGGAATCAGCCATTTTGCTTCTTCTTCCTCGAATTCGTCCAGAGGCTTGAAGAGGGAGTAGAAATCCGGCTCTTCTTCCTTTTGCGTGGCGTTATACAAGGCAACATCATACTCTATCACGCTGTAGCCCAGCTGTACGATCAGATCTTTCAAAAGCGGCAGCCGCTCTTCCGGGTTCTCCAGGGCATTCTGAAAAACCGCTTTCGACAGCACGTTTTCCCGGTTGCATTGCTGTAAGTATGCTTGGAATGTCGTTTCTGTCAACCGGCTTCCCTCCCCGGCAGCTTCTCAGGTATCGGCGTGATCGTCCCATAGGCCGCAGGAACACCGCCGCTTTCCTCCCCGCTTTCTAAAAAGGCGATCAGGTTCGGCCAGTAGATCAGCTTTGATCTTCCCATAGGGATATTCTTCAGCCGTCCTTGCTTGCACAGACTCCAAAGCTGGTGGTAGCTCAACCCTATCCCCTCCGCCTTGCACCGTTCTGCCGTCTTCGTGATCGTTGCTGTTTGTTTCCAATCTGCCATTGTTACACCTCTTTCACCAGAACAGCTTTCATAGTCCGGTAGTCCATGCCGATTCCGTACAGAGCCGATACCGCCGCTTCCTGCTTCTGGTACTCTCTCAGCTCTTCTGCGGTCAAAAGGTCAATAGTCCTGCCTTTCCCGGCCCGTTCTTTCTTCATCTGCCCGGCCGTCTTCCCAAACGCCGCTTTATAGGCCAAATCGGTATATAGCTTATAATCCCATCGGTTATGATCTGGATTGTCCCGTATCATATCTGTAAGGCTCCGGCGCACAGGCTTTCCTTCTATCCGCAGTTCCCGCCGCTTTTGAAGCTCTTTTTCCATTTCGTGAAAGCGGCTAACATAGGCAGCTGTGAAAAGAGTTCCTTTCCTGCCGGTCATTTTGTTGGCGATCATATCGCAGCCCTCCCGGGTAAGATAATATCCGGGGCGTTCTTCTCCCTTTTCGTCCCTGTATGTAGCCGGGATAAAGAATTTAACGGGCGCAAAAGTGTGCCGGTTGCCGCTTTCGCTTTCACTGCTGAGATGGTCGATCATGGTCTGGATTGTGCGCAAAAGCTGCTTATGCGGCCTTCCTATCAGCTCTGCCACATCCCGGCTGTCTACTACCGCTTGTCCGCGATATTCCCTTAATGCTAATTCGGTCATACTTACACCTCACTTTCCAGAATGTCTTCCAGTTTCACACCCAACCCAGCGGCCAGCTTGTCCGCTGTGTCAGAGGAACAACTCTTTCCACTCCGGGTACCGGTAACAGTACCTCGGGAAAGCCCAGCACGTTCTGCAAGCCTTTCCGCAGTCAGATTCTTTCTTGCCATTTCTGCAATCAGCTTCACTCTATCGATCCTTACGCTCATTGTCTCACCTCTCTTCATACTCATTTGATTGTCTAAAACACACTATATCACAGTCATATGAGTATGTCAATCTTTTTTTCACACATTCGCTTGATTATTTTTTTGCTTTCGGTATAATGTAAAGGGAGGTGTGCCACATGGATAACGCTATTGGGAATAATATTAAGGCTGCTCGAAAAGCGATGGGACTAACACAAAAGGAACTTGCTGAAAGGGCCGGAACGGCAGTTGGAACCATACAACAATACGAACTCGGAAAGCGTCAGCCTCGCTTGGAACAACTGCAAAATATTTCAGCGGCTCTTGGTATGTCACTCTATAATCTCTTGCCCCATTCTGGAAAATATCCTCGCCGTTCTATCTTAGATGAATTAGCTGCACTAGTTGAAGAAGGAAATATTCAAATTCAGGTTGACGATTGGGATTCACTTGTGAAATCCTATAGAGAAGGTATGCTGTACGACACTATGCCGGATAATTCTTTTCATAAGTCCCCCCCGGCAAAATTACTGGAATCTTTTGAAAAACTCAATACAGAAGGACAAAACAAAGCAATAGAACGAGTAACAGAACTCACAGAAATTCCAAAGTATCAGAAATCCCCCTCAGAGGCCCAGGAAGCCGCTTTCCCCTCAAAAGATAAAACTACCCCCGAAAACAACAAAAGCCCCGAATAGGGGCAATAGAAGCGAAAGGAAGGATATTCATGCCGGAGCTTGCAAGGTTCTATGGAATCGTGATTAAGATGATCTTCAACGACAACGGTCAGCACAACAAGCCCCATTTTCATGTGTACTATGGAGAGTATGAAGCCTCTGTAGGTGTAGACGGCGAACTTTTGGCGGGAAGTCTGCCAATGAAGCAGCTTCGCCTTGTCCAGGCATGGGCAACGATCCATGAGGAAGAATTATACCAGGCATGGAACAGCGCAGTACGTGGGGAAGCATTCGGAAAAATCGCCCCGTTGCAATAAGAACGGAGGAAAAGCTATGTATGAGAAAAACGGAATCGCCTATGCTGGGAACCCGGAGCCAGTTCTTAAGGTGTGGGGCGTTCGCCCGCTGGAGGATTTCAAGCTATGGGTTCGGTTCAGCAACGAGGAAAGCGGCGTGTTTGACTGTAAGCCGCTGCTGGAAAAGCCTTGCTATGCGCCGCTGAAAAATCCAGATGTCTTCCGGGGCGTGTATCTGGATTATGGCGTACCCGTCTGGAATGGCGGGAAGATCGATATAGCACCGGAATATCTCTATGAGCACAGTGACGCCGCTTTCTGTGAAGCCCTCTATCAGGAATACCTTGCAGACCCGGACAAAGGGCAGACCGTTACCATAGAGGAAGCAGCTCAGATATTAGGGGTAGACGCAGAATAGCCCCCTCAGAGGCCCATAGCGGCGTTTTTATCGCAAAGAGTATTGGGGATATTGAAAATACATAAAAACGGCGATTTAACCCATTTCCGGGCAAATACCGCCGCTTTCGCTGTAAGGAGCGTGGAAGCATGGCAACAATCACAAAAAGAGGCGATACCTACCGCATACGCTGCTCGTTGGGCTATGACAGCCAGGGAAAGCAGGTAATCCGGTCTACCACGTGGAAGCCAAAACCAGGCATGACGGAAAAGCAGATTGAAAAAGAGCTGAACCGGGAAGCAGTGCTCTTTGAAGAGAAATGCAAAAGCGGCGGCGGAGATCCTCATATTACCTTTGAAAAGTTTGCGGAAAAATGGTTCCGAGAGTATGCCGCTGCTCATCTAAAAGCAAAAACCATCCACGAATACAGAGGAAAAACCGTCCGTACTTATGCGGCTATCGGCCATATCAGAATTGACAAGCTGAAACCCCGGCATTTTAGGGAATTCTTTGCTATGCTTGGAAACTGCAAAAGCGAGCGAACAGGAAAACCACTTTCTCCCCGGACAATATGGGACTATTACGGGTTTTGCTCATCCATTATGGGTTACGCTGTCAGAAACGAGCTAATAGACAGAAACCCTTGCACCATTGCGGCCCCTAAAAAGCCTGCTGCTAGTATTAAATACTTGGACGATGTACAAGCCCGAAAGCTGCTGGAACAGCTTGAAAAAGAACCGCTTGCCGATCAGGTCTTTTATACTTTGGCTTTAGTTGCTGGATATCGGCGCGGGGAACTGCTGGGATTAGAGTGGCCGGATATTGATTTTGAGCATGAAGTTATCACAATTCGCCGTACCTCTCAATATATCAGCAGCAAGGGGATCTATACCGATACCCCTAAAACCGTAAGCTCCGCCCGTTCTACAAAAATATCACCGTCTATGATAGAACTGCTCAGACGCTATAAGCTGAAACAGGCCACAGACAGGCTAGAGCGTGGTGATCTATGGGATTCTGGCTGGATAGACCACCCACGGATTTTTACAGCCCTAAATGGCACACCGCTTAACCCTACCATGCCGGAAAAGCGCCTGAAAGCCATTTTAGAGCGGGCAGGGCTTCCCCCGGTGTCTCTGCACTCCCTCCGGCATACAAACGCCACCTTGCTGATCTCTGGCGGCGTGGACGTGCGAACCGTGGCAGCAAGGCTAGGACATAGCCAGACCAGCACCACCCTGAATATCTACGCAGAGACGATCAGAAGCGCGGAAGCGGCAGCGGCCCAGGTGCTGGACGATATTTTGACAAAGAAAAAGGCATGAGGAAAATGAAGTAAATCCCCGCCTTTTTCATGCCGTAAAGACCAAATAAAGACCAAATCCAAATTTAAGCAAAAAGAAAAATCTCTGAAAGCGGCTTACTAGAGCCATTTTCAGAGATTCATTTTTGGTCCGGGTGACACGACTCGAACGTGCGACCTCCTGCTCCCAAAGCAGGCGCGCTACCAGCTGCGCAACACCCGGATATTTTTTGCTGCAAAAGGAATTCCGGCGGTGGGTGGATCGTGCCGCCGCTTTGGTCCTTCTGCGGTATTTCCTGAACATTATAGCGCACTTTCCTACTGGGTGTCAACGATAAAGTGCCGGAATTTCCTCTCTCTTCCAAGGGAAACGCAAAGCCCTCAAACGCTTTCACAGCGTCTGGGGGCTTTTCTTTTTCCAGCTCGGTTGAAGCCGGGCTTATTTACAGCAGACCACTTCTATTTCGCACAGCGCGTTTTTCGGCAGCTGCTTGACCGCCACACAGCTTCTGGCGGGCTTTCCGGTAAAGTATTTCTCGTACACTGCGTTAAAGGCCGCAAAATCTGCCATATCGCTGAGAAAGCAAAGGGTTTTCACGGCGTCGGTAAACTGATATCCGGCTTCCGCCAAAATGGCTCCCACATTTTTGATGGACTGCTCCGCCTGAGAGGTGATGTCGTTTCCCGCAAGCTCTCCGGTGGCGGGGTCTACCGGCAGCTGGCCGGAGGTATAGAGGAAATTCCCCGCCTGAATGGCCTGGGAATAGGGGCCGATGGCCGCGGGCGCCTGCTCTGTCTGAATGACCTTGTTCATATTGATCGCTCCTTGTCCTGAAATCTCTTCCGTTCGGGTCGCGCCGCCTGAAAGTACCTCCCGGCGGCCGTTCCTATCGTTTTATGATACACCGGAAAGAGACCTTCCGTCAAGATTTCCATCTCTCCGCGCTCCGGCTCACTCCAGCATCTTTGTTTTCGGTACAAAATTTTTCACATTGCCATAGCCCAGCTTGCAGTAAAAATGCTCGTGCATTTCATCCTTTACCGCATCCAGCGTGATCATCGCCCCGCCCAGCTCCTTGACCCGGTACTCCAGCTCCCGCATGATCTCCGTTCCCAGACCCTTTCCCTGCCGGCTGTGGGCGATCACGATCTCCTCCAGGTGGTACAGCTTCAAATCGTCAAACTGCTTGAAATATCCCATGAGAAAGCCCAGCAGTACATTGTCCTCTTCTGCCAGAAGGCAGTAAGAATCCTCTATGGCCCATATCTGATGAATGCGCCGGTACGCGGTTTCCTTTGTCCAACAGCCGTTATCGTACTCGTTGTATTGTTCCAAATACAGCGGAATGACCCTCGCGATATCTTCCTCTTTCATGACTTGAAATCTCATATTCCTCTCGACCTCCTTGCTTTCCCCCCATTTTTCCAAAAATTACTCCAGCTTTTCCAGCGTGTACCCTTCGGCGACCAGGGAAAAATCCTCCCAAAGACCTTTTGTCACATACACCTGCTGCCGGTCCGTCACAAAAATTGCCTCCGCGTCAAATTCCCGCAGCAGGGACAGGCTCTTTTCCAGCCCTAACACAAAGCAGGCGGTGGAAAGCCCGTCGCAAGAAACCAACGGTGAAGCCGCCGGGCCGTCTTTTCAGAAATCCGTTTGAAAAAAGCCATCGCATACTCCCTGCAAAGTAATTCTATGGATAGGTATCTATCGCTTTATTATATCCCTCAGGGGAGGAATCCGGCAAGGGAAAAAGAGAGGGACCGACCAAAAGAAAGTAACAAATCGGAATTTGGCGAGCCTTCCTGCCTGTCATTCTGAGCCCCCTCCCTGTCATTCTGAGCCGAAGGCGAAGAATCTCGTCCTTTCGTCCTTTCGCCCTTTTACTCAGGGACGAAAGAGCGAGATCCTTCGTCACTCCGTTCCTCAGGATGACAGCGGGGTGAGCACGCCCCGGTGGGGGGGGAAGGTCTCCGGTGGAGACCGTTCTGACCCGACCGAAGCGACAGCTGAGACCGTTGATGCGAACCGACCGAGCCGACAGGCGAGACGGGTAGCTAGCCCGCTAAATTGGAATTTAGCGGCTTACTGAAAGCTAGTCGTAGGGGAGGGGCTTGCCCCTCCCGTCCCGGAATTCCTGCAAAACTTGCGGGAGGGGCAAGCCCCTCCCCTACAACTGACTACGTACCAAACAATAATTTATCGTCTTTTATCTTGCATTGCTCATTGCTAATTTCTCATTGCGCCGCCGCCATCCAGCATCTAGAATCCAGCATCCAGCATCTAGTTCCCGATCTCGATCACCCGGTCTGCCCAGTCCCGATAGAAGGCTTCTTCGTGGGAAACCAGCAGCACCGTACCGGGGAATTCCTGGATGGCCCGGCCCAGCGCCTCCTTGGCGTTTGTATCCAGATGGTTTGTGGGCTCGTCTAAAATCAGAAAATTGCAGGGCTTTCCCGTAAGCAGGCAAAGCTTTACCTTCCCCTGCTCGCCGCCGCTCAGCGTTCCCAGGGGCTGCTGGGCATGCTTGTTGGAAATGCCGCTGCGGGCCAGTCTTTGCCGCAGCTCCTTTTGGGATAAATTCGGGTAAGCAGCGGAAAGGGCTTTCAGAGGCGTAAGCTCCGGGTCCTCCCAAAAGAACTCCTGGGCGAAATAGCCCAAGGCGGTGCGGGGAGAAAAGGCAAAGCTTCCCTCGAGCCCTGGGATCTCCCCCAGCAGCGTTTTCAGCAGCGTGGATTTCCCGATCCCGTTAAATCCTGAAATAATCACCTTTTCTCCGCCCCGGATGGAAAAGCTCAACGGGGGCAGCAGTGGGAAATCATAGCCTACCTTCAGGCGCTTTACCTGAAGCTGCTCCGCTTCCGTTACCGCAAGGGCGGAAAACCGGAAGACGGGCTTGATCTCCGCAAGGTCCGGGGCTTCCAGCCGCTCCAGGCGCTCCAGCTGCTTTCTTCTTCCCTGGGCCATCTTGGTGCGCTGCCCCGCCAGATTCCGGCGGATGAATTCCTCCGTCCGCTTGATTTCCCGCTGCTGCGCTGTGTACCGGCGCAGGTAGTCCTCCCGCAGCGCTTCCCGCTTTTTCAGAAACTCCGAATAAGCGCCCCGATATTTTGTGATTTTTCCCTCGCTGATGTCGCAGATGGAGGTGACTGTTTTTTCCAGAAAATTATGGTCGTGGGTCACCAGCAAAAAGGCATTGGGAAGCTGGGATAAATACTCTCCCAGCCACGCCACCTGCTCCTTATCCAAAAAGTTTGTGGGCTCATCCAGCAAAAGCACCTCCGGCTGCTCCAGCAGTAATTTTGCCAAAATCACCTTTGCCCGCTGCCCGCCGCTCATCTTTCCCAGCGGACGTTCCTGGCCCATGGCATTAAGCCCCAGGCCAAAAACCACTCTGCTGATCCGGGTGTCGATCTCATAAAAACCCGCCGCCTCCAGGGCGTCCTGCAGCTCTGCCGCCCGGGAAAGCGCCTCGCCATCGCCGCCGCCCGCTTCGAGATAACAGGCCTCCATTTCCCGTTCCATGACAAAGAGCGGATAAAACGCGGAGCGCAGAAATTCTCCCATGGAGCATCCCTCGTCCGCCTCCGCGTACTGATCCAGATATCCCACGGAAATTCCCGGCTGCCAAAGCACTGTTCCTTTGTCCGGGATCAGCTGCCCGGTACAAAATTTGATGAGGGTGCTTTTCCCCACGCCATTTTGCCCAACGATCCCGATATGCTCTCCCTTGTTCACTGTCATTTCGGCTTCCCGAAACAGCACCGTATCGCCAAAGGCGTGGGAAAGCCCTTCTATTTTCAAATAGCTCATACTGATCGATCCTTTCCAAAATAAAAAAACAGGAAGCGAAAGAAACTCCGCTCCCTGTAAACACAAAAAAGCGGAAGGCCATAGCCCTCCGCATCAAAAGACATAGGAAAACAAACGGACAGCGCTTTCGCTTCCGCAGGCTTCCCGATGACTAAAAATTGCGAACTTCGCTATGCCCTGTACAAAGCCTCACCGGCAGCATTTGTACAGAGCTTCTCACCTGGCAAGCTGACTTTTCAACTGGTACCCCATTCTGATCTCCTCCGTGGCCCGCTTTTCCGGGCCGCCAATTTGCTTTTATCAGTTTACCACAAAGCTTCCAAAAAGTAAAGCCGTCTTTTCCCGTCGCTTTCAGGGTCTGGTTCCTGTTCAATTTTTTTCCTATCGCTGCAAATTATAGTTTAGCGCTCACCCCACTGTCATCCTGAGGAAAAAAGGCGTTTCACGCCTTCTTGACGAAGGATCTCGGTTAGCACTAACCAGCACATTAAGAGGGATTTTTTTATCCGCTAGCAGCTGCAAACCGAGATTCTTCACCTTCGGTTCAGAATGACAGAAAAGGTGGCTCAGGATAACAGAAAGAGCTCAGAATAGTGGGTAAGAGTCCTTGCTCTTCATTATTTATTACTAATTTCTCATTGCCCTTTCAGTCCTTCTCCAGCATCCAGCGTCTAGAATCCAGCATCCAGCATCATTTCAAGCCCGGGATCAGTTCTTGATACAAATGCCACAGGCCAACACGGTCCGGCGTGTGCTCCGGCTGCTGCCAGAAATCATAGCCGGGGTAATCGTTGCCCTCGATAATAGCGGGCCCGTTGGGGGTAATGGCGCAGTCCCAGCCCACAAAGCGCATGCCGGGCTCTTCCAGCGCCGCCTTTTTGCACAGCTCGATGGCTTCCTTGACAAAAGGAATCCGATAGCCGATCAGCTCCACACCGGTTTCCGGGTGGCGGGTCAGGGTAGTCAGCGCCGAGGTGTGCCCCACACCGGTGATCTCCCCGGTTTCATAGTCAATGGGGCAGAACATTCCGCCGTTTTCCAGGTTGTCCACATATTTTCCGCCTGCGCCGATCTTCACCACAGCATAGATAAGCCGGGGCGTATAGTGTCCCGGCGTGCCGGTCAGCAGGGTCACGATCCGCAGGGTATTTACAGAGTGGGGATACAGCTTCTTCATGGCGTCATGCTGGACCAGCATTTCACCGATCACGCCGAAGCCGCACTCCTTGATGTAGTGGAACATGGCTTCCTCGCTTTTGAAATCCGATTTTGCCAGCCGCTCGATGCCCTTGCCGCTTTCCCCCACATCGGGCTTACAAAACACCCTTTCCTTATCACTGAGAAACGCTTTGAACTGCTCCAGCGTCATGTCCTCGACCACCAGAAAATCTCTTCCCAGATATTCCTTGAACCTGGGGTTGAATTTCACCTTGTGATCAAATATCTCCGCAGTTTCCGGGTCGTTCAGCATGGTGATCATCCGCTTGTTTCTCAGCCTGGTCACATAGGTGTCCCGGTGCTTTCCGTCCATATCGTAAAAACCGAACATCACGTAATCGTGATAGCCCGCGCCGTATCGTACAGAGCACCACAGCATATCGCAGAAGAGCCGAATCTTACTTTTGCCCGAACGCTCCTTCGCCTTCTCCAGGGATTTGTTCAGCTCCTCCAGCCGAACCCCGCTTAAAACCCTGCTCACATATCCCAACCGGGAAAATATGTTTCCTTTTTTCATTCCTCTTGCCCTCTTTTTATACCCTCATTTTTCAGTATTTTCCAGTGTAGCCTTACCGTTAGTCAATATTTTATCATACAAATCCAATTTTGTCACAGTGTTTCACATATTTTATGATTTTTGTAAGATATTGCTTTCCCCAGGCTCTTTCTATTAGAGAAGTCTCGAAAGAAAAAGGTAACCGGGAGTGAGTTCTTAGTTGTTAGTAGTTAGTTGTTAGAAAGGAGTGAGCGCGTCCCGGAAAGTTATAACTTTCCTGGCACGCTGATGCGAACCGGTCTACGCTTTCGCTTCGGTCGGTGTTGGACGTGTGCCACCGGCACACAACACCCGAGCCGACAGGCGAGACAGGGCGGTAAATTATAGTTTAGCTGCACTTACGATTTCCACCTACTGTCATCCTGAGGAAAAAAGGCGCTTCGCGCCTTCTTGACGAAGGATCTCGGCCAGCAGCAACTGGCGCATAAAGGGAATTTGCAGCCGCCGGCTGGGATATAGCCGAGATTCTTCGCCACCTTCGGTGACTCAGAATGACAATAAGAGGATGAGGCCGGTTTTACTTCTGGTCGGGCCGCATACTTACAAATGCCGCCCGCTATCTTCGCGAGTGGCTGCGGCGCCTCGCCGCTAAATTCCAATTTAGCGCACTATCTATCGCTTTGCGCCTTCCTGACAAAGGATCCCGCTCTATGCAGACCAGCGCAAATTCCCTTGCCCTAACGCCCTTCTCCAGCATCCAGCATCTAAAAAAAGGCGGCAGCCGGAAATCCGGCTGCCGCCTTTTTTATACTGAGAGGGTTAAAACACGGCATAAAAGCGATCTGCCGTCTGTACGCAAATTTTACTGGCAGTTCTTCTTCAGCGTCTCCAGCTCGGTACGGAGGGCGGCGGGGAGCTTATCGCCAAACTGTTTGTAGAACTCTTCCACACCGGCGGCTTCCTTTGCCCACTTCGCCTTATCGACCTCCAGAATGCTCTTCAGGGTGTCAATAGAGAAGTCGCTCAGGCCTTCCAGGTTGATATCCTCCGCCTTGGGCACAAAGCCGATGGGAGTTTCCACGGCGTCCACAGTGCCCTCGCAGCGCTTGAGGATCCACTCCAGCACGCGGAGGTTGTCGCCGAAGCCGGGCCAAATGAAGTGGCCGTTCTCGTCTACACGGAACCAGTTCACGTTAAAGATCTTGGGAGCCTTGTCGCCCAGCTTTTCGCCCATGTCGATCCAGTGCTGGAAATAGTCGCCCATGTGGTAGCCGCAGAAGGGCAGCATGGCCATGGGGTCGCGGCGCACTACGCCTACGGCGCCGGCAGCGGCGGCGGTGGTCTCAGAGCCGGTGATGGAGCCGATGAACACACCGTTGTTCCAGCTGCGGGACTGATACACCAGCGGCACGGTATCGGGACGGCGGCCGCCGAAGACGATGGCGGAAACCGGCACACCCTTGGGATTCTCAAACTCGCTGGAAAGGCAGGGGCAGTTTGCGGTGGGGGCGGTAAAGCGGCTGTTGGGATGAGCCAGCTTGTTGCCATCGGCAATATAATCGGGGCCGTTTACGTGCTCGCCCTTCCACTCTTCCGCGTTGACGGGCGGGTTCTTATCCAGGCTCTCCCACCACACGGTGTTGTCGTCCAGGTTCCGGGCCACATTGGTGAAAATGGTGCCCTTCTGGGTGGAGATCAATGCATTGGGGTTCGACTTCATGTTGGTGCCGGGGGCCACGCCGAAGAAACCGTTCTCGGGGTTGATGGCGTACAGCCTGCCGTCCTCGCCGGGACGCATCCAGGCGATATCGTCGCCCACTGTCCAAACCTTGTAGCCCTTTGCCTTATAGCCCTCGGGCGGGATCATCATGGCCAGGTTGGTCTTGCCGCAGGCGGAGGGGAATGCGGCGCACACATATTTCACTTCGCCCTGGGGATTCTCAATGCCCAGGATCAGCATATGCTCAGCCATCCAGCCTTCGTTCTTGGCCTGGTAGGAAGCGATACGCAGCGCAAAGCACTTCTTGCCCAGCAGCACGTTGCCGCCGTAAGCGGAGTTTACGGAAATGATGGTATTGTCCTCGGGGAACTGGCAGATCCAGCGCTTTTCGGGGTCCACATCGCACTTGGCGTGAAGGCCCTTTACCCAGTCCTTGCTGTCGCCCAGAACATCCAGCACCTTCTGGCCCACGCGGGTCATGATGGACATGTTCAGCACCACATAAATGGAATCGGTCAGCTCCACGCCGATCTTGGCGAGAGGAGAGCCCACAGGGCCCATGGAGTAGGGGATCACATACATGGTACGGCCCTTATAGGTGCCGCGGGCAATATCATACAGCATTTTATAGGCTTCCTGAGGATCCTTCCAGTGGTTGGTGGGACCGGCGTCCTCTTCCCTGCGGGAGCAGATCAGGGTGCGGTCCTCCACACGGGCCACATCGTTGGGAGCGGTCCTGTGATAGTAGCAGCCAGGCAGCTTTTCCTCATTCAGCTTGATCATTTCACCGGTCTGGCAGGCCTCCTTGCGCAAAGCCTCCAGCTGTTCTTCGGAGCCGTCGATCCAAACGACTTCATCCGGAGTGACCAGCGCTTTCATTTCCTCGATCCAACTGAGGACGGACTTGTTGTTGGTCATTTTTATTTCTCCTTTCGCCCAATGGCAAATCAATACATTGTTTTGGGCCCTTGTAGCCCAGTATTATTCTATCACAGGGGTGTTCAGGAATCAATGAAAATTTTGTTAAATATAGGAAAACAGATGGGAAGATTCGTTGGGAGAGAAAACTCCCGGCTGGCGAATCGTGATCAGCAGTTTGATCCCTTGGAATTTAGCGGCGAGGCGCCGCGGCCACTCGTGAGGATAGTGCGCGGCATTTGCAAACGTACGGCCCGACCGGAAGTAAAACCGGCCTCATCCTCTCATTGTCATTCTGAACCGCGAAGCGGTGAAGAATCTCGGCTATATCCCAGCCAGTGGCTATAAATTCCTCTTTATGTGCCGGTTGCTGCTAGTCGAGATTCTTCGTCACTGCGTTCCTCAGAATGACAGTGGGGGGAAG
>JAETPP010000306.1 GCA_021771115.1 Bacillota bacterium | reverse complement strand
TTTCTTGTGCGTTTCCTTTTGGCAAAAATTCGTAACAGCTCAGGCAGCCGATGTGAAGTTTCCCGCCATCTGAACTGTTGCAAAAATTTAAAAACAGTATAACACTGTAATGCGGTAAATTACAATGGGCGAAATGGAAAATTTTTGTGAACTGTTTTCAAACGCTTCTCAGAGGGCAGCCCGGTATCCCGCCCGCGGATCCGGCTCCCGCTCCCGAAGCAGCGCGGCCACCGCAGCCTCGTACTCTCCCGCCGACCTCGCTTTCTTGATCTTCTTTCCGTACCGGTCCGCCTCCGGGAACATACAGATCAGATAGGTCCACATTTCCTTCATTTTGAACAGCACATTGCGCTCCTCCGGGATCGCAAGGCAATAACCCTCGTACAATGCCCGGTGGAAAGCCGCCAGACGGGAGGAGGTCAGGGGCGCTTCTTCCACGCCTCTTATCCGCTCCGCCAGGGCCGGGTTGGCCAGAAGCCCGCGGCCCAGCATAACGCTTCCCACAGATGGGAACCGGGCCGCCGCGCTGCGAAATGCCTCTGCGGTAAAGACGTCCCCATTGTAGCACAGGGGCGCCCTGCTCTCCTTCACCGCGTACCCGAAGGACTCCCAGTCCGGAGTATTTTTATAAAAATCCGTCCGCAGCCTGGGGTGCACGGTCAGCTCGCGGATGGGATAGCGGTTGAAAATCTCCATCAGCTCGGGAAATTCCTCCGGCGCAGCGATACCGATCCGGGTCTTGACGGAGATTTCCAGGTCCACCTCCTGAAAAATCTGGTCCAGAAAGCGGTTTAACGCCTCCTGTCTGGCCAAAAATCCGGCCCCCTTGTACTTGGAGACCACGGTGCCGGAGGGGCAGCCCAGGTTTAAGTTCACCTCCCGGTAGCCTCTGGCCTTCATCTCCCCTGCGGCCCAGATAAAGTCCTCAGCGCGGTTGGTAAGAATCTGGGGCACCAGGGGAATCCCCTGGTTGTGCTCCGGCAGCACGTCCTTCTCCTCTTTCGCAGTAAATTTGTGGTTCTGATTGGGCGACAAAAAGGGCGTGAAATATTTGTCCACTCCGCCGAAGCAGGCGCGGTGGGCGTTCCGGTATACGTATCCTGTCAGCCCCTCCATGGGGGCAAAATATAGGTTCATAGCGTTTTTCTCCAAACGATTGTCAGGGATCGTAAATGATCATGTGCAGCAACACCGGTTCCGCTCCGATATTTTTATAGGAATGGACGGCATCGGCCTTAAACCGTATGCTTTCCCCTTTCTCCACCTGAAAGCTCCGGCCTCCGGTGCAGATTTCAATTTTTCCTGAAAATATGGTAATAAACTCCGCGGCCCCTTTCAGATGCGGTTCCGACTCCCAATAGCTCCCCTCCTCCAATTCCTGATAGTACACCGCGAACCTGCGGTTT
>JAETPP010000060.1 GCA_021771115.1 Bacillota bacterium | reverse complement strand
GTCTCAGCTGTCGCTTCGGTCGGCGCTAGACGGTCTCCCCCGGAGACCAGCGCCCCTCCCCTTTCAGGGGAGGCAAGGGTTTTGTGCTATGCGTTAGATCGCTAAATTCCAATTTATCGCACTGATTACCCTCCCTGTCATCCTGAGGGCAACGCCCGAAGGATCTCGATCTTGGATCCCAGAGTAAGGGCAAAGGACGAGATCCTTCGGGCTCTGCCCTCAGGATGACAGACAAGGGCGCCTTTTCTAACGACTAACAACTAATAACTAACTACTACCTACCGCTTCTCTTTCACTTGACTTTTCCGGACAACCTGTTATAATAGGGATTGCGATTTCGCTTTAGCACTGTAAAGCTGTACAATCCCAAATCGCACAAGCGGAGTTTGGCGCAGGCTGCGCTTTTTGCTTCGTATTATTATTTTCAGGAGGATCAAAACGATGAAAAGAAAGCTTTCTCTTCGGCTGATTGCCGGAGCTTTGTGTGTTCTCATGCTGCTGGCTCTGACTGCCTGCGGCGGCAATTCGGACAAGGAGCCTGCCGGGTCCGGCAGCAGCTCCGCAAGCATTGGGAGCACCGCCAAAAATCCTGACACCGGTGATAAAACCTACACGGTAGGCATCTGCCAGCTGACCCCTCACGAGGCGCTGGACGCCGCTACCAAGGGCTTCCGGGACACCCTTACGGAAGAATTCGGAGATAAGGTGAAATTTGACGAGCAGAACGCCGCCAACGATTCCGCCACCTGCGCCACCATTGCCAACGAGTTCGTGACCTCCAAGGTGGATCTGATTTTGGCAAACGCCACTCCCGCCGTTCAGGCCGCCGCCACCGCCACCAGCGAGATCCCGGTTTTGGGCACCTCTGTCACCGAATACGGCGTGGCGCTGGGGCTGGAGAATTTCTCCGGCACGGTGGGAAGCAATGTGTCCGGCACCTCTGACCTGGCCCCGCTGGATCAGCAGGCACAGATGATCAAGGATTGGTATCCCGATGCCAAAACCGTGGGCCTGCTGTACTGCTCCAACGAGAACAACAGCCAGTACCAGGTGGATACCGTACAGGGCTATCTGGAGGGCCTGGGCTACACCTGCACCCAGTATCCCTTCTCCGATTCCAACGACATGGCCGCTGTGACGCAGACCGCCGCCGATAACAGCGATATCCTGTACGTTCCCACAGACAACACCTGCGCTTCCAGCACCGGCATTATCGACAATATCTGCCGCCCTGCCAAGATCCCGGTATTCTGCGGTGAGGAAGGCATTGCCAGAGGCTGCGGCGTGGCCACCCTTTCCATCAGTTATTATGACCTGGGTGTGGCTACCGGAAAAATGGCCATCAAGATTCTGAAGGGCGAAGCGAACATTTCCGAAATGCCCATCGAATACGCCGCCAACTTCACGCCCAAGTACAACAAGGAGATCTGTGAGGAGCTGGGAGTAACGCCGCCTGAAGGCTACGAGGAAATTTCCGTCGAATAAGCTTTGTAAGGTAAGCATACAGAAAGAGAACTGCACAGCGGAAAAGGAACTTCCCTTTTCCGCTGTTTTATGATATACTGGACGCTAGATGCTTGACTCTGGATGCTGGAGAAGGGCGCAAGGGCGCTTTTACTTGCTCTTTTGCCTCTTGCTTCACTTTATCAGGGAATTTCGGGTTTGTATATTTTTTGTTTGGGGGTTCCTTTCCTTATGGCTGATTTCTTAAACGCTTTGCCGGGCGCTATTTCCCAGGGGCTGATTTGGGGCATTATGGCGATCGGCGTGTACATCACCTACAAGCTGCTGGATATTGCCGATCTGACGGTGGACGGCTCCTTCTGTACCGGCGGCGCTGTTTTCGTGGTGCTGTTTGCCGCCGGGGTAAACCTGTGGCTGGCACTGCTTGCCGCCTTTGCGGCGGGCCTTCTGGCGGGGCTTGTCACCGGGCTGCTTCACACCTTCTGCGGCATTCCGGGTATCCTGGCGGGAATTCTGACCCAGCTCGGGCTGTGGTCGGTAAACCTTGCCATTATGTCCATGAAGTCCAATGTGGCGATCAATGTGATCGATCAGAACAGCTTGAACCGCCTGCTGGTCTCTCTCCGGTTCGTGCAGGATGTTTCCAAGGGAACGCGGCCCTTCTACCAACACCCCATCTTTGTGGTGGGTGTGTTTACCGCAGTCATTATCGCCTTACTCTACTGGTTCTTCGGCACAGAACTGGGGGCTTCTCTCCGGGCTACCGGCGCAAACGCCAGCATGTCCCGGGCGCAGGGGATCAACACCAATGTGGCAAAGGTGATCGGGCTGATGCTCTCCAACGGCCTGGTGGCCCTTTCCGGCGCGCTGCTTTCCCAGTTTCAGAGCTTTGCGGATTCCAGCATGGGCAAGGGCGCTATCGTGATCGGGCTGGCGGCGGTCATCATCGGCGAGGTGCTTTTCTCCCGTATTTTCCGAAACTTTGCCCTTTCCCTGCTCAGTGTTTCCATCGGCGCGGTGATCTACTACGTGGTGATCCAGGCCGTGGTCAGCCTCAGCGGCATCAACACCAACTACCTGAAGCTGATCTCCGCCCTACTGGTGGCGCTGTTCCTGTCCGTTCCTTACTGGAAGGGAAAATATTTCTCAAAGCCGGCAAAGAAAGGAGCGGGTGAGCATGCTTGAAGTATCCCATGTGACAAAGGTTTTTAACCCCGGCACGGTCAATGAAAAAATCGCTCTGAACGATGTTTCCCTCACGCTGAAGGAAGGGGATTTCGTCACGGTGATCGGCGGCAACGGCGCGGGAAAATCCACACTGCTAAACGCCGTAGCCGGCGTGTTCCCGGTGGACGGGGGCTCTATCACCATCGGCGGCACAAATGTGACCCGGCTTTCCGAGTATAAGCGGGCAAAATACATTGGCAGGGTCTTTCAGGACCCCATGCTGGGCACCGCCGCCACCATGCAGATCGAAGAAAACCTGGCCCTCGCGGCCCGGCGAGGAAAGCTGCGCACCCTGCGGCCGGGCATTACCCGGCAGGACCGGGAGAAATACCGGGAAATGCTGAAGCTATTGGACCTGGGGCTGGAGGACCGCATGACCTCCAAGGTTGGCCTGCTTTCCGGCGGCCAGCGCCAGGCCCTTACCCTCTTGATGGCAAGCCTGGTAAAGCCGAAGCTGCTGCTTTTGGACGAGCACACCGCCGCGCTGGACCCCAAAACCGCCGCCAAGGTGCTGGAAACCACCGAGCAGATCGTGCAGCGGGATCACCTGACCACCCTGATGATCACCCACAATATGCGGGACGCCATTGCCCACGGCAACCGGCTCATCATGATGTACGATGGTAAGATCGCCCTGGATATTTCCGGGGAGGACAAGAAAAAGCTTACCGTGGAGGAGTTGCTGGAAAAGTTCGGACAGGCCACGGGCTCCGATGAGGCGGACGACAAGCTTTTATTGGGATAAACTACAGAAACAAAAAAACCGGCCGTGATGAGGCTTTTAGGCTCTCATTCCGGCCGGTTTTTCTTTGTTCGCTTACAGTTTTTAGTTTCTCTTGTCAAGCGAAGCTAAAAAAGGCGCATTACTTCAATTCAAAAATCGCTTCTGTTTCCACAGGCATATTTCCAGGCAGAACGCTCATGCCGATGGCGGACCGGGAAGGCGCGCCCGCCTCTTCGCCGAACAGGTCGATCAAAAGCTGTGTGCCGCCGTTGGCCACCTGGGGCTGCTGATAAAAATCGGGGGTTGATGCCACAAAGCAGGTGACCTTTACCGCGCTTTTCACCAGATCCAGATCTCCGATTTCCCGCTTCAGCACCGCCAGAACGTTCAGCATAGTGTTTCTGGCATAGACATAGCCCTGCTCCTCCGTTACCTCCGCGCCCAGCTTCCCTGTGACCGGCGTCCCGTCCAGAGAAGGGCCGCAGCCGGAAATATAGACCAGATTATCGCCAAAGCGCTTCGCGGGAGCGTAAAGGCCGCCCTTCGCCGGAGGCTGGGGCAAACTCAGCCCCAATTCCTGAAGCCTTTCTTCCACTTTACCCATATTGCATTCCTCGCTTTATCGTATATTTTTCTGCTCTTTTGCAGTTTTCCGTATCTTATCTCACTGCCACCAAAAAGTCAAGCACCTGCGGTGGGCAATCGTGAATCCTCTCGGTACAAGCCGTACCTTCGCCGCCCGACCGCGGCATTCTTATGCCCTTACGCCCTTCTCCAGCATCCAGCATCCAGTATCCAGCCTCATACCAGCATTCCTCTGGCGGCTACGGGAAGCCTGCGCAGGGACTGACCTTCCCACACAAAGACGCTGTTTTGCAGGTTGACCGCTGTGCATACATGGATGGGGATCAGCTCCAGCACCTGACCTACTTTCAGCCCGGTAACGCCGTTTTTCGCGGTGAGGATGCCGTGTTCCTCGTTCATGCGGCGCAGCTGCAAATTTTCATTGGGCTGTCCGTCCGCGCCCATGGGAATGGCATAGCCGGGATACCGGCCGGGAGGGATATCCAGCGGGATATCCATGGGAAAGGTCTTCGTGCCGCCGTCGATCACAGCATATTCCGGAGACGGCGTACTGACTACTGTGGCATACAGCCGCACGGCGATTTCTTCCAGGCTGGCGCAACGCTCTTTTGTCAGCATCCAGTCGCCGAAAATATAAGTGCCCGGCCGCACCTCCGTGACAAGCCCTGTTCTTGCCGCCTGTAGGCCCGTTGGGGTAGAGCCCGCGCTGATCTCACGGATAGGAACACCCGCTTTCCCCAGGCTTTGGGCCATTTCCCACATCATTTGGGCCTCTTCCTGTCCGGCGGCCTCGTTATCCTCCGTGGACTCTCCCCGGAACACCAGGCTCTTGAAGGTATAGATCCCGGTCAGGCGCAAATGGGACAAGGCAGCCACCTGCTTTCCCAGCTCCAAATAATGCTCCCGAAGCACTCCCGTGCGCTTTGCGCCGGTATCGATCTCCATGCGCACCTCGCAGGTCACTCCGGCACGGGAAGCGGCTTCATTCAGCAGGCGCGCGCCTTCCAGGCTGTCCACCGCCAGAATCAGGCGGTGAAGCTTCTTTTGCAGCTCCAGCGCACGCCGGATGCGGAACGCGCCCACCATGGGGTACGCGATGAAAATATCCTCCGCTCCCCCTTCCGCCATGACCTCGGCCTCGCTGACCTTGGCGCAGGTGATGCCGTTTGCCCCCGCTGCCAGCTGCAGCCCCGCAAAATAGGGCATTTTGTGGGTTTTGATATGGGGCCGCAGGGCACAGCCGCAAGCGGTTACCGCTGACTGTACCCTGGCAATATTTTTCCTTGCGATCTCTTCCTCGATCAAAATACATGGCGTTTCGGGCAGAAGCAGTTTCCCCCGGCGCACAAGCTCAAAGGCTGTCGGCACAAAATTACCCCTTTCTTACCGCGCTTCTGTCAGGCGATACACGGAAGCGCCATGGGCGGGCAGCCGGGCGGAAAGGGAAGCCCCGATTTCTCCCAGCTCTCTTTTTTCCCACAGCTCCCGCGCGAAATATGCCCCGGAAAGCTCCAGCTCCTCAAGGCTTACCGATATCTCCGCTTCCGCATCGGAAAGATTGAACAGCGCGGCGTACACAGAGCCGTCCTTACTGTTCCGGCTTTTCCACACGCAGGCGTTTTCCGTGCGATATACCTGATGCGCCTGCTCGCCCCAGTGGTGCATCTCCAAAATCTCGGGGTTTGTCAGCAGAGCAAGGGTGGCCTCGTCATTGTTCCGAAGCTCGCCGCCCATAATCAGCGGAGAACGGAAGATACACCAGAGGGACATCATGGTTTTCTGCTCCTCCGGGGTGAATTTTGTCCAGGTATCGCGGAATTCCCTGCCCTGGGACTTTTCAAAGCGCTCTATGTTCAGGCGGATACTGCCTAAAGGCAGCATATCGCAATCCGGCCAGCAGCCGGGAGAGACCTGCCGCTCCCATACCTCGCACCGCTCGAACATGGCGAGCAGCAGCTCCCAATCGTCCCAGAAATCGTCGGTGATCCGCCACATATTGGCGTTCTGCCGAAGATGCCAGGCCTTTTCGATCACCGCCGGACCAGGAGAAAGGCTTAAAACCATTTCCCTGCCGCACTTGTCCATGGCGTGCCGGATCATTTCCACCTCTTTTTCGGCGGAATAGGGCCTGGTAGGATAGGCATTGGTGTTGCAGATATCGTCTACCTTCACAAAATCCACGCCCCAGGAGGCATACAGCTCAAAAATGGAATCGTAGTAGGCCTGGGCCCCCTCTTTTGTGTAATCGATCCCGTACATATCCGTATTCCAGCGGGAAACGGAATTGTCACAGGCGATCTTATCACAGGTGGTAGTGGTTCCCTTTACCGGCAAATGCTGATGCACCGCAAGCCTGGGCACGCCCCGCATGATGTGGATGCCGAATTTCAGGCCCAGCTTGTGAATTTGTTCGGCAATGGGCGCAAAGCCCTTTCCCCCTGCCGCTGAAGGGAACCGTTCCGGCGCGGGAAGCTGCCTTCCGAACTCATCCAAGGTCAGCCAGGCGTAGGGCACATATTCCGGGCGCTCTGTCCCGGCCTTTGGCTCAGACCACTGGATATCGCAGACCACATATTCCCAGCCGTATTCCTTCAAATGCTCCGCCATGTATCGGGCGTTTCCCAAAAGCTGCTCCTCGTTCACGGCGTTTCCGTAACAATCCCAGCTGTTCCACCCCATGGGCGGAGTCTGCGCGCAACGATCTTTTTTCATAAAATCTCCTCCATTTTTCATCACAGCATTTCAAAGGAGCCCCGATCTGCGTATCAGCTCCTTCTTCCCGGATCAAATGGCGAAATCCCCATCCCGGAAAATTTCCACCTCTCTGCCGTCCTCTGTGGTGCCGGTGATCGTTAGATCGGGCGTGCCGATCATGAAATCCACGTGAATGGTGGAATCGTTAAAGCGTTCGGCGGCCTCCTTCGGCCCGGCGCTCAGGCCCCGGCCCAGCGCCAAATGACAGCTGGCGTTTTCATCGATCAGGGTGGTATAGAACACCACTCCGCTCATGCTGATGGGAGAATGGTACTCCACCAGGGCGGCTTCTCCCAAATACCCGGCGGTTTCGTCGGTATGGATCAGCGCTTCCAGCATTTCCTTTCCTTCCTCCGCCAGCACCTCGACCACCTTTCCCTTTTCAAAACGGAACCCGAAGTTTTCGATCTTTTTGCCGCCCAGAACCAGGGGCCGGGAAGCGTATACCACACCGCTTGTCTCATATTTATCCGGCGTGGTGCAGATCTCCTCCGTGGGCATATTGGCGTGGAAGGGAATATAGCCTTCGGGCATGGGGCTGCCGTCATGACCAAAGCGGGACCAGGGGGTAAGCCCCACAACAAGGTCTGTGCCGTTTCCGGCGGTATAGTGCAGCTTTTTCAAATGCAGGGCGTCCACCTTGCGGGCGCGCTCCGCCGTGACCTTGTCCTTTTCCTCCCAAGCCTTCACCACATCGTTCGTCTCATCGATGTAGCAGAGCTTGAAAACCAGCTCCCACAAGGCCTTTTCCGCTTCCTCTCCGGTTTGATCCAGAATGTATTCCGCCCAATTTCTGGTGGGGATCATGGCGATCAGCCACTGGCAATGCTTTTCCCGGCTCGCCCGGCGCATGATGTTCCGGATGGCGTCCACATGGGCAAAGATCGCGTTGGAATGCTTTTCGCTGATATCCTCCATCAGTTTGGGGTCCTCGCTTTCCAGGCGGACATAGCAGGCGCCCTGGTCCAGATAGACCTGGTGCATTTCCTCCTGCCAGTGCTCTACCTTGCGAACCTCCTCATCCGGGCGATACCGGGCGGCGATTTTCTGATTCGGGAGATCCAGATAATGCACCACCACATTGCCCGCGCCCAGCTTGTAGCACTCCTCCGCGAAGATGGGGACAAACTCATATCCCGCGATATTGGCCTCTACCAGCACGGTTTGCCCCTTTTGCACATTCAGGCCTACCCTGCAAAGGGCGTAAGCGTACTTATGTTTCATTTCTTCCAGGGTCATAGATGATCTCCTCCTTTTCCTTTTTAGAAAAAACGCCCGCAGAAGCCAAGCTCTCCGGGCGTGGTTTTTATTTCGCAGCGAGTACAAAATATGTCAACAGCTTTGGAAAGCCGGCTCCCCTGCTCTTGCCCTTCTCCAGCATCCAGAATCCAGCATCTAGCATCTGTTTTTCATAAATTTCTCGATTTCGTCCGGGTCACGAATGATGGTCTCCGACAAGACCTCACAGCCGTTTTCCGTAATAAGCAGATCGTCCTCAATGCGGATGCCGATCTCCCATTCGTCGATATAAAGGCCCGGCTCATCGGTGATCACCGCGCCGGCGGGAAGGGGCATATCCTGCCCGGCGGTCACATCGTGCACGTCGATCCCCAGGTGGTGGGACACCCCGTGCATGTAGTATTTCCGCACCTCTTCGGGCTTTTCGATCAGGCCCAGCTCCATACAGCCCCGGGCCAGCACATCGCTGCACAGCTTTTGCAGCTCGCTTAATCGGACTCCCGCCTTTGCCGCTTTCGCCACCTCCCGGTTGGCCTTCAGCACGATCTCATAGACCTGCCGCTGGCGGGGAGAATATGTGCCGTTTACCGGGTAGGTCCTGGTGATATCGGCGCAGTAGCCCCGCACCTTGGCCCCCAGGTCCAATAGCACCAGGGCGCCGTCCTCGCAGGTTTCCCGATTGGTGCCATAGTGCAGCATGGTGCCGTTTGCGCCGCTGCCCGCGATAGTGGGGAACGCCACGCCGTCCGCGCCCAAATACTGCACAGTATATTCAAAATCAGCCTGTACCTGATATTCCTTCATGCCAGGCTTTAAATGGCTCATCACGTTCTGCAATGCCTTATCCGTAACATCGATGGCTTCCCGCATAGCGGCTATCTCGTCCTCGTCCTTTTGCATCCGCAGCTTTGCCAGGGTGGGGAAAATATCCCGTACCTGTACGCCGGGGTACTTCGCGGCAAATTCCTTGGCTCTCACGGCGTTATAATCGGGCAGGTCGTCCCACTGATAGCGGTTGCAGTCAAAATAGAGGGTTTCCGGGGCTCCGCTCATCAGGCGGTTCACCCAACCGGTAAAAGCGTCCAGAAAATAGACCTCCTCGATCCCGGTGATCTCCTTTGCTTCCTCCACGCTGACCCGTTTTCCCGTCCAGCGCACCGCGGTGGGGTCCGCTTCCTCGATAAAGAGCATGGTCCTTGGAGCAGAGCCGTTTTTCACCATCACCAAAATCATACGCTCCCGGCGCAGCCCGGTGAGATAGAAAAAGTTCCGGTTCGCTTCGAAATGAGCGTACTCATCAGCGCTGACATGGAGCTCCGTACCGGAAAACAACAGCAGCGCGGACCGCTCCGCCATCTGCTCAAAAACCTGTTCTCTTCTGTCTTTGTAATTCATGGCTCTCTTCCTTTCTGGGTTTGTAGTTTATTGGGGGAATAAATTATGGTTCAGCGCTCACTCCTTGGCTCCCCTGAAAGGGGAGCTGTCAGCCGATAGGCTGACTGAGGGGTTCCGGGTGGCAAGTGGTAAACCATGGGCTTTATGCAGTCTGCAAGTGAGTTAGAACCCTTCCACCATGCAAAGCATGGTCCCTCTCCCCTTTCAGGGGAGGCAAGGTTTTCCTGCTTTTTTGTTAGCATGCTAAATCCAATTTATTACACTACTACCCCTACCGTCATCCTGAGGAACGTAGTGACAAAGAATCTCGTCCTTACCTTCCTGAGCAAAGGCCAAAGGACGAGATCCTTCGGGCGTTGCCCTCAGGATGACAGGTTGGTGCCCTTGCCCTTCATTGCTAATTGCTAATTGCCCAGTCTCGCCTGTCGGCTCGGTTGCTGCATGCCAGTGGCATGCGTCCAGCAACGACCGAAGCGAAAGCGTAGACCGGTTCGCACCAGCGTGCCAGGAAAGTTGTAACTGTCCGGCACGCGCTCACCCTTTTCTCACGACTCACAACTAACGACTAACCACTAGTTCAGCTTCATCTGCTCTCCCGCTTCTTCCCCATCCGGCAGGGCGCCCAGGGCGGGAAGCTTTTTCTGATACCGGCCGGGGTTTTTCAGCATGCCTTCCGCATAGGCCACGGCGGAAATCAGCCTTTGGCCTTTTTTCAGGTTCATGGCCTGCACGCCCTGGGTATTTTTCGTGGTTTTCGGGAGGATCTGTCCCGTGTGGAACAGCAGCATTCTGCCGGAGGATGCGGTCAGCAGCACCTCACAGTCCTCTTTTACGTACAGAGCGCTTACCAGGGGGGATTTATCGCTATAGGCGTTTATCAGCTTTTTCCGGTTGGTTTTTGTTTCGTAAGCGCTCATTTCCACCTTGGCGGCCTTGCCGTTTTCAAAGAAGAACAGCATAAAGCCGGCGTAGTCTGTGGTAGCCGCCATGTACACGGCCCGTTCCCCCTCGTCCATCTGGGCCCGGGCGGGGATATACTCTCCCAGCACGCTTGCTTTTGTGTCCGAAAAATCGGAGGCCTTCATTTTATAGACCTGTGAGCGGTCGGAGAAGAACAGCAGCTCCATATTGTTCATGCCCTCCAGCTGCTGGGTGACCTTGTCGCCCTCCTTCAGCTTCTGCTCTCCGCTCATCCGCAGGGACAGGGGCGTGATCTTTTTGAAATAGCCCTCTTCCGTAAAGAACAGGTTCACCTGGTAGTCCGGGATCTCCTCCTCCGGTTCGATCTCCTCTACCTCGTCGGCGTACAGGATCATGGTGCGGCGGGGCTTTCCGTAGCGCTTCGCCACCTCTTCCAGCTCCCGGATGATGATGGATTTCACCTTGGCCTTGGAGCCCAAAATGCCCTCCAGCTCGGCGATCTCCTTTTTCAGATCATCCGTTTCCTCGGTACGCTTTAAAATATATTCCCGATTGAGGTGGCGCAGACGGATCTCCGCCACATATTCGGCCTGTACCTCGTCGATGCCGAAGCCGATCATCAGGTTCGGCACCACTTCGCTTTCCTCTTCCGTTTCCCGCACAATGCGGATCGCCTTGTCGATATCCAGCAGAATGGCCTGCAGGCCCAGAAGCAGGTGGAGCTTTTCCTTCTTCTTTTGCAGGTCGTAATAGGTGCGGCGGCGAACGCATTCCACCCGGAAGGCTGTCCACTCCTCCAGAAGCTCCCGAACGCCCAATACTCTCGGCACGCTGCCGATGAGAACATTGAAATTACAGGCAAAGCTGTCTTCCAGGGTGGTAAGCCGAAAGAGCTTCTGCATCAGCTTATCCGGATCCACACCGCGCTTTAAGTCGATGGTGATCTTCAGGCCGTTTAAGTCGGTCTCGTCCCGGATATCCGCGATCTCCTTGAGCTTATTCTGCTTGACCAGCTCCACCACCTTTTCCACGATCACCTCTACCGTGGTAGAAGGGGGAATTTGAGTCACATCGATACAGCCCTCCCCTTTATCATAGGTATAGCGGCTGCGTACCCGGAAGCTGCCCCTGCCCGTTTCATAGATCTTTCCCATCTGCTCCCTGTCAAAAATGAGCTGACCGCCGCCGGGGAAATCGGGAGCCTGCAGGGTCTGGAACAAATCGGCTTCCGGATCCCGCATCAGGGCGATGGCTGTTTCGCACACCTCGGAAAGGTTAAAGGGGCAGATATTGCTTGCCATGCCCACGGCAATGCCGGTGTTGGCGTTTACCAGCACCGTGGGAAAGGTGGCGGGCAGCAGAGTGGGCTCCTTCATGGTATTGTCGTAGTTGTCCACAAAGTCCACGGTATCCTTATCGATATCCTGAAACAGCTCCTTGCAGATGCTGTCCAGCTTCGCCTCCGTATATCGGGAGGCGGCCCAGGCCATATCCCGGGAAAAAGCCTTGCCGAAGTTTCCCTTGGAATCCACAAAGGGGTGGAGCAAAGCTTCATAGCCCCGGCTCAGGCGCACCATGGTATCGTAAATGGCGGCGTCTCCATGGGGGTTCAGCTTCATGGTCTGGCCCACGATATTGGCGCTTTTTGTGCGCCCGGAGGTCAATAGCCCCATCTTGTACATGGTGTACAGCAGCTTTCTGTGAGAGGGCTTAAAGCCATCGATCTCCGGAATGGCCCGGCTTAAGATCACACTCATGGCATAGGGCATGAAATTTTTGCGGACGGTATCTCCCACATCCTGCTCCACAATTTCTCCCGCCCCGGCGATATAGCCCTTCATTTTCGGCAGCCTGTCGCCGCTTTTCTTTTCTCTTTTCGGCATAATACTCCCCTGCTTCCTGGTTTCGAAATTTATTCCCGTCTCTCAAACTTATCCGCTGTTTCGCTGAGCTCGTACTCTTCTATTCCGCAGTTCTCCTGAGAGTACTGAAAAAATTCTTCGTTGGTCATATCCCTGAAATAGGTATTCAGCACCCGGCACACCCCGCCGTGGCAAACAAATAAAAGATTTTTGCCCGGGTATTGCTCTTTTACTCGGTCGATTAGGCCGTAAACCCGATACGCCACCTGCATCATGGATTCTCCGCCCGGGTAGCGGTAGGCAAAATTTCTCTTATTCGCCAGAAAATCCGGGTTTCGCCGGTCTGTGCCCTCGTAGATCCCGTAGTTCTGCTCCACAAGCAGCTCTTCCAGCTCCATGGGGATCCCGTTTTCCTCCGCAATGATCCGGCCGGTCTCCACGGCCCGTTTCAGCGGGGAAGCTAAGATCAGATCCACATGGAGCTTTCCCACAGCCTTCGAGAGCTCCTTTGCCTGGGCTCTTCCCCGCTCTGTCAATTCCACATCGGTAAGCCCACAGACCCGGTTCTGCACATTCCAGCTGGTCTCCCCATGACGGACAACATACAATTTCATAGCTTTCCTTTCCGAAAAAGCCCTTTTCTAACAACTAATTACTAACAACTAACGGCTATTAACTTACATCCAATTCGTCGGTATATTCGCCGCCGTGCTCGGCGATATAGTCCTTTCGGCCCTGGATATTATCGCCCTGCATGATGTCAAACATTTCGGCAGCATACTGGGCGTCGCCGGGCAGCACCTTGATAAGCCGCCTGGTTTTCGGGTTCATGGTGGTCAGGTTCATCATGTCCGGCTCGTTTTCGCCCAATCCCTTACTGCGCTGGATAGTGTATTTCTGGCCCTCCAGCTTTTTCAGGAACTCCGCCTTTTCTGTTTCATCATAGGCAAAATACGTTTCGTCCTTTGTGGTGATCTCGTACAGAGGAGATTCCACAATATACACCTTTCCGGCCTCGATCAAAGCGGGCGCCAGGCGGTACACCATGGTCAGCAGCAGCACCCGGATCTGGAAGCCGTCCACATCGGCGTCGGTGCAGAAAATGATCTTGCTCCACCTGAGGTTATCCATATCAAAGGCGTTCAGGTTCTTATTGGCCTTGGTTTTCACCTGCACGCCGCAGCCCAGCACCTTGATGAGGTCGGTGATGATCTCGCTTTTAAAAATGCGGTCGTAATCCGCCTTCAGGCAGTTTAAGATCTTTCCCCGAATGGGCATGACCGCTTGGAAATTGGAATCTCTGGCCTGCTTTACGGCGCCCAGAGCGGAATCGCCCTCCACGATGAAAAGCTCCCGCTCGTTCACATCCCGGCTGCGGCAGTCCACAAACTTTGCCACCCGGCCGGTGATATCCATTTTTCCGGTGAGCTTTGTTTTCAGGTTCAGCCTAGTCTTTTCCGCATCTTCCCGGCTGCGCTTGTTGACCAGCACCTGGTTGCCGATTTTCTCCGCGTCCATGGGGTTTTCCAGGAAATAGATTTCCAGGTTATGGCGGAGCATCTCCGTCATGGCTTCCTGGATGCCCTTATTGGTGATCGCCTTCTTGGTCTGGTTTTCGTAAGAGGTCTGGGTGGAGAAGGAGGAGATCACGATGATCAGGCAGTCCTCCACGTCCTGGAAGGTGATTTTGCTTTCGTTTTTCGTGTATTTGTTGTTCTGCTTCAAATACGCGTCGATCTGGCTGACAAAGGCGCTGCGCACGGCCTTATCCGGCGCGCCGCCATGCTCCAGCCAGCTGGAATTGTGGTAATATTCGGCCACACAGGTCTTGTTGGAGAAGGCCACCGCCACGTTGATTTTCGTGTTATAAAGGCCCATATCCTCCCGGTCCCGTACCTTTTTCTCGCTTTGCCACAGCTGCACCGGAGTGAGGGAATCCTCCCCGGCAAGCTCCCGGGCGTGATCCAGAATGCCGTTTTCATAGCAGAACTCGGTGGTTTCAAATTTTCCCGGAGCGGTCTCGTTGCGGAAGTGGAAATGAATCCCCGCGTTTACCACGGCCTGGCGCTTCAGAACATCCAGATAGTATTCCGTATCTACCGCGATATCGGTAAAGACCTGCAGATCGGGCTTCCATTTGATGATGGAGCCGGTATCCTTCTTCCCATAGGGCTCCTTTTGCAGCCCGCCCACATTTTCGCCCCGCTCAAAATGGAGGGTGTAGCGGAAGCCATCCCGGCGGATATCCACATCCATATATTCCGAGGCGTATTGCGTGGCGCACAGGCCCAGGCCGTTGAGGCCCAGGGAATATTCGTAATTCTCGCCGGAATCGTTATTATATTTGCCGCCGGCATACATTTCGCAGAACACCAGCTCCCAGTTATACCGCTCTTCCTTGGTGTTGTAATCTACCGGAATGCCCCGGCCATGGTCCTCCACCTGAACGGAATGATCCAGAAACCGGGTGATGGTGATCTCCTTGCCGAAGCCCTGCCGGGCCTCGTCGATAGAGTTCGACAGTATTTCAAAAATGGAATGCTGGCAGCCATCGATGCCGTCTGAGCCGAAAATGACCGCGGGCCGCAGACGAACACGGTCAGCGCCCTTCAGACTTTGAATGCTGTCGTTGCCGTAATCCTGTTTCTTTGCCATAATGTGCCTGATTTCCTTTCCTTCAGCTTTCTTCTCCCCGCCGAAAACGCGGGAACCTTCCCCATTTTTCACTGTAAATCGCTTGTGGTTTACAGAATTTCATATACCATATATTGTAACCCATTTTCCCGGATTTTGTCAAGCGATCACCCGCTTGACGCCGTTTCTTTTCCGGGAATAAGTACCTTTTGCAAATCAGGCGGCTTTATTCCATATAAAAAAGTGGAAGTATTTCAGATGAGAAAACTTCCACTTTTCATTTTGAAATTTTTTATTTTACGGCTTTTCGCAGCGCTTCCACGCGGTCTGTTTTTTCCCAGGCCACGTCCAGATCCTCCCGGCCCATGTGGCCATAGGCCGCCAGAGGGCGGTACTTTGTGTTCCGCAGGCCCAGTTCCTTGATGATGGCCATGGGGCGCAGGTCAAATACCTGCTGCACCGCTTGGGCCAGCTTTTCATCGCTGACGCTTCCGGTGCCGAAGGAATCCACCATGACGGAAACCGGATGGGCCACGCCGATGGCATAGGCCAATTCCACCTCGCATTTTTCCGCCAGCCCGGCGGCCACAATATTTTTGGCTACCCAGCGGGCGGCATAGGCCGCGGAGCGATCCACCTTGGTGGGGTCCTTTCCGGAAAAAGCGCCGCCGCCGTGCCGGCCGTAACCGCCGTAGGTATCTACAATGATCTTTCTGCCGGTGAGGCCGCTGTCTCCTACCGGGCCGCCGATGACGAAGCGCCCGGTGGGATTGATATAGATCTTTGTCTCCTTATCCACCAGCCCGGCAGGCACCACGGGCTTGATCACATGCTTGATGAGATCCTTCTTCAGCCTCTCCAGCTTCACCTCTTCATCGTGCTGGGTGGAGATCACAATGGTATCCACCCGCTTGACTTCATTGCCATCGTATTCCACCGTGACCTGGGTTTTCCCGTCCGGCCGCAGGTAGCCGAGGGTACCGTCCTTCCGCACGGCGGCAAGCTGACGGGCCAGCTTGTGGGAAAGGGAGATGGCCAGGGGCATATACTCTTCCGTTTCATTGCAGGCAAAGCCGAAC
>JAETPP010000059.1 GCA_021771115.1 Bacillota bacterium | reverse complement strand
GATAAAAGTTCGCTGGCGCTCATGCCATGCGCCGACGCCGCAAGCCGGAAATACGAATGGGAGAACAGCGTATCCCGCTTTTGCCAGGTCAAAAATCGTTTTGTCGAGCCCCATATCGATGAAGCCAGCAACATTTTCCCCAAGCACCCAACGGGGCCGCAGCTCGGTAATAATGCGGCACATTTCCGGCCACAGGTAGCGGGTATCCTCAAACCCTTTCCGCTTTCCCGCGGTGGAGAAGGGCTGGCAGGGGAATCCTCCTGAAATGATGGTGACTGTTTCAAGTCCTGTTTTTTCAAAGAACGCCTCCTTCGTCAAAGTCGTGATATCCCGGAACCTGGGGACCTCCGGCCAGTGCGCCTCCAGGACGGAATAGGGGAAATCCGCCCATTCGCACTGGCAGACGGTGGAAAACCCGGCGGCCTCCGCCGCCAGGTCCAGCCCGCCGATCCCGGAGAACAGGCTTAAATGGGTCAGGTTACTCATGTTCGGACGCCGCCGAATCCGGCTGCCCCCCGCTGATCTCCAGGAGGGTATCCAGCACCTCGGAAACAAAGCGGGCCTTTCCCGCCATATCCGCCAGCAGGTCCAGGAAGACTTCACCCTCGAAATCCTCCCCGTCGTCATCGGGGATGTCATCCTCCGTCAGATCATCTTCCGTAAGGTCATCCTCACCGTCATCCTCTCCATAGTCCAGGAGCTCCTTCTCCCGGAGGGCGTCCAGGTCGCCGGGATCGCCATAGACCAGATAGCGGCTGGGGATATCCCAGGAGGCGAACAGTTCCTCCGCCTCGTCCCCGTAGGCGGCCGCCGCCCGTTTCAGGTGGATATAATCCTCGGCGGTTTTCATGTGCTTCGCCAGGAAAGCAAGCTGGCGGATATAGTTGTACAAAGTGAGCCGCTGCTCCACGGTATCCTCATAGGAGGCGGCGCCGATCAGGTAAATGTTATCTTTTTTGCTCATAATCAGAATCTCCTTTCCAGTCGTCAGTTTTCATGCAGGAGCATACGCAGGAGCGCCTTGCCCTGGGGCGTGATGATGGTCTGCTGCCCGAAGTGGCCGTTTTCCGCCACAAAGTCCTTTACCACGAACAGCCCCTTGTTGGAGGGCTTTGCGTAGGGGAGCAGGTATCCGGCCGGGCAGCGGTACAAAAAGCCCGCCTCCACCAGGAACCGGCAGAAGGCACGCTCCCCGATCCCCAGCTCCTTTGCCGTGGCCCGGATGTTCGTACAGTCGCCGGGATGGATGAAGGTATCGTAATAATCTGCTTTCGGCTTCAGCCGGGATACCTCATGGGAAAGGCGCTCATTCTTTTCATGCTCCGCCAAAAGCTCCCCGGCAAAGCGCAGGAGCACGTTGGGGTCGGCCGCCGCCTGCTCCAACAGGGAGGGCGTCATGTAGCCCCCGGTCTTTCGGATGGCGGGGAGGACTTCCTCAAACACCCATTTTTCAAACCGCTCCGCACCAGGAAGCCGGCTGTGTACGATCAGGCGGTACACGTCCCCCTCCAGGATGAAGGTGAGCTCCTGCACGCCCCCGGCAGTAAGGGCGCCCCGTTTCAGGGCTCCCTTGCAGTGGGCGGCCAGGGCATTGCGGGGTTTCGCGTATCCCAGGGCCGCCGCCACGTCAATGCCGCAGAACAGCAGCCTCCCTCCATCCTCGATCATGCGGACGCTGCCAAACTCCTTATTTTTGAATGTCGTTGTTTTCAGGTATTCCATCGTAACCTCCTGTTCCTGGTTCACCCGCCGTTTCCTCCGGCGCGTCCATCGTTGCTTGCTTCTGCCCGGAAATATCCGATAACCGGGTCGTCATAATGCCGTACAGCTCATTGTCACGGGGGAAGTCATCCACAAAGGGCAGGATCACGTTCCCGAAAAAGATGAGCCCCTGTCCGGGGCCGGAATTGCTGATATGCGCCGCCTGCTGTGTGGAGATATTCAGCCGCTCGCAGAGTATCTTCCGGTCGCCGCTGGCCTGGTTGAGAAGGTAGATGAAATCACTGTTCTCAAAAATGTTCTCGATTTCCGAGGAGGCCAGAAGGTCCTTGATGTTCTGGGTGATCCCGGTGGGGATACCGCCCCATTTGCGGAAGCGTTTCCAAATCTCCACGCTCCAGCTCCCCACCTCGCCGCGGAGCAGAAGGTGAAATTCGTCCACATAGTACCGGGTGGACTTGCCCTCGCTCCGGTTCACTGTGACACGGTTCCACACCTGGTCCTGGATGACCAGCATCCCCAGGTTTTTAAGCTGTTTCCCCAGCTCCTTGATATCAAAGCACACAAGGCGGTTGTTGATATCCACATTCGTCCTATGGTTAAAGACATTCAGCGAACCATGCACATACAGCTCCAGGGCTGCGGCGATCCTCTGGGCCTCCGGCTCCGGCTGCCGCTTGATCTCGTCGTACAAATCCTCCAGGATGGGGACATTCTCCGGTTTCGGGTCCGCCAGGTAAGGGCGGTACACGATCCGCACCGCCCGGTCGATGACCGTTTTCTCCACCGGCTCCAGGCCGTTCCTGCCGCCCGCCGCCAATTCGCAGAAGGACAGGATAAAGTCACTTTTCAGGGCAAGCGGGTTGTCATCCTCGGAGTAATTCAGGCTCATATCCATCGGGTTCACATACTGGCTGCTGGTGGGGGATATCTTAATGACCTGCCCGCCCAGGCGGTGGACCAGGGGGAAGTATTCGGCCTCCGGGTCGCAGATGATAATGTCGTCCTTCGTCACCAGGAACACGTTGAGGATTTCCCGCTTTGCGGAAAAGCTCTTGCCGCTGCCCGGCGTGCCCAGGATCAGGCCGTTGGGCGTCTTTAATTGCTTGCGGTCCGCCAGGATCATGTTGCCGGAGGTGGCATTGAGGCCGTAATACAGCGCCTCGCCGTCCTGGAAAAGCTCCTGGGAGATGAAGGGAACAAAGATCGCCACGGAAGAAGTGGTAAGCCCCCGTTCGATCCTGACCTGGTTGACGCCCAGGGGGAGAGCGGACACAAGGCCCTGCTCCTGCTGGAAGTCCAGCCGCACCAGGCGGCAGTTGTGCTTCTGCGCCACGGAGGAAGCCCGGAAAATGTCGTTTTCCAGCTTTTGCTTCGTGTCCGCCACATTCACCACCAGGAAGGTCAAAAGGAACATCCGCTCATTCCTGGTCTGTAAATCCCGGAGAATGTTCTTTGCCTCGCCCGCGTAGGTGGCGATATCCGATGGGATGATATCCAGGTCGAACCCTTCCCTGGCCGCCCGCTTCTGGGCGTCGATCTTCATACTGTCCAGGTCGGTGATCTTGCGCTTGACCGTCTTGATCGCCTCATTCTGGTCCATGCTCCGGATATGGAGGCTCACAAAAATGCTGCTGTCCGTATCCAGAAGGTCCGCCAGAAGGCGGTCGTTGAGCTCCGGGGCCGTGATCTGCAAAAAGCTCGCCGCCCCGTATTTCCCGCCCATCTGGAACCGCCTGGCCTCCCCGAACCGGAAGGAGGAAGGCACGATAAAATCCTTGACCGACAGGCCGGAGGGTGCCAGCCATTCCCATTCAAAGGAGAACCGTTCCCCGTCCGGGTGGAGGACGCCATGCAGCACCGCCAGCCATTCCTTCCCGTCCAGGGCCTTCGCCAGTGCGCCCATTGCCTTGAAGTAATTCAGGGCGTCCAGGGTGATCCGGGAAAACCTCGCCCTCGCCTCTCTGCCGTTCTTCGCCTCGATGGACAGCACCAGAAATTTTGTCTTGACCATGCCGTTGTTGCCGTGTTCGAGCTGTCCCCGGAGCATATCCGTATAGAGGGCGCGCACCCCGTCGAAGCGGTCCCCCTGGGCGGCGATCTCAATTCTTTTCCTGAAATCTGCCCTGTTCACCTTCCGGCACACAAGGGATAATTCCATGCCGATAGAAGAATCATGGGCGTTATACATATCGCACAGCGCCTCAAAGATGGCGGTCTGGTCGTCCTTCTGGGCGAGCTGGTAATTCACATCCTCAAACTCAATGCACCGGCTCCAGCTTGTATCATCCAGCCTGCACAGGCCATTCGGGTACATCTGCCGGAAGGGTAAGGTATCCTGGGCCGAATGGGGTTTCCCGTCACCCCTGGCGGTTTCGATGATCCTTCGGATTTCCTTTTTTTCAGCGGCGGTCAGCTTGACCTTCCCGGCTGCCGGTCCCGCCTGCGGCTCTTGCTTTCGCTTTCCGAACAATGGCCCTCACCTCCTTCTCCACCTGGTTCTGCCGCTCCACGGCGGCATAGAAGTTGTTTGTCATATAAGGCCGCTCCTTCGGACGGATAAAGACCGTCTGGATGATCTGGCCCAGGATTACCTCCAGCGGCTGCCCGTCCTTCTCATACATGGCGAGAAGGAACAGGGGCAGCATGACCACGATCATGCAGACCGTGGCGGTGCTGGAATTTACCGTGTTCCGGAGCAAAAAGAAAAGCGGTACTCCAATGAGTGCCGCCGCCCCGAAACAAACGAGCTGCCGTTTGGTCAGCCCGAACATTACTTTTGATTTTACTTTTGTCAGGTCCTTCGGGACCGTTACATACGCCAAGCTATCAAGCCTCCTTTTCCATTCCCGGAAGGATAATGCCCTCCGGGGCTTCGTTTCCCCAGACATCCCATCCAGGGGATTTCTGGCGTGCGAATAATTCAATGCGGGGAACATCCCCCATAAGTTCTACAATGCGTTTTCTTGCCTCATCGGGCTTTTTGCTGTGTTCCTCTATTGGTGAAATAATCACCTGATGGACGCTCCGGGAATATCGTTTCGGGCTGCCTTTTGTGGCAATCACGCAAAGCTCTGCATTTGCCCGCGTCCAGTAGCCCATCCCCCAGAACAGGGTAGGTGTCCGCCGGTTCTGCTTCACCCATACGAAGGCCACGCTCTTATACTGGAATCCCCAGGCATCCAAGACCTCCCACGCTTCACGAAGCATGGGAAAAGTGATCCACATAAACAGGGCACAGTCGTTATCCGCCAGCCTGCCTACCGGAAGTGCTTTGATATCCTCAATGCTCATAGTCGGATAATGGCTTTCAGCAGAACGTCCCGCGCCTTTTTTGCTCCACACTTTATAAGCCCATGGCGGATCTGCATAAATAACTTTGTATTTCTTCATGCTCCCTCCTTAATGCGCCCCGAACAGACTCTTTGAGAGGCTGCCGGTCTTAAACAATGCAAAGCACAGGAGCACCGTGTACCCCATGCAGGCCCAGATCGCCCCGGACAGGTCGCCATCCGTGGCGATCCCCTGCACCAGGACCGAGTAGATACCCACGCACACCATGATAAGGAATGCCTGGAACGCAAGGGCGAACAGGGACTTTAGATAATTCTGCCCCGCCGAGCCCCATTCCCGGTTTGTCATGGTGGCAAGGGGAACCGGCCCCACAGAGGCGGTCAAATACACCTCAATCATCCGGCCGTAGATCACCAGCATGATACAGATGGAGAGGGCGTTCATGGTAAGCCCCACAAAGAGGGACTGGAACCACAGACCGAACAGCTCCCCGGTGCCCAGGGCCTCAAGCTGCGCCTCCATATCCGTGATAACGGAATTGATATCAATGGAGGTGTTCCCGATGATGACGCCCGCGCTGCTGTTGACCACGCTCTGACCGATATCGAAAATCCCCATGACGATATTCCAGGTATTCGTTACGATCAGCACCGCGCAGAAGGTCTTGAATATCCACTTGAAGAACATCCAGGTATCCACGTCGTGCATGTTGTTCTTTTCTGTCACGAGCTGGATCAGCTCATAACACATCACAAAAGTCAGGATAACCCCGGCAATCGGCACGATCACCGTTTCAGAGAGGTTTCGGATCATGGAAAAGACGCCGCTGTTCCATGCCAGCGGCGTCTGTCCCACTTCTCCGGCGATCTCGCCTACTTTGGTATTCACCGTATCGAACATGCCCGACAGGTTCCCCGTGATCCCCTCGATGAGCAGCCCCCTCAGCCATTCATCGAGCTTGTCGAGTATGCCGCCCATAAGCGATCACCGCCCGCGGGATTAACCGAACAGACCGGAGAGCAGCGGCACCAGGGTAATGCCGATCAGGGCGACACCGCCGCCCGCCATCAACTGTTTCATACCCTGGGATTTTACTGATGTGCGATAAAGAAGTAATAGAAGTGTAAAAAATTTTGCCGTTCCTATCCGGCGTTTCGCGATTACGTCGGATAGGTCGGGCGGTTTAGGCTTCCGGCAGGTCTATCTTGCCGACAAAGCTGTAATAAATCTCTATGTCCTGTCTGCGGGTGCCGTTCTCGTCATAGCTGCACTCATGCACTACGATTTTCTCAACCATTTCCCGCAAGAGGGTAGGGGTAAGTTCTTCAAAGGCAAGGTGCTTTTTCACAATCCCCATAAACTTCTCCGCGTTGACGGTGGCAGCCTGTGACTTGTCAAGCTCTGCCTGTAAACCGGCGGCGCGCCCTTTCAGTTCCGCTTGCTCGGCTTCATAGTCCGCCGACAGCTCCATAAAACGCTCGTCGCTGATTTTCCCGTTTACGTTGTCCTCATACAGACGCTTGATAATGCGGCTGATTTCAGAAATACGCTCCTGCGCCTGTTCAAGCTGCTTGGTCGCTGCGGCGGTCTTTTTCCTGCCGCCGATTTCGTTCTGCTGGATAAGCAACTTTACAAAGCGGCTCTCGTGCTTGGCGGCGTATTCCGTCACTTGCCGGAGATTGGAAAGCACGCCCGCCGTCAAAAGGTCGGTGCGGATAAAGTGCGCGGTGCAATCCTTTGTCCGCTTCTTGTAGCTGCCGCAGATGTAGCAATCCTGTTTCCGCTTGTCGGTCTGGTATCTCTGCTGATAGAGGACGCTCCCGCAATCGGCGCAGAACAGCATACCGGAGAACAAGCCCACTTCATCATAGCGGTTGGGGCGTTTGCGCTGCTTGCGTAACTCCTGTACGCGCTCCCACGTTTCCCGGTCAATAATCGGCTCGTGGTGGTTTTCAAAAATCGCCTGTTTCTCAATGGGGTTTTCTACGCTGTGCTTAACCTTGTAAGAGGGCTTCTCGGTCTTGAAGTTTACCAGACAGCCGGTGTACTCCCGGTTTTCCAACAGGTGGACGACGGTGTTCGTCGCCCACTTGCACTCATAGCCGGGGTGGTAGCGGCGGGTGCTGCCCGTCCTGCGGTATTCCAGCGTCCCCGGCGTGGGGATTTGCCGCTCCGTAAGCATACGGGCGATTTTGGTCGGACCGTTCCCCGCAAGGCAAAGCTGGTAAATGAGCTGCACCACCGGCGCGGTTTCCTCGTCTATGATATAGTTTTCTTCCTCGTCCATGAGGTAGCCGTACACCGGCTTGCTCCCAACAGGTTTCCCGCTCATTCCTTTCGCCCTCTTTACTGCCTTGATTTTCTTGCTGGTATCGCGCACCAGCCATTCGTTGAATAAGTTCCGCAGCGGGGTAAAATCGTTGTCCGCCCCCTCGCCCGCGCTGTCCACGTTGTCATTGACAGCGATAAACCGCACGCCCTTTTGAGGGAACAGCATTTCCGTATAAAATCCCACCTGCAAGTAGTTTCGCCCTAACCGGCTCATGTCTTTCACAATGACAGTGCCGACTTTCCCGGCTTCAATGTCTGCAAGCATAGACTGAAAACCGGGGCGGTCAAAGTTCGCGCCAGAATAACCGTCGTCGGTGTACCAGCGCAGGTTTGTAAAGCCGTTCTGTTTCGCGTAGCTCTCCAAAATCCGCTTTTGGTTGGAAATGGAATTGCTCTCGCCTTGTAGCTCGTCCTCGTGCGACAATCTCGGATAAAGGGCGGTAATCAGGTTTTGGGTGGTCTGTCTTAACATAATATCCTCCGTTTCCGACAGCCAGCCCCACTATTCCGTACCTTGATTGTACCACATGGGGCGGCTGTCTGTATAGCGGCAAAAGTGTGAAATCTGCTACTTTATGTTCGGTAAAAATGCCGGTTTTGAGGTAGCGGCTTCGGCTTCCAGCACCCGCGCCATTTTGTCGGCGGCGGTTTCGGTGCTGTTCTCCTTGAAAAAGCCGGACACGACAAGGACAGAGTTTCCCATGCGGATTTCCGTCACGCAATCCGGGCGGCGGGCAGTGCGGTCTTGCTTTCGGCTATCGGTCATAGGCAGTTCTCCTTTCCGTCGTTCATCAGTTCCTTTAACCGTTCCATTTTGGCTTGCGCCGCTTCTTTTCGGAAGTTCTCCCCGGTACAGCATACCGGCGCGCACATCTCAATTAGCCGGTCATAAATCCGGGCGTGGGCGGTGTCCGGCGGGTTTTGCAATTCCTGTAAGGTCAAGTTGGTTGTGACAATCAGGGGCTTCCCGCTGCGGTAGCGGCTGTCTATGACGTTGTAAACCTGTTCCAAACCGTACTCGGTGCCGCGCTCCATACCAAAATCATCAATGATTAACAGAGGGTAGCGGCAAAGACGGGAAATGTATTCGTTCCTCCCCTCGAAGCTGGCGGCAAGGTCATTGAGTATCAGGGCAAAGTTCGTCATACGGACGGGGATTTCTTTCTCCATGAGGGCGTTTGCGATACAGCCCGCAAGGTAGCTCTTGCCGGTGCCGACGTTTCCCCAGAACAGATAGCCGATTTTATTCGCTTTCATTTCCTCCCAGTGGTCGGTATAGAAGCGGGCTTTTTCTGTCTGCGGGTTTCTGCCGTTGTCGTTCTCAAACGTCCATTCCCGCATGGTCTGGTCGGTAAAGCCCCGGCGTTTCAAATCCTCCACCGCTTCAAGGTGGCGGCGGCGTTCCTCGGCGGCTTCCCGCTTTTCCCGTTCTGCCCGCTGACAATCACATTCTTTCGGGTGGCGGTCGCGCCCGAAGATAACCGCCTTGTCCGGCGTGAAATAGGCTTCTTTCGCCTTATGGCACTTGCCGCAGTATAAAAGCCCGTCCGCGCCGGTGTAGTCCTCCGGCTCCGGGGCGGCTGTCATGGTATTTATCATAGTTTCAAAATCGTTGTTCATAAGCTCTCTCCCTCCTTGAATGAATAGTCTGGTATGCCCGTTTTCGCAGTTCCCTTTTTGTCGTTGTCCGCCCATATCCGCAGGGCGGCGGCATAGTTCTGGTAGGTTTTCCCGGTGGCGGCAAGGTAACGGCTCATTTCCTCGATAAGCCGTTCCAGCCTGTCCGGAAAGTCGTTCTGCAACTCGGCGTATTCGGTTTCTGACAGAGAAATATTTCCATAACGCCCATAAATGGGGGCGGGCGGCTCCCCACTCACTCTCATTGTTTGGCTCTCTATTAGGTTATTTATATTAGTTTTATTAGTGGTCGGTTTTCCGTCCGTCATAAGGTCGCTTTTCCGGCTGTCATAAGGTCGGTTTTCTGGACTTATGAGGGGCGGTTTTCCGTCCGTCATAGGTACGGAAATCTGGACGACTGGCGGCAGCTTCACATACAGGTGGCTGGCGGCGGCAAAGCCCTCCCGTTTCCGTTCCAGAAGCCCCGCCGCGTCCAGCTCGTTCAGCGCGCTCTTAATGGTGGTCGTGCCTTTATCCAATATTTCCGCTATCTCCGTAATGGGATAGACAATGAACACGCGCCCCTCGTTGTCTGTCCAGCCGTTCTTTTGTGAGAGGGCGGAACGGTCTAAAAACAGGGCGTACAGCAGCCTTGCGGTGTAGGATATGTCCATTTTCAGCAGGAAATAGGGATAGGGAATATAGCGCGATGGCGGCAAGGTCGTTTCGGTGGTAATGTAATCAGCGATAAGTACCGCCTCCTTTCCCGTCCGGCTGCTTTGCCCGCTTGGAAATAAACGGCGGACACTCGATAATGGTCGCCCGGAAGCTCTGTTTACAGGTGCGGCGGCACTTGCGGCAAAGGGGGTTGTAAGTAATGCGGTTTCGCTCGTTGAGGAAAAAAGCCCATTCCTGCTTGCGCTTTTTACTCATTCTCGGCATAGCGGCTCCTTTCTGCCGTTCCCGCCGGTGTGACGGGATAGGCGGTTTTTTGTGTATGGTTTCGGTGTCATTTTCGGGCTTTTTCTGCCCTGTAAGCCCCTTAAAAATGCTTCAAGGTATTGTGGATAGGGGAAGCCCCGGCAATCCGTTTTGTCGTGTTTCGGTAGCTGTTCGGGGCGGTCTTTACCGGTCTAAGTCCTGCCGTCTGCCGCGCTGCGGCTCATTCCGGCGCAACATCTGTTCGATATTCCGCTTGACGGTCTGAAGCTCTTTGACGCGCTCTTTCTTCTCCCGGTACTCGTTGTAGCCTGTATTCTGCCGGACGGTAAGCCGTTCAATCTCGGCTTGTAGGTCTTTCCGGGCGGGCAGCTTGGTTATCCCCCGCGCCTTGAAATAGCGGGCGGCGGCTTCGGCTATGATAAAGTCGCTCTCATTGTGCTGCCGGTAGGCGGCGCGGTCTTTCTCGGCTTTTATCTTTTTCAATCCCTCGCGGGTGGGCTTGGTCTTGGCATAGGCAAGCACCTGACGCTGCAATTCCTTTTTCTCCCGCAGGGTGGTTTCCAGCTCTTTCAGCCGGGAGCTGCTTTCCTGCAAGTCGGCATAGGCGGCGGTAAGGGCGGCGTCCAGCTCGTCCGGGGAAGAAAAGCCGTATTCCTGATAAACGCTTAACGTCTTTGCCGCCTGTTTCAGGTTGTAGAGTTTCGCCCACTGTTCATAGCCCCGCCCCTTGCCCTCGGACAGCTTCTTTTGAATGTCCACAAGCCGCTGTAAGCCGTCCTGTTTCGGGGCGTTTTTCGGGGCTTTTCCCGCCTGTAACGGACTTTCCGCGTGGTCTTGGTGTTCCTCTATGGCTTCGGGCTGCGGGGCGGCTCTGGCGGCGTTCTGTGCAAGTACGGCAAAGACGGCGGCGCGGTCAAAATCGTCGCCCAGCTTGCGGGCGGTAATGGGCTTCGTCCTGTCCGGCGTGAGGTAACTAAGCCGCCCCCGGCTCTCCTTGACGGTCACGCCCTCCCGCAATAGCAGCGCAGAAAAATCCTCAAAGGAAGCTGCCGCCGACAGCGCGGCGCGTATGGTCTGCCGCAGCCTGTCCTTGTCGGTTTCAAACTTGGTCTGGCGGGGCGTGATACCGTCCGCAATCATAGGCGCGTTTCGCTTGTCCAGCTCCGCCTGTCCTTTCTTCCGCGCCCAATACTCCCGGTCGGTCACTCTGGTCTTGCTGCCATTCAAGAGGTCGATTTGATAAAGCCCCTCCCGGTGGCATAGCTCCATAACCTCGGACTTGAAATAGCGCATAGCCGCGTCGGTGCAACGGTGTTTACAGCCCGCCTTTGTGTCCGCTGGACGCTCCATGTAGGGCAGGAACGGCACTTCTTCAACTCGCAGACTGTTGATGACGATATGCACATGAATGTTGCCGCTGTGGTTGTGCCCGTCCGCGTGGGTGCATACAAGGGCTTGGTGTCCGGGGAAATGCTCTTTACAAAACCGCTCGCCTAATTCCTGCGCCCGGTCTGCGGTCAAGCCGTTGTCGGTGCCGTCGCGGGGGTCAAAGCTGATGATGTAGTGGTGGCTCTTTACGTCCTCCCGTTTCTGGTTTTTTCCATAGCGGAGATTTGCCCGCATACAGGCAACGGCAAAATCTTCCCCATTACAATTCAGCGCGGACAGCCGGTAGTCCTCGCGGGGGATAAGCCGCCCGTTTTCATCAAGGACGGGCTTCATCGTAAACTCGTCGTGCTGGAATAACAGGTATTGCTCGGCGGCTCCGTAGTCGGCATTTTTAGAGCTGATATGTTTGAGTATCGCCAACGGCTCCACCTACTTTCTGCAAGACTTCATACTTGAGGGCGGCAAGGTCGGAAATGGCGGCGCGCACTTCGCCGGATAAGGCGTTGTAGGGTGCGCCGTACTCGTTCAGATACCGGGCTATCTGGTTTAGGTTGCCGCCGATCCGCCCGTACTCGGCGGCTAACCGCCCGACAGCCGCCAGCAATTCATCATTGACGGCGGACACATGGATAACGGGGCGGATAGTTGCCCGCCGGATAGCCTGCCGCAAAAACTCGGACTGGCTGATACCATAGGGGGCAAGCCGCTCTGTGAAATCGGCGTATTCTTTCTCGGACAGCCGGGTTTTCACAACGCGGCTGCGGTGGGGCGTGTTGTATCTCTTTCGCATGGTATGACCTCCTTTCGATTGCCGCATGAGCGCGGCGGGGATAAGCGGCGCAAGCCGCAAAGCAGGGTTTGGGGAAGGCACTCCCCAACAAGTTTCCCGCAGGGGCAAAATGAGCGGATAAGCGAATTTTGGCACTGTGGTAGAAACTTGCTCTTAGAAACTGCCGGACTGCGCTGTGTGTGGCTGCTTTCAATACCTTTAGTGCCGCTGGCGGGGATTTTGCCAACTCTGCGGCGGTCTTTTCACTCACTATCCGCCTAAAAAGAGGGTGTTTGTTGCGTCCGGCTCCCTCATTCCCGGCAATAAAGCGCATGGGAACGGTGTTTCTGCCCGCTGACGGAATTTTTTTCTCCACTACTATCAATCCGACAGGGCGGCGGGCTGCCCGGTTGTGGGGGATTTTTCTTTCATTCCCTACACCACCGCGTTTGAAAATCTGCCAAAGGAATAGACAAAGTATTCCTCACTTCCTACAAAACCGGCAAAGCGGAAATGGACGTTGATTTTCAAAATTTTTCCTCTTTGTTCTCTAATACAGACAGATTTCAAAAATGCCAAACATCAGCGGGATATTTTTCCGTTCATTCTCTTAGACGGACGGTTTTCATTTTTGCCAATCGGACGCCAAAAAAGCAGCAAATCTCTTTCAAGACTTACTGCTTTTCGTGCCGCTGACGCGGCGGCTATTTCGTTGTAACCGGCGGGCTGTCCATTCTAAACTTAAACAATGTTTTTGTGATAGTAAGGGGCGATAGCACTTTAGGCTGTCGCTCCTTGATTACCCACCAGCAAAGGTAGACGGGGCTGTCAACGACGGCGCGAAGCGACGTTCATTTTATCGTTGACTGGCGCGGCTGGCTTTGCTATCTCTCCGATAAACTACATTTCATCTGTTAAATGTTCATACGCATAACCTTACTACATTCCACAAAACCTATCTTTTCATACATTCTAATTGCATTTTTGTTTTGTATCAGCACACTTAACTCTATATATTCTAAGTTTTTCGTTTTTGCCCAATTTTTCACCTCTTGAAATAACTTTTTTCCGACGCCTTTGCTTCTTTGAGTTGGAGCTACAACAATATCCATTAAATATGCGTATTTATGAAAAACAAAGCAATGGTAGGGTGGCGTTACATGTTCTTGAACAAGTGCAAATCCTAATATCTGATTTTTTTCTTTTGCAATCAGTATATCGTTCCTTTCACTCTCGATAATAAATTTTATAAAATCATCGTCTTGAGTTGCTGGTCGAAAATGTTCTGGCTGTAATTTAGCCATATCTGAAAAAAGCAATTCATAGAGTTTTTTAATATCAATTAAATCATTTAAAGTTGCTATTTCGATATTCATTTTAAATCCTTTCAGCATACAAAATTTAATTTGCTGATTTCCTTTATGTCGATTGTTGTTTCCAAATCATACAGTATTCCTTTTCATTGACAGCTTTATCTATACCTGCTTGAATGATTTTAAAATGCTCCCTTTGATAGAATTTTACTGCACGAATATTTTTTTGATAAACATTTAAAGTTAATTCATTTCTGATTGTTTTTGCAAAATCCAATAATTGTTTCCCTATATTACAGGATTGGAGTTCGCTACGAACAAAAATTCCAGAAATATAATTGTCCTCTAAGCCGATAAATCCTTGTATGCGGCTATTATCTTCATAAACATATACCTCGGCTTGGGATAGCATGTTTTTAACCATGTCAAAATTACTCAACCAATATGCTACATTGATAAAATTATGGGCTGATATATTCGTATTAAGCCAAATTTCAGCAACGGTATCAATATCTTTTTCTTGAATTATTTGAATCAAAACGAACCTCCATTACTTTTCGATTTAAATTCTTACTTAGCGTACAAACACCCGTCACCGCCCATAAGTGTAGTCATTTCCTCAATGCGTTCCAAAGGAAATGGCGGCTGTGATAATGGTTTCATAGCGATGGACATCAGTTTCATGGGGTTATCATCAGCAGCCACTCGATTTGAACTTAAATGACCACATCTCCGGCAACGATGAATAATCGCCCATTCCCCGGTTTTCCGCACCCATACACCTACAGGTTCCATAATCCCTCCACAATCGGCTTCTCTATCTCCGGGTTCAATATCTAAATGTAAACTGCTTAAGCAGTTCGGGCAATGGTTCCTGTGGTCGCTTCCTGCTCCAGCAGATACTACAAGCCTACCGCATACTTTACAAGTAAAGCTGTCTTTACAACTATGTGTTTTATAATAACCTTTTTCATATTGTTTTCGTTTGTTTTCTCTGTTCATAACTGCTCCTTTTGTGGGGCAGGATTGTCTATAAATCTTCACGCAGATACTTTTTTAACAAGTCTCGGTATGTTTGCGTGAATTGTATATATTTTTCTTGCTCATTGACTGTCCATGTGCCCCATATTTTATCTTCGATTTGAAATAATGGGAGAATTTTTTCCGAAGAAAAATCTTTCCCTTTTTCGGTCAAACAGACCATTGTATTTCGGCCCTCTCTCTGTTCCAGATAGACAAGCTCACCTTTTTCTAATTTGCGAATTGCCGAATTGATTGTTTGCCGACTGATACCTGTTAGCCTGAATATGTCGCTTTGAAGGCATTGTCCCTCCTTTTCGCAAAGCACATACAGGATATTTAAGACAGTATCAGAAATGCCTATTTTTACAGCCGCTTCGTGATACAATGAAGTAATTTCCGCAGATAAATAGGCATATATTCTTGATTTTTTATCGTTCATCAGTTCATCACGTCCCCCTTTAATATCCGATTTCGTATATATTATATATCCGATTTCGGAGATGTGTCAAGACTTTTTTTACGGAATATAGGGCTGCTGCCTATCAAGTTTTTGTGTGTTACTTTATCGCACATGAGCATTACTGGCCGGGTTGTCCTGGCCGTAACCTTCCAGAAGGTTGATCACGCCCCAGATACCAAGGCCGGCGCCCAGAGCCACCACAAGAGTCTGCAATACGTTTACTGCGCTGTTGAAAAATTCCATAGATAAAATCCTCCTAAAAATGTGTTTGATTTATTCGTTTACGTCTATTTCGTACACATCGAAGCGGTCCGCAGGTTTAATCGCCATGCGCAGCTGCTTTTTCATGTACCGTTCCATGTCAAAGACATTTTTAGGATCGACGTCGGCCGTGTACTTGTAGTTGGGATGCTTTGTCAGGTCGTACTTCTCCGAAAGAAACGGCCGCACGCCCCGCAGCATGAAGATACACTTGCCTCCGTCCATAACTGCCAATTCGTCCTGTGTCATCAACTCCTTTCCCAATTTCTGATAACTGAGGCCGTGGGAAACCTGGCTGCCCCGGTTCTCGGACTGGTTGTAGAGATCAATGGTCTCTTTCCCCAGCAGCTCCGAAATCTCCTTGAGCGTGGATTTCTCCTTGCCTCCCAAAAACAAGGTGCTGTCACAGTTACCCACAATGGTATCCGCGGCGTCCTTGTAGATGGTCTTTAACTGGCTCTGCGACTGCAAAATGATGGAAGCCGATATCTCACGGCTTCGGATGGTAGCGATCAGCTTGTCAAAGTTGGGTATCTGGCCGATGTTCGCAAATTCGTCCAGAATGAGCCGCACATGGACGGGCAGCCGCCCGCCGTAGAAGTCATCGGCCTTGTCGCAGAGCAGGTTGAAAAGCTGGCTATACATGAGGGCGGCCACAAAATTGAAGGTGCTGTCCGTATCCGAAATGATAACGAACAGCGCCGTTTTGCTGTCGCCCAGGGTGTCAAGCTCCAGTTCGTCCGTTTCCATCAGATCCCGGAGCTCCTTTATGTCAAAGGGGGCTAATCTGGCCCCGCAGCTAATAAGTATGCTTTTAAGTGTTTTGCCCGCCGCCATCTTGAATTTGCGGTACTGCTTCACCGCG
>JAETPP010000305.1 GCA_021771115.1 Bacillota bacterium | reverse complement strand
CTACTACTGCGGAAACCGGGCCTGCCAGTTCGTCATGTGGAAAAATGACCGATTCTTTGAGGAACGCAAAAAAGCGTTCACCCCGAAGATCGCCGCCGCGCTGCTCAAAAACGGAAAAGTCAAGGTAAAGGGCCTCTATTCCGTAAAGACCGGAAAAACCTATGACGGGACGGTGCTTTTGGCTGATACGGGCGGGAAATACGTCAACTATCGGATTGAGAGGAAAAGCTGACGAAGTAACGTAGCAAGCATAGGGAGTGTAGCCACACTCCCGGTAAAATCTCCCGGCCCGGTTCCCTGCCGGGCCGGGGATTTTTGCTTGTTGGGGAAGTCCCCAAACCCCTATAAACGGAAAGGAGCTGATGAAAGTAGAGAAAGCAAAAATTACCATAAGCAATGCGCTCATGCGGATAGATACACGGCGGGAAATCTTTGATATGCAAGAAATTGAAAACCGCCGTTTTATGTATCAGCCACAGACCGGCACTTTGATTTTAGGTTATCAGTTCCACGGGAAAGACCTTGTTTCCAGCCATGCGGAGGAACACCATGCCAGCGGCGCACAGGAACCCTTTGACAGTTTTATCCGGGGCTGGATAGGTACAGGCCGTTCTTATAAAAACGGTATTATCCACTTTGCCCCAAACATTGACAGCCGGAATATCCAGCAATTTGACCGGGCGTTTTCTACGCTGGAAATGTTCAGGGAAAACAATGCCAGCGGAAAGACGATTGTTCGCGCTTTTGGGGATAGATGGGAACAGCCGTTATCCGAAATTATGCCGGAAAGGAGTGAGCAAATGGCAAGTTTACGGGAGGCCGTAAAACAGCAACAGGAAGAATTGCGGGACGGCATTGCGTGGGTGGCGTTCTGGCGCGAGGGCCGTTCATGGAACAGCGAGAGCTTTCACCTTGAAATGGGCGAAACCCTGTACCCGGAGGACAAAATGAGGCTTGCCGAGATACAGGCCGCAGACCCCATGGCCGGTGTCTTAAACAGCTACTACTGCGGCTATCTGGACGAGAACATGAGCCTTGACGATCTGGCCGCCGGGGTACGCCACCACTACGAAAACAGCTTAAATGACATTACCCGGTTTATTGAGGCCCACGACGATGTGCTGCCCCCGGAGGTATTGGAGGAAGCAAGGGCCAAGGCCCATGAAGCGGGGCTGCCCTTTTATGAGAAGCCCTACAATGGCGAAGATTTAGACCCCTATGTGTATGACGGCCACATGAGCATTGAGGACTACGAGCTGATGCACCGTCTGATGGAACAGGATAAAGAAAGGAGTGACCGCGTGAACGAAGTATTTTCTATCCAAGTCCATAACCGGCAGCTTTTTGAACAGGGCAAACAAGGCGTCAGGCTGGATTTGCCCACCACCACCGAAAAGCTGCAAGCCGCCCTGCGGGATGTTGGTATCACCACC
>JAETPP010000304.1 GCA_021771115.1 Bacillota bacterium | reverse complement strand
GCTGGTGTCGCTTGTGTTCGGCATCGTCTTCTATTTTACAAATATCCCGTTGTATCTAGCCTTCCTTTTCGGCGGGATCGCTTTGGCGACGGCTCCCGCCCCGGCGCTGTCCATCGTGCGGGAATTTAAGACCAAGGGCCCCGTCACTTCGACCTTGATCCCCATGGCCGCGCTGGACGATATTGTGGGCTGCATCGTGTTTTTCACCACCATTGCGCTGGTCGCGGGGAACCTGTCCGCCGGAGAAATGCCCGCTTACATGATCGCTCTGGTGGTGCTGCTGCCCCTGGCGATCGGCGTGGTCACCGGCCTGCTGGCGGGTCTTGTGCTGAAAAAAGAGCGCCCTGCGCCGGTTACCCTGGCCCTCCTCATCATCACCATTCTGATTGCCTCCGGCGTAGGGTTCCTGTGCAACGGCCTGCTGCCCCGCCCGGTGCTCAATTTCATGCTCATCGGCATGGCGTTTTCCGCCACTTTCTCGAATATGATGCCGGAGGAACGGCTGGAGCAGATCATGAAGGGCTTCAATCCCATTCTCGGCGTGGCCATGATTGTCGTCATCCTCAACCTCGGCGCGCCGCTGGATTACCATCTGATCCTGGGGGCCGGGCTGTTTACCGCCATCTACATCATTGCCCGGGCATTGGGAAAATATTTTGGAGCGTTCTTCGGCGCGGCGGTCACCAAGTCGCCCAAAACCGTGCGTAATTTTCTGGGCTTCACCCTGCTGCCCCATTCGGGGGTGTCCCTGGTCTTTACCGGTATCGCCGTGTCTGTGCTGACCGGCCCGGCTCCAGAATGCGCGAAAATCATCCAGGGTACCATCGCCGCCGCGGCGGTCATCAACGAGATTATCGCGGTTATCATGGCGAAAAAAGGCTTCGAATGGGCGGGGGAATTTCACAAAGGAGAGCCTGAGGAAGAGGAAAGCCGTAAACTACCGGTTGATTGAGAAATACGGGCATACGCTAAGCGCTGGGCACAGATTTTGTGGCAATAGCGCCGGAATATAAAACCGCGGGGGAAATTCGACGATTTCCCCCGCTTTTTTGCCGCCTGTTCATATAAAAGACAGACCAGAGGGGCGCTGGCGTACATTCCTTATAAGAGAGCGGATAAATCGGCTTTCCGCAAAGAGAGGGGATGCTGGAACGTATTTTGCCATTCCGCATAAGCTGTACTATACCCCTACGGGAAGGAGGTTGTACTCATGTCAGAATGTACGAGTTGTTCGGCTGGAGTTACTGCTAACCTGTCAGAGCCGGTTGAAGGCACTTGCCCGGCTGTTGGCTATCAGAAAGTAGCTGTTTGTGTCCCGGTGCTTATCACGCCTTTTGCGCATACCGGAAAGACGGTGACCAAGTGCTGCGGTGAGCCTGCTGTTGTTCCTGGCGAAATGCCCTGTCCCGGAAAAAAGAACGGCGTCTGCGCATTTACCA
>JAETPP010000303.1 GCA_021771115.1 Bacillota bacterium | reverse complement strand
TGACACAGGAGAACGGGCGGGCGAAAATGGGCGACGTGCTTTATACGGGAACGCCGGAGAAATGCCGCGAGCTTATGGGGCAGCTCAAAAGCGGCGAGCTGACCGAGGGCGACGTAAAGCAGCTTTACGCAAAGGCACAGGAAACGGCGCAGACCACCGGACAGGACAAGGACACCTTTTCCATTTACCAGATAAAGGGCGGGGACGAAACAAGGGACTTCCGCTTTGAGCCTTACGACCGCCTGCAGGCGGCGGGAAATGTGGTTGATAAAGCGAACTATGAGCTTGTCTATTCCGCGCCCCTTGCGCCGGAAACTTCCCTTGAAGATATTTATACCCGCTTCAATATCGACCACCCAAAAGATTTTAAGGGACACAGCCTTTCCGTTTCGGACGTGGTAGTGCTTCATCAGAACGGACAGGACACCGCGCATTACGTTGACAGCGTAGGCTTCCGGCAAGTGCCGGAGTTTTTACAGGAGCAGAAGCAGCTTACCCCGGACGAGCTGACAACGGGCGAAACAATCCAGACACCGAGGGGGACTTTCCATGTGACCGCCATGAGCCGGGAGCAGATAGAAGCCGCCGGATATGGCTTTCACCACCAGTCGGACGACGGAAAGTATCTGATTATGGGGAACGGGACGCGGGCGTTTGCTGTTGCCGCAGAGCAGCCGGAAAAGGCAAACCCCTTGAAGCATATCGAGGACACCGTAGAGCAGAACGACAACAACTTTGACGGTATCATCAACAACACCCCTACCGTTGACGAACTGGAAGCAAAGGTTAAGGCGGGAGAAACAATTTCCCTTGTTGACCTGGCTAACGCGGTCAAAGCCGACAAAGAGCGCGGCAAGGAAGCGAAGCCGGAAAAGAAGCCCTCTATCCGGGCGCAGCTTAGGGCTGACAAGGAAAAGGCGCAGAAGAAAAACGCAAAGCAGAAATTACAGGATTTGGAAAGGAGCTGACCCATGCCGAAACAGAGTAAATTTGAGAACGTGGATTTGTTCGCTTCCCTCAATGCGGTTATGAAGCAGAACACAGGCTTTTACCAGAGCGACTTGGAGATTGACAAGGAGATTATCGCAAAGGCGGCGGCAAGCCCCCGCAAGGAGGACAAGACCCTTTTGTGGTTCTGCCGCCCGTCCGGGACGCATTGCTTCCGGGAGCGCGACGTTTTCCTCAAAGACACCGCGCCCCACAACACATGGCGTTTCTACATGGAGCAGACGAGCGACCGCGTCCTTGCCTATGCAATCGAGCTAACGGGGACGGAGCGCGGGAAAATCAAGGGCAATCTGTACGAACTGGACTACGCTAAACATTATGAGCGCGTCAAGGAAAAGGAGCTGCCCGCCGATACGGTGAAGCTGATTTATGAGCATGGGGAACGGGAGATACCCGCCGGACAGTTTTTCAACGGCAATCCCGATTATGAGCTTGG
>JAETPP010000302.1 GCA_021771115.1 Bacillota bacterium | reverse complement strand
CCACCGCCGCGGGGCGGCTGTCTATAAAATAAATCTGTTGTGAGGAAATGAAGCGATGCAGAAACTCATTGGTAAGATAAGAGCGGCGGTGGAGAAATATCAGATGATCGAAGAGGGAGACCGGGTAGCGGTGGGGGTTTCCGGGGGGAAGGATTCCCTTTTTCTGCTGTGCGCCCTTCAGGAGCTTTCCCGGTATTACCCGAAAAAATTTACCGTTGCCGCCGTGACCGCCGATCCCTGCTTCGGCGGGCGGGAAACGGATTTTTCCCGGATAGAGGCCCTTTGCAAGGAGCTGGGTGTTTCCTATACTATGAAAAGAACCAACCTGGGACAGGTCATTTTTGAGGACAGGGAAGAGGAAAATCCCTGCAGCCTTTGCGCCAAGATGCGCAGGGGCATCCTGCACAATCTCTGTGTAGAGCTGGGCTATAATAAGATCGCCCTGGGCCACCACTATGACGATGCGGTGCAGACCTTCCTGATGAACTTGTTTTACGGCGGAAAAATAGGCTGTTTTTCCCCCAAAAGCTATCTTTCCCGGAAAAACATCACCCTGATCCGCCCCCTGATTTTCTGTGAGGAGAGGGAGATCCGAAACGCCGCCGCCAGAATGGAGCTGCCGATCGTAAAAAGCGGCTGCCCGGCAGACGGCGTCACCGCCCGAAAGGACACAGAGCTGCTCATCGCCCGCCTGGAGCAGGATTTCCCTGACCTGAAGGCAAAGCTTTTCGGCGCCATGCAGCGGGCGGGGATCGACGGCTGGGGGAGTAGTTGTTAGTTGTTAGTAATTAGTCGTTAGAGAAGAACAAGGGCCAAGAGCAAGGTCACACGCACCCTGTCATTCTGAGTCACCGAAGGTGGCGAAGAATCTCGGCCTTTAGCTTTTGTGTGGCTTTTAAGGACGAGATCCTTCGTCAAGAAGGGCGAAGCGCCTTTTGTGTTCCTTAAGATGACAGGGAATGAGGGTAATTAGTACGCTAAATTGGAATTTAACGGTGAGTAAATGTAGGGACCGACCTCCGGGCGGTCCGTGAGAATACTGCAAGTCTTAGAGGACCGTCCAGAGGCCGGTCCCTACAAAGTTACGTTTCAACTGGCGACTAAACTTTAATTCACCCCCTTTTTATTGCCTTGCGACAGCAAGGCCTCCTTCACAGCTCATTGCTCATTCCTCATTGCACTAAAGCCCTCTCCCGCACCTACTATCTAGTATCCGGGATCTAAAAGAAGCCCTATTACTTGGGTTTTCTGCGGAAAGTTTGAAAAAACTCAAAAAAGGGCTTGCCTTTTTTTCATAGCTGTGATATCATTACTAAGCTGTCTGATGAGGGCAGTAAAGTTGGTGTTGATTACGGCGAGGGTCCACCCGTTCCCATCCCGAACACGGAAGTTAAGCTCGTTCGTGCCGAAGATACTTGGCTGGTGACGGCCCGGGAAAATAGGTGTTCGCCA
>JAETPP010000301.1 GCA_021771115.1 Bacillota bacterium | reverse complement strand
TCCAGCGCAAGCTGTTTGACAGGCGGGGGCTGAAGCTTATGGCCTCTGCCCTTGGGCTTGTCCGGCTGGGTGAAAACAGCGCAGATCTCGTCTTTTCGCTCTAAAAGCTTTTCCAGAGAGGGAACGGCAAAATCAGGCGTCCCCATGAAGATCGCTCTCATGGTTTTCCTCCTTTGCGGCGGCTTCCGCCTCCAGCTCCGCGGTGGTCATCATACGGGTGGCGTGAGAACGGAACAAAATGCCGTGAAGATGGTCTATTTCATGGCAGAAGGCCCTGGCGCAAAGCTCTTCCCCCGTTGCCTGAAACCAGTTTCCGTTTCTGTCCTGCGCCTTTACCGTGACCTTCATGGGCCTGGTGACAATACCCCAATGGTCGGGGTAAGAAAGGCAGCCCTCTGTTCCGGTCTGCTCTCCCGAGGTCTTTACGATTTCGGGGTTTATGAGCTCGATGGGCCCATCTCCCACATCCACCACACAGACCGCCCGCAAAACGCCTACCTGAGGGGCCGCAAGCCCCGCGCCGTTGGCGTCCGCCAGTGTTTCCTTCATATCGTCTAGAAGCTGGTGGAGCCGGGCGTCAAATTTCTCTACCTTCCGGCACTCCTTTTCCAGCACGCTGTCTCCAAATTGAACAATGTTCCGAATTGCCATATTGACCTTCCTTTCTCACATGATGTGATATGGATTCGCGTCCGCGTAAACCGTCACCTGCTGAAATTCCTTCCGTTCTCCAAAGGAAAGCAGGAGCCGTTCCGCCATTTCCCGAAAACGCCGGGTATTGCGGCACTTTATGATCAGCTTATAGCGATATTTTCCACCCATTTTAGCCACCGCGGCCGGAGAGGGCCGCAGCACCCGAAGGGGCAGCTCGGGATATTCTTTGGAAGCGAGCTCGCCGGTCATTTCCAGAAAAAGAAATGCCGCCTCCTTTACCTTTTGCTCCTGCTGGCCCACGAAGCCGATCACCAGCAAATCCACAAAGGGAGGGTATAAAAGAGCCTGGCGAAAGGACGCTTCCTGCTCGTAAAACCCAAAATAATCCTGCTTACAGGCAAAATGCAGCACCGGATTTTCCGGAGAAAAGGTTTGGATCAAGGCGGTTCCGGGATACTTCCCCCGCCCGGCGCGCCCTACCACCTGGGTGAGCAGATCAAAGGTTCGCTCGCTGCTGCGGAAATCATCGCTGTAGAGAGACTGATCGGCGGAAAGCACGCCGACCAGCGTGACATTTTCAAAATCAAGGCCCTTTGCCACCATCTGCGTTCCCACCATCACATCGTACTCGCCTCTGGCAAATTGGTCCAACTTTTTTTCCAGAGAAAACCGGGCTGCCACAGAATCGGTGTCCACCCGCAAAATGCGGGCCTCCGGCAGCAGCTCCCGAAGCTGCTCCTCCGCCCTTTGCGTGCCCAGGCCGCGAAAGCTTACCGTATCGCTGCCGCAGGAGGGGCA
>JAETPP010000300.1 GCA_021771115.1 Bacillota bacterium | reverse complement strand
GGCAGCGGGAGTACAGCGAACAGGGCCTTACCCAGGATGGGAAAACGGGATGCTGGCTGTATCATGGCCAGCCCGTCTATCTGCTTATGGACGAAGATGGAAGCATCAGCCAGAACGGCAGTGAGGAGGCAGTGAAAGAAAAACTGTATCTGGTGGTGAACCGCAGCCTGGATGGAAGCATCAGAAGCGTAAAGCAGGTCACTCTGGAGGAGGCCATGGCAGCGCGGGTTTTGTGGGATGCAAAAGAGTGAAAGGAAGAGGGAGCTGCGGATTACTCCGCCAGTTCCCCCCAGATTTCGTAAAGCTCCTCCAACCGGCCGGCGATCACTGCTTTTTGGGTGGTCAGCCGGGTGCAGGTTTCGATATCGGTGAAATTTTCTTCCTTTTCCAGGAGGGCGTCAATTTCGGCGTCCTCCTCCTCCAGTTTCTGGATTTCCTCTTCGGTTTTTTTCAGGTCATTCTGGCGCTTTCGTTCTTTTGCCTGTTCCTCCTTCTTTTTGGCCCAGTCCTCCTTGGCGGAGGAGGGGGCGGCGCTGGCGGTGAGCGACTCCTGCCCCGGAGCGTAGATGCGGGTCAGCTCCTCATTTTTTTCCAGATAATAATCATAATTTCCAATGTAATTCACCAGCGTCTTATTTTTCAGCTCCAGAATGCGGGTGGCTGTCTGATTGATAAAATAACGGTCATGGGATACGTAGAGCACGGTCCCGGTATAGCGGTTTAAGGCGGATTCCAGAATCTCCTTGGAGGTAATGTCCAGATGATTGGTGGGCTCATCCAGAATCAGGAAATTGGCCTTGGACAGCATCAGCTTTGCCAGGGACACACGGCCCTGTTCGCCGCCGCTTAAATCCCTGATCCGCTTAAAGACATCCTCCCCGGTAAACAGGAAGGCAGCCAGGACATTGCGGATCTCTGTGTTGGTCAGATTCGGGTAGGCGTCGGACAATTCCTCAAACAGCGTCTTTTCCCTGTGGAGAACCTGGTGCTCCTGATCGTAGTAGCCGATATGTACCTTGCTTCCCAGGGTGATTTCCCCCTCGTCCGCTTCCACCAGCTGGTTAATGATCTTTAAAATCGTGGTTTTCCCGGTACCGTTATCGCCGATGATAGCCACCTTTTCTCCTCTTTTAATCTGAAAGCTCAGTTGGAAGAACAGCGGTTCCTTGTAGGACTTGCTGATATCCTCCACGGTAAGCACGTCGTTGCCGCTGGTGATTTTCGGCTCCAGCTTCAGGCGAATCTCCGTGTCAGCCTCCGTGGGCCGCTCCAGGACTTCCATTTTGTCCAGCAGCTTTTCCCGGCTTTCTGCCCGCTTAATGGATTTTTCCCGGTTGAAGGAGCGCAGCTTGGCGATTACCTCCTCCTGGTGCCTGATTTCCTGCTGCTGATTCAGATAAGCTTTCAGCTGATTTTCCCTCAGCTGTTTTTTCTTTTCCGCATAGGCCGTATAATT
>JAETPP010000299.1 GCA_021771115.1 Bacillota bacterium | reverse complement strand
AGGGGATCTGCCTGGGCCAGCAGAGCGTGAAGGTATTCCGGTCCCTTTTCGGCCGCCAGCGCTTCCAGCTCCCGGCGGTACCCGGTATCCTCCTCATTTTCCGTAAAATCAATATCGTAGAGCACCGCCTGAATATAGAAGCCGGTGCCTCCTGTCAGGATTGGAATGCGCCCCCGCTCCCAGATCTGGCGCATATACTGTTTGGCCAATTCCTGAAATCTCACCACATGGAAGGGCTCCTCCGGCTCCAGCTCATCGATCAGATAGTGGGGGATCCCCTGCATCTCCTCCGGCGTAATCTTCGCGGAACCGATATCCATTCCCTTATATACCTGCATGGAATCCGCAGAAATAATCTCCCCGCCAATCTGCTTTGCCAGCCCGATGGACAGAGCGGTTTTCCCCACTGCCGTGGGGCCTGTTAAAATAACAAGGGGCTGTTTCATGGAAATTTATCCCCCTTCCATAGAAGTATCGTTTTTTGTCCCATCTATAGAACCCGCTTGAATTTTTTCTCCAGGTCATACTTGGACATGGAGATGATGGTGGGCCGTCCATGGGGGCAGTTGTAGGGATTCTCAAGGGACAGCAGCTCCCGGATCAGTGCGTTGGCTTCCGAAAGGGACATCCGGTTATTTCCCTTCACCGCGCTCTTGCAGGCCATGGTGGCCAGCTTTTCATTCAGAATATCCGCCGTGGGACGGCCGGTGGTATCGGAAAGGCTGTCCAGCATTTCCGTGAACAGCAGCTTATCGGTGATGCCGAACAGATTATCCGGCACGCCGCAGATGGAATATTCCCTTCCGCCGAAAGGTTCGATCTCAAAGCCCACCTCCCGGAAAAGCTCTCCGTATTTTTGCAGCAGCGCTTCCTCCTGCATGGACAGGGAGAGAATGATGGGCGGACTGATCCTCTGGGTAGTAAACTCCTTTGTTTCCAGGCTTTTGCACAGCCACTCATACATCACCTTTTCGTGGGCGGCATGCTGATCGATAATATAGAGATTATCCCGGAACTGCACAATCCAGTAGGTGTCAAAGACCTGTCCCACCAGCTTGTGCTCCACCAAATTTTGCTCCGAAAGCAGCTTTTCGTCAAAGAGATTCATCTGCTGCGCATCCGCCGACCGTTCCTTTTCCGGTTTCTTTGCCGAAGCCTGTTCCGGAACCTCCTGCTGCTCTCCCTGGATTTTCCGGGAAAAATTCGTTCCGGTTTTTTCAGGAGCGTCCGTATCCGGACGGGAAACGGGAGCTGCCCGCAGTACCGGAATCGTTTTTTCCGTCACGGCTCCGACGCCGGTCTCCTGCTTCCCGGCCCCATCCTTCTCCCGGGGGCTTTCCGCCTTTTTGTTCTGCCAGACCCCCTCCCTCTGGGGATACCGGGGCTGATAGGGGCTCTTTGATTCATTTAACAGGCTGCGCCGGATCTTCTCAAAGGGCTCCGGGTAGGAGGCCTTTTGATCCGGCTCTGCTT
>JAETPP010000298.1 GCA_021771115.1 Bacillota bacterium | reverse complement strand
CCATCCATGGCTTCCTCCAGGTTTTCCCCCGCATACTGCTCTGCCACCGCCATCAGCGCACTGGAAAGTGACGCCGTTTCTGGAAGGTCAAGGTCATAGGCGTCCGTCAGATGGCCAATAATCCTGCCTTCATCCTGCTCCCGGATCTGCCACAGCCATGGGGTGCGCCCACCTGGTACCAGATGCGTGTCGGAAATATCGAATACATAGCGCAGGCGTTTCCTCGGCCCGGTATCATCGATCAGGGCAATGCCCTTCGCTCCTCGGTTGACCCATCGCCCCATCTTGTCGTTCCATATTTCCAATTCAGCGCAGGCGGTCGCTTCCGGCCGCTGTGCGTGGATCAGCAGGCTGTCCGAAAAATTATAGCGGTACAGCCTTGCCGCCGTGTCCAGATAGCCCGTCCAGTCCCTTGGGGAACGGCTGATCTCCTGTGCATGGACATCTGCCAATGCACGAATATCATGGTATTTTGACATAAACTTCCTCCTTTATCCCGTTCCGGTGGCACCGCTTTTTGCCGCACCGCCGATTCCTGCATTTACTGTTTCTTTTTTCCGGATGCCCGTTTCGGAAATTCCATACGAAACGAGGTCTTTCCGTCCGGGGAAACATCCATCCATAAATCCGCCTCAAAATTCTTCCCACTCTTTGCGGAATAAAAATCCTTTGCGTGTGTTTTTCCCTTATCCAGCAGCTCCGCCGCCATCCTCCTGTCGATATTCTTTCTCATGGAAGATAAATACCGGTTCTCTTTCCAGAGGGCAAAGGAGCACTCCCGGTTCACACAGTAGAAATTACTCTTTCCCTCCCGTACGGGCTTGCCGCATACCGGGCAGGTTCCGATCTCTCCTTTCATTTTCGCTCCTTCCGAAACAAACCGCTGGCGCTCTTCCTTTGGGATCTCCCGGCATCCTTCCAGTATCCTCCCGATTAAGGCATAAATATCTTCCATAAATGCTTCCGCAGAGGTTTCGCCCCGCTCCATCATCAGCAGCCGGTTTTCCCAATCCGCTGTCATCTGTGGGGATTTCAGGTATTCCGGCGTTAGGGCGATCATTTTTGCTCCGCCCTCTGTCGCCACGATCTGCTTTTTCTTCCGGGCGGCGTATCCTCCCAAAACCAGCTTTTCAATGATACCGGCCCTGGTCGCCGGCGTTCCTAAACCTTTCCGCTCCACCTCATCATCCATCTCGTCATTTCCGGCCCGTTCCATCGCCGCCAGCAGACTGTCCTCCGTATAGGGAGACGGAGGCTTTGTCCATTGATCCGTCACTTTAGCCTGGACATTCTGAAATCTCTGGCCTTCCGAAAGCTCCGGCAGGCTGCCGCCCGTCCGGGAATCCTTCTTTTCCTCCTTGACCCTCAAATTCTTCTTCAGGGCATCCTCATATTTTTTCCATCCGTCATTCAGGACGGTTTTACCGGAAGCCGTGAAGGAATAGCCGCAGCACCCAATCTCTGCCTTGACAGAAAGATAC
>JAETPP010000297.1 GCA_021771115.1 Bacillota bacterium | reverse complement strand
TGCTGTCTAATACCTTTGCAATCTCCGGCGTGAAGTCCGCGCCCGCCATAAAGGGGAGCTTTTCGCAAAGCAGCGCGATAATGTCCGCTGCGGTGCCGCCCATGTCGTCAGTAAGAAAGCTGCTGTCCGTCCTCGGATAAGTAAGGAGCCGCTTTTCATAAAGGGATTGTGCAAGGTCAAGGGTCTGCTTTGCGGTGTAACCGAAAATGCGGTTCGTTTCCCGCTGCAAAGAGGTAAGGTCAAAGAGCTTTGGCGGGGCTGCGGTTTTCTTCTCTCTGGTAAGGGAAACGCATACCGCCTTTCCCGCTTCGCAAGCCCCTTTCAGCGCGTCGGCTTCTGCCTTGTCCGAAATCCTTTCGCTTGCCGCGTCCGCGCCGGATAAATCAAGGCGAACATGATAATATTTTTCTTTCTGGAAATGGGAGATAGCCGCGTCCCGGTCGGTGAGCATTTTTAAGGTCGGGGTCTGGACGCGCCCCACGTTCAAGGTCTTTCCATACAGGCAGGAGAAAAGCCGGGTGGCGTTAATGCCGATAAGCCAGTCAGCCTTTGCGCGGCAGAGGGCGGACGCAAAGAGCGCGCCATAGTCCCGCCCGTCTTTGAGGGAAGCAAAGCCCGCCTTAATCGCCCCGTCCTCCATTGAGGAAATCCACAAGCGGCGCATGGGCTTCTTGCAGCCCGCCACTTCGTAGACAAAGCGGAATATCAATTCTCCCTCGCGCCCCGCGTCGCAAGCGTTCACCACTTCCGAAACGTCGGTGCGGTGCATAAGCTCCTTTAAGGTCGCAAACTGCTTCCCCTTGTCCGGGTCAACGGCGTACTGCCATTCCTCCGGCAGAATGGGTAAGCTGTCAAGCTGCCATTTCCTGTACTGCTCCCCGTAGGCGGCGGCTTCCGCAAGCTGTACCAAATGCCCGACGCACCATGAAATGAGGTAGCCGCCGCCCTCGATATATCCGTCCTGTTTTCCCTTAACGCCAAGCGCGGCGGCGATAGTCTGCGCCACGCTCGGCTTTTCTGCAATCACAAGTCTAAGTGCCATGAAAAAAATCCTCCTTTCAGCCTTCCGGCGCGGTATGCTTCTTCTCCTGTGCCTGTTTCAGACAATAGCCGATACAGGGGGATTGCGCCTTATAAGGGCAACGCATACACGCCGGGGATTTTGGAACGGGCGGCGCACTGTCACGCCGCCCGGTGGGTCTTTGTACCATCATTTTTTCTAAAGGGTTTTCGGTAAAAAGCGTCATGCTTCCTCGTCCTCCTGTTCTTCATCAGAAAGCCCGTCCCCCTCGTCCTCGTCGTAATCGTCAAAATCGAAATCTTCAAGGTCGGTGTCGCCCTTGACGTTCTGCTTTGGCTTCATAAACTTAAAATAATAGAACGCGCCCCCGCCGCCAAGAAGTGCCACGACAAGGAAAAGCACAAGCCCGCCTGTATTGCCTTTCTCTTTGGGCTGCTCTGTTGGTTTCTCGGTTTCCGGCTCCGC
>JAETPP010000058.1 GCA_021771115.1 Bacillota bacterium | reverse complement strand
AATCTCGGCCATATCCCAGCCGGTGATTAAAAAGCCCTTCATGCGCCGGTTGCTGCTAACCGAGATCCTTCACTGAAAGCAAAGCAAGCTTTGCTTTTGTTCAGGATGACAGTGTGCGGGGGTCGTTAGTATGCCAAACAATAATTTGCCAGTCGCTTTCGGTCGGGTCAGAAAGTTTCCCCCTGTACCAGGAAGCTTCACGAGTGCCTGCAGCGCAGCTGCCGAGTGCCTGCAGCGCAGCTGCCGAGTGCCTGCGGCGCAGCCGATTTTCACAGAATGTTCATCTCTTTTTCTTGATTTTGCCATAGAGAGCGGGTAAAATGAACTCATGTACGGTAGGAACGTATGCCCGAAGCCTGCCTGTCGAAAGCGAAGGGAGAAGCGGTTTGGGCGTGTGTTCGGAATTTGGTTTTGGAAAAGACAGCTTTAGAAAAGGTAAAACTTTGAAAAAGGGGTGGAGAAGGTGGCTTCTGAAAAAATATTGATCGTGGACGACGATACGAATATCTGCGAGCTGCTTCGGCTTTACATTGAAAAAGAGGGGTTTACCGCGTTTCTTGCCCATGACGGGGAAGCGGCCTTAAAAATGTTTGACGCGGCGGAGCCGGACCTGGTGCTGTTGGATATCATGCTGCCCGGCCTGGATGGCTGGCAGGTGTGCAGGGAGATCCGCAAAAAATCCGCCTGTCCCATCATCATGCTCACCGCCAAGGGAGAGGTGTTCGACCGGGTGCTGGGCCTGGACTTAGGCGCGGACGATTATGTGGTAAAGCCCTTTGAAACCAAGGAAGTGATCGCCCGCATCAAGGCGGTGCTGCGGCGCAGCACCCAGAGCGGGGAAAAGCAAAGCGGAAATAAAGCCGTTTCTTATGAAAATTTGTCCATCAATTTGACAAACTATGAACTGAAGGTAAAGGGTGTGCAGGTGGATACGCCGCCCAAGGAGATGGAGCTGATCTATCACCTGGCCTCCAACCCCAACCGGGTATTTACCAGAGACCAGCTGCTTGATGAGGTGTGGGGCTTTGATTATTACGGGGATAGCCGCACCGTGGACGTGCATGTAAAGCGCCTGCGGGAAAAGCTGGAGGGCGTTTCCGACCAATGGGCGCTGAAAACCGTGTGGGGCGTGGGCTACAAATTTGAAGTGAAGGAATAGGGAGCTTTCCGCAATGCAGGCTCCCGGGAAAGGATCATTCGGCAAAATGCAGAAGAGCATTTTTAAGCGATACCTCAGCATTACCATGGTGATCGTCATTCTCAGCTTTACCATGCTGGGAAGTATGATGATGCTGTTTTTTTCCCAATACTGGAGAAATGAAAAAAAGGAGCTTCTCACGCAGAATGCCTCGTCCATCGCGGGCCTGGCGGAAGGGTATCTGGTGCAGGAGGGGAAGCAGGAGTACCGGCTGCCCACCGAGGTGCTGCAGGGCTTTATTTCCAGCTTTTCCACCAGTATCGACGCGGATATTTTCATTACGGATCTGAAGGGAAATATCCTGGCCGGCAACTATCCCAACAGCAGGCTGGAAAATCCCACCCAGGTGCCGGAGCAGGCGGTGGCGCTGGCGGCTAAGGGAATGTACGAGGAAAAAAACAATTTTGACGGCTTTTATAAGAGCAGCTACTATATCATAGGCGTGCCAATGCGCGCTCAGACGGACGGAACCTGCGTAGGGGCGGTGTTTGCCGCTACCAGTGTGGTTACGGTGAACAGCTTCCGGAACGAATGGTTCCGCATTTTTCTGGTGGCGGCGGCAGTGGCGCTGACAGTGGCCTTTTGTGTGATAGGAATGTTTGCCTACCGGCTGGTAAAGCCTTTGCGGCAGATGTCGGCGGCGGCCAGAAGCTTCGGCGCGGGGGATTTTTCCGTGCGGGTGCCGGTGACCAGTGAAGACGAGCTGGGCCAGCTGGCGGTTTCCTTCAACAATATGGCCAATTCCCTCTCCATTTCAGAGGGGACCCGGCGCAGCTTTATTGCCAACGTGTCCCATGAGCTGAAAACGCCCATGACCACCATTGCCGGGTTTATCGACGGCATTTTGGACGGCACCATCCCCCGGGAGGAGCAGGCAAAGTATTTGCAGGTGGTGTCAAGCGAGATAAAGCGGCTTTCCCGGCTGGTAAGATCCATGCTGGATCTTTCCCGCATCGACAACGGGGAGATGAAATTAAACCCCAATCACTTTGATATCACCCAGATCCTGGTGGATACCCTGCTGACCTTTGAACAGCGGATCGACGAGAAGCAGATCGAGGTGCGGGGGCTGGAAAGCGCCAGGGCACAGACCGTGTACGGCGACCAGGACCTGATCCATCAGGTGGTCTATAACCTGATCGAAAACGCGGTGAAATTTACAAACCAGGGCGGCTATATCGCGGTGCAGATCACAGACGGCATCGACCGCACCAGTGTGGTGATAGAAAACAGCGGACAAGGCATTGCCGCCGAGGAGCTGCCCCGGATCTTCGAGCGGTTTTACAAAACGGACCGTTCCCGCAGCCAGGATAAAAACGGCATGGGCCTGGGGCTCTACATTGTGAAAACCATCCTGAAGCTGCACGGCGGGGATATCGGCGTAAGCTCTGTGGCGGGGCAAAGCTGCCGCTTTGAATTTTACCTTCCCAAGCCGCCTCAGGCGCCCAAACTGAAAGAAGGCCTTCCCCTGAAGCTGAAGGAGCCGAGATCCCGGGACGCCAAAGGAAAAGACGGAAAGCAGAAGGACCCGCAGGAGCACGGAAAAACGGAGAAATAAAGATCTTGTATGGTTAAAATAGAACCTTAGAAAGGAAAGAGAAAGATGATCGACGAGCAGATTCATACCATCCCCACAGAGGGAGAACAGCCAGAACAAGAGCCTGCTTCCGGACAGGAGACTGTGACTGCGGACAGGCCCGCTCCTGAAGCTGCGCCCGCCGCAGAAAGCGCCCCCATGCCGCAAGCGGCTTCTGTCCCTGCGGAAAATACTTCTACCCCGCAAGAGACTTTTGCTTCCACGGAAGGCGCTTCTATGCCGCAGGAGCCCATTGCCTCCGCGGAAAACACCTCCATGCCCCAAGAGCCCGCCGCCCCCGCGGACAGCCTGCGGGAGGATGGCTTCAGCGAGGGGCCGGCGGAACCGATACAGGAAGCGGCGGAGCCGCCCATTCCCAGTGTGGAGCCCCTTGCTGCAGGGGAAGAGACTCCGCCGGAGGGGCCTGGAGCAGTCCCGCCGGAAAGCGCGGATGCTTCTGTGCAAGGCTCTGCGGAAAAAACAATTCCTGCGCCCCAGCCCGGAGCGGTATATCCGCCCCAGGGAGCACAGCCCTATTCCCCTCAGCCCGGCGCTTATGGATATCCTCCGCTCTATCAGCAGCCTCCTCAGCCCTATGGATATCCCCAGCCTCCGGCGGCTTTTCCGGGGGCGGCCCCTTACGGCGCACCTGCTTCTCAGCCGCCCTATGCCCCCGGCTTCCAGCCTCAGCAGCCCGCAGGGCCCGTTTATTACGGCTATGGACAGCACCCCGGGTATCCCTATTATGGGGCGGAGCCGCCCCGTCCGCCTAAAAAGAAGATGTCTGTGGGCCTGAAGGTTTTTATCTGGATCGCCTCCATTTTGGCAGCCGCAGCGCTGATCGGGCTTTTCGGGTATTTGGCCTATCACGCGGCCACCACGGAAAGAAACCTCCCCTATGGAAATACCCCCGGCTTCCAGCTGCCGGTGCCCCAGCAGCCGGACGGCGGCGATGAGGACGATATTCCCGATTTTGACGATGGCGTGATCCCGCCGGACAGCAAGGAAGAGGATCCCAGCGAGCCGGATGTGGATGTCACCCCCAATACGGAGGGGATCACCATTCACAAAAAACCGAACGGGCAGGAGCTTACAAGCCAGGAGGTCTATAAGAAGGTGGTAAAGTCCACCGTAACGGTGGCCGTTACCCTGACGCGGAACGGCCAGGAGCAGAACAGCACCGGTACCGGCATTATTGCCACCTCCGATGGCTATATCATCACCAATTCCCATGTGGTGCTCAATAGTAAGAGCAGCGTGGTGAAGATCATCACCTCAAGCGGCGACGAATATGAGGCCGTGGTGGTAGGCGTGGACCGCACCACTGACCTGGCGATTTTGAAAACCAACGACCACAGCTTCACCCCGGCGGAATTCGGGGATGCGGGGGAGCTGGAGATCGGCGATTCCGTGGTGGCCATCGGCAACCCGGGCGGCGAGAAATTCTCCGGCTCCATGACCGGCGGCTATGTGTCCGGCCTGGATCGGGAGGTAGGCCGCTACAGCGAAAACGGCATGACCTATATTCAGACGGACGCGGCTATCAATCCCGGCAATTCCGGCGGCCCGCTGGTCAATATGTACGGCCAGGTGATCGGCATCAACTCCTCCAAGATCATTACGGAGGGCTATGAGGGAATGGGCTTTGCCATCCCGGTCAGCAAGGCCCAGCCCATCATAAACGAACTGCTTTCCGGCGGCTATGTCAAGGGCCGGGTAAGGCTGGGGATCACCGGCATGGACGTCACGGACGCCATGGCGGCGATTTATCAGGTGCCTCAGGGCTTTATGATCACCGAGATCGGCGAGGAAAGCGCCTTCACCGGCACAGAGGCCGAAGAGGGCGATATCATTATCGCTATCGATGGCGAAACGGTAACAGGTCTTTCGGATATTTCCAACCTGCTTTTGAAGTATGCCCCCGGCGATACGGCGGAGATCACGCTGTACAGGCAAAACGGCACGGAGCTGACGGTAACGGTCACCCTGCTGGAGGATAAGGGCGAAACGCAGAAATAAAAGAAGGCATAAAGAAAAAAAGAACGGCAGGACAGACCTTCCCGGTCTGTCCTGCCGTTCTTTTTTGTGTGTTCGGGGCACATGGAAGCGGGCGAAAGGGTGCGGAACACGCCCTAGTTTTTATAGAGGATGTTCATGTCTAAAAGCTGGCGGTTACAAATCAGCTGTTTTCGAATTTCACGGCGCTCTAAAAGAAAGCAGTCCGCTGCTTCCCACACGGAAAAGGAGCCGATGATGCTCAGGATCTCCAACAGCACAAGGTTATCGAAATTTACCGCCAACAGGAAGTAAACCGTGATCAATGCAATGCCAAAGCCCAGCAGACCCCACATCTTATGCCGGTTGCTCCGCTGATCCCATGCCAGATCCTGCATCTGCCCGAAATAATGCTCAGCAATTAAACGGCGGATCGTGTTCTGCTCCGCTTCTGTCAGCTGTCTGCCGGTGAAACAAAGGGTGATCGGCACCGAGGCGGGAATGAGATTTGATTTTCGGCCGATCAGGTCGTAAATATCCTGGTTTAATTCCAGCTGCTTTCCGGTGGTCAGAGGATCAAAAATTTCAAAGCCGTCATATAAGGCAATGTGGATGACAGCTACGCCGTCTTCAAGATATTCCTCTTGGATATATTTGCGCAGTGCGAAACCTCAAGACCTTTCAAATAATGCTTCAGGGATGTTTTTTTGCGCTTCATGTTCCAGCGTCCTTTTCCATGGTTTTTCAAATAGCCGGGCTCCGTCCATACCGCAGCACAAGCAGATCTGCCTTTCCGCGAAGGTCTGCGGTCAAGCAAGGAAGCGGCCTTCGGCGGATCGGCGGAAAACCTGTGCCGAAAAGCGGCGGGACCGCTGCAATAGAAAAAAGGACGGCAGGCGCAAAGGCCCGCCCGTCCTTTCTGTGTGGGTCGCTTTTATGGTGTTTCACAATACTAAGAAAACAGGAAAGCCCAAAGTGTCAGTCCAGCAGGCTCATTTGGCCGGGGATCTGCGCATCAGCAGGGGCCGGTTCCTTTTCCGGCTTTTTTTCCGCCTTGGAAGAGGGGGTAGGCTTTTCCGGCGCGGGAGGAGGTTCCTTTTTCGGAGCCTCCGCTTTCTTTTGGACGGGCGGCTCCTGCTTTACGGGCTTAGGAGCTTCCGCCGGAGGAGAAGGCGGCTCAGAATGCTCCGGCTTTGCGGGTTTTGCCGTAGGAGCGGAAACGCCGCTGTGTTCCGGAACGGTCTGCTTTTCCGCCGGCCGCTGAGCAGACTGCCGGAGCCTGGAAGCCATTTGCGGCTTCGGAGCCGCGGCGGGGGCTTCTTCCTTCGGCAGGGAAAATTCCTCGGTATACATGGAGGCCTGCACGGGAATAATGGGGGCGTTTGCTCCGGTACCGGGCCTGGCTAAAGGAGCGGGAGAGGCATGAGACACGCCTCTGTAGGTGGAAGCAAGGGGAAGCTCTCCTTCCGAAGAGGAAGGACGGGAAATCGAAGAAGAAGGAGCGGAAGTCTGTCTGGCGGCAGACTCCGGCAGACGGGAAGCAGGCTCCCTGTGAGAAGGAGCGTCCGCGGGGTGAGCCACAGGATGACCGTGGTTCAAAGAGGTCACGAGCTCGGGCATTCTGTTGGGGGCCCGGCTGGGGTGCTGGCGGTTTTCCGCCGCTTCAATTTCCCGGAAAATGGCTGCCTTTTCATCCCGGCGATGCTTTTTTAAGAACCGTACCAACAAAACGATCAATCCCGCCGCGCCCAGTACCGCGCAGGCAAGGCCGCCGTAAAACAGGGTAATGGCCAGAGAATTGTTTTTCACATTGAGTTGGGCAAAGGTCACATAGTTGGTGCCGTCGTCCGAAGTCTCCGGAGAAGAGACCAGAGGATTCTGGGGCTTCGGCGTTATTTTTGGCCGGTTCACCGAGGGCTGCTCCGTGGGGGTGGGCCTGTTGGAGGGGTGAGGCGTGGGCGCGGGAGTGACCGCACCCGCCCCGTTCGGCCTTCTGGAGGGTGTGGGAGCAGGGTCGTCAGGAACATAGGGAGGATCGTCCGGCTCCTCGGAGGGAGAGGGATCGATCACCGGCGTGGGTTCCGGTGTGGGCACGGGAGTGGGTTCCGGCGTGGGAACAGGCGTAGGCTCCGGTGTAGGTTTCGGCGTGGGGGTAGGCGGCGCAGGGTCGGTGGGGAAAACAATGACGCCGCTATCCCCATTTTCCGTATAAGGAACAAGCCCGCCTTCCTCTGTGGCGAGGGCGGGAATACTGAAAATGGAGGCCGCGAAAAGCAGCGAGCCAAGCAGCACTGCAAAGCGGCGCCGTTTGGAGGCCATGAAGATCCCTCCTGCCAAAAGAGCATACGCCTACTTAATAGCTTCGTGGGACTCGGGTAGACACGGTTCTGCGGGGCGGTAGGAGTCCCCGGCCGGCGTTAGAACTCCTGTCGTTACACCTTGCCCGGGAACACCTCCTGCTCCCGCAAAACTCCTTCGGACCCCAGAGGGACTCAAAGGGTGTGATGACTAGGGCTGCAAAACGCTGTCAGCGCGCCTTTTGAGCCCCTCTGGGGCGTGTTTCCCCGAGTCCCGCGAAGCTACTATTCATTCTATCACAGAAAGCGGCGTGATTCAATCTTTTTTCTACCTGAATTCACAAAATTTAGGGGTTTTTTCTGGATTTTTGAAAAGGAAACCCCAAATATGGGATTTTATAGAAATTCAGGACCCTTTCCCGGCAAACAAAAAGCAAGGACGCGTTGCAGACCTCCATTCTGCAGCGCGCCCTCTCTGTAAGATTTTCTTAAGGCAACACCGCACAAAGCCACAGGGCAGTCTTTTGTGCGGTGTTGCCTTAAGGAAGCGCTGATTAAATCACGCCTAACGGCTTTATGCACATTTCGCTTGCATCTTTTCCGTCATAGCGCACAGATTTCGCTTGCCAATCGCCAGATTGGCTGCGCTCAAGCTGTACACTCTGACGGAAAATCTGACTGCACGATATGCACATCAGATTGATTCAGTGCTTCCTTAAATTTTGTCTGCCTGTGCCGCCATCAGCTCCCGGCAGCGGCAGATCCTGGCGCCCCGAGGGGTATCGCCGTGCTCGGGGTCGTTTGAAAAGCTCTGAAGAAGCAGGCAGGGGAAGCTTTCGCATTCCCCGCAGAAGCTCACGCCCTTTTCCAGGGCGCATTTTGCCACCGCACAGGATTCCTGATCCGCAGAGACATGGAAGGGCCGCCCCTTCGTGGCGATACAGCCGCCGCAGTGACAGCTTTCCACAAATTCACAGCCGTTGCAATCCAGCCCGCAGTAGGCGGTGATCTCTTGCTTTCGTTCCTGAAGCTGACTCATTTTACACCATTCCTTTTTTGAAAATTACGGGGATCTGCCCCGTTCGCTTTCAAAGCATGGCTCTATGGTACAGAAAAAAACAGGACAGCTAGCTGTCCTGTTTGAGCGGGTCGAAAAATTTTTTCGACCGTACCATCCCTCCTGGTTCATAGAGTGATTGCGTCATGATCCATCCTACCGCTATTTTTTCTCAAAATTGAAGGTTCTCCATTCCCTTAACCTTCGATTTTATAAGAAGATATTATGGAACGCAAAAAGAATTTTTGTAAGAGAGTGTAACACATCTTTCTTTTTCCTCTGTTTTACGCTATACTAGAGCTGCAAGGAGGTGTCCCGAATGCTGCAAAGTGTAACCGATGCCAAACGTGTGTTGGCCCCTGTGTTTGACCGGTATGGCATCACTTCGGCAATTCTGTTTGGCTCTATCGCCAAGGGGACGGCTACCCCCAAAAGCGATCTGGATCTGCTGGTACAAAGCGACCTGAAAGGCCTGAAATTTGTGAGTCTGATCGAAGCGGTGCGAGAGGCCGCAGGGATGCCCGTGGATGTGTTCGATGTCTCCCACATCGAGCGCGGCTCCCTCATCGATCGGGAAATCCAGGCCACCGGGGTGACTATCTATGAGAAATGAAATCGTTGTGCAGAAAATGGCAGGCTACGTGGAAAAAGTGCTGGGCTACTGCAAGGACTATGATTACGCCTCCTTCTCCGCCGACAGCAAGCTGGTGGAGGCCTGCGTATTTAACCTGAGCCAGCTCGGGGAACTCTGCAAGGTGGTCGACGACGAATTTATTGCCGCTCACCCGGAGATTCCCTGGCGGGAGATGTACGGCCTTCGTAACCATATTGTTCACGATTAGAGCCTGTTCAGTATCTCAACGTGTGCGGATTGGCGAGCGGATTTTTTGCCCAGCGAGGCAAAAAGCCGCAGCAATCCTGACGGATTGCAAGGGATTTTAACGAAGTCTGGGCGAGAAATCGGCCGTCAAGACGTGCGCGGGGGGATGCTGAACAGGCTCTTATGAAGGAGTCAATCTTAAGCTGGTCTGGGAAATTATCCAGGGTGATTTGCCGGAGCTGGAAGCATCCTTGGGGAAATTGTTGTGAGGGAATTTGCCTTTTTTCATGTTTTAACAGCGTGATTTTTCGTCTGGTACGCCAAATTTTGGTTTCTCTGAAATAAAAAGAAATATATTCTAAAGGAGCTGCCATATCTTTCTCGTTCGGGATATGGCACAGAAAAAAACAGGACAGCTAACTGTCCTGTTTTTTATATTGTTCGGTAAAAAATTTGCCGATATTCTTTAGATCCTTTTGAAGCTCCGGGGGCGAAAGCACCTCGGCGCTGTCCCCGAAGGAAAGTACCCAGGAAAGCATGGAGCTGTAAAAGGTGAAATCGATGGAAACCTTCAGGCGGCCGTCCGGTTCTGTGGAAAAGCAAGTCGGCCCGTATTCCTCAATGAGCCGGTATTTCACCCGGGATTCAAACAGCGCCTCCAGCCTGTAGTTTTCCTGCCAGGTCTTTTCGAAATCCAGCTTTTCTTCCGGTACTTTTCGGGGAGAAAAGGCGGCGCCTGCCGGCCGAAGCTCCCACAGCCGGGAGAGCTTGAACATGCGGAAATCCTGCTTTTCGGTACACCAGGCCAGAAGATACCAGTTATTCCACTGAAACACGATATGATACGGCTCCACTCTCCGAAGGCTTTCCCCTTTTTCCGAGTAGTAGCGGAAGGTGACCAAAAAAGAGTCCTCTATGGCCTGGCGCAGAAGGAAAATCTTTTCCGTCAAGCTGTCCTTATAGTGGGAGGCAAGGTCGATCAACAGAGGAGAAGGCTCCTTATTTTGCGGAGACAGCTTTTCCTCCAGGGCCGCCTGATGGGAGGAAGGGGAAATACTGTCGATCCCCCGAATGCCGGAAAGAATGGCGGAGAGCTCCTCCTCGGTCAAAAGCTGCTTCGGAAGCGTATAGCCAGGGGCGATGGAGATACCGCCGTTTCGGCCCTGCTCGGTGACGATGGGGATCCCCGCCATGCACAGGGCCTCAATATCCCGGCTGATGGTGCGCCGGGACACCTCAAACTTTTCCGCCAGAAAAGGCGCGGTGACCTTATCCCGGCGCAGCAGGGCCGCCAAAATACCCAGCAAACGATCAATTTTCATGAAATGAGATCCCCCCTGCGGAAAAGCGCCCCGATCGGGGGCGCTTTTTCATCACATATTTCATGGGAACGCTGCCTTAAAAAGTGATCCTTTCCTGAAGGTAGGAAACCAGCGCTTCGATGGGCATGCGCACCTGCTCCATGGAATCCCTGTCCCGCACGGTGACGCAGTTGTCAGCGGGGGAATTCTCATCGCCCACGGTCTGGAAATCCACCGTGATGCAGAAGGGGGTGCCGATCTCGTCTTCCCGGCGGTAGCGTTTGCCGATGGAGCCGGTTTCATCGTAATCGGTCATAAAGTGCTTGGAGAGCAGATCCCGAATTTCCAGCGCCTTCGGGCCCAGCTTCTTGGAAAGGGGCAGCACGGCGGCCTTATAGGGGGCCACGGCGGGGCTCAAATGCAGGACCACCCGGCTGTCGTTCTTTTCCTCGTCCAGCATTTCCTCATCATAGGCCTCGCACAGCAGGGCCAGCACGGTCCTGTCCAGGCCATAGGTGGATTCAATGATGAAGGGGATGAATTTCTCGTTGGTTTCCGGATCCAGATATTCCTGCTTCTGGCCGCTGTATTCCTGGTGGCGGGTGAGATCGAAATTGGTGCGGTTATGGGTGCCGTTGATTTCGCCCCAGCCGAAGGGGAACAGGAACTCAATATCACAGGCGGCCTTGGCGTAGTGGGCAAGCTTTTCATGGTCGTGGAACCGCAGGCGCTCCGCCGGCAGCCCCAGATCCTCAAAATACTGCTTGCCGTACTCCTTGAAGTAGGCGTACAGCTCCTCGTCAGAGCCCTCCTTGCAGAAGGTTTGGAACTCCATCTGCTCAAACTCGATGGTGCGGAAGGTAAAGTTTCCGGGGGTGATCTCATTGCGGAAGGCCTTGCCGATCTGCCCGATGGAGAAGGGCAGCTTTGCCCGCATGGTGCGCTGAACGTTCAGGAAATTCACATATTCGCCCTGGGCGTTTTCCGGGCGGAGATAGATCACGCTTTTGCTGTCGTTAGTCACGCCGCGGTAGGTTTGGAACATCAGGTTGAATTCCCGGATATCCGTGAAATTGTGCTTGCCGCAGTTGGGGCAGGGAATGTGATGATCCTTGATATACTGGAACATTTCTTCCTTCGTCATGCCGTCGGCGTGGGCCTCCGGGTCAAAATCGTCGATCAGGTTATCCGCCCGGTGGCGCATTTTGCATTCCTTGCAGTCCAGCAGAGGGTCGGAGAAGGAGGCCACATGGCCGCTTGCCTCCCATACCCTGGGGTGCATCAGAATATCGGCGTCCACTTCGAAGCTGTTTTTCCGCTCCTGAATGAAGCGCTTGCGCCAGGTGTCCTTTACGTTGTTTTTGAGCCTGGCCCCAAGAGGACCGTAATCCCAGGTGTTGGCAAGGCCGCCGTAAATATCGCTGCCGGGGAAAATGAAGCCTCTGGTTTTACAGAGGTTCACGATTTTTTCCATGGTCTTTTCTGTCTGATTCATGTGTTTACCCGCTCCTTTGTCCGAAAAAAGCTGTTTTTTCAAGGCTTGTTTTCCGAATCGCTGATATTGAAACAGTATACCATTTTTTGCCCGCCAATGCAATGATAACCGTGAAAAAAGGCCTGCGCTCCTTTTCGGGAGGCGCAGGCCTTTTAGAAAAAGCTGCATTTTGATTTTACAGAAGGACGGGCTTATTTTACATAACCTACCGCGCGAAGCAGGTACGCGTAATAGCCCTTTGTGGTGGGAACATCCTTAAAGGGGCTCTCCGGGAAGCTCTTTGCCAGCTGTTCTACCGTTTCGGTATCCGGCTGGAAGCCGGTGGAGGAGGCCACCACGATAACCGCCTCAGAGCGGGTGATGGGGCTGCCGGGCCGGAACTTGCCGTTTCCATCGCCGTGGAGAATGCCTTTTTCCACCAGAGCGTTGATTGCCGGCGCCGCCCAGTTTTTCGTGCCCACATCGGTAAAGCCCGCGGAAGGCGCGGCTGCGGTATCCAGCTTCAGCACCGCCGCCGTCAGGCTGCTTGCCTCGGCGCGGGTAATGGAGGCTTCGGGATGGAAGGTGCCGTCTTCGTAGCCGGCCACCAGGCCCTTCTGCTCCGCAAAGGCAATGTAGTTTTCGTACCACTTGCCCAAAGGAATATCGGAGAAGGAGCAGGTGCCGTAATTGTGCTCAGGATCAAAGTCCTCGCAGAGAGCGGAAACCAGCATCCGGAGGAATTCCGCTCTGGTCACATTTTTATCGGGCTTAAAGGTGCCGTCCTCGTAGCCGCTGACAAAGGGAACGCTGACGATCTCAGGCTCCTTGACACTGTCCTCAGGCAGCTGAGAGGGCTCGGGATCGGAGTGATCGGGATGGTCCGCGCCGTGAGTGGGATCATCGGTCTCCGGAGAATCGGTGTAGACCCAATTCATCTTCTGATCCAGGATCCGCACAGGCAGCAGGGAATCAGAGCCGTTGGACTTGCCCAGGCGGTAATTGGTATTGTTGCCGAAGGAATACAGCGAGCCGTCGGGGGCCACTCCAAAGGTATTGTCGCTGCAGGCAAAAACCTGCACGTAGTTAAAGGTGGTTTCCGTGGGGGTGTTATAGCAGGTGGCAACGCCGCTGCCCAGCTGGCCGGACAGGCCGTAGCCCCAAGCGTAAACGGCGCCGTCATTGGACACGGCAAAATTGTGATTGGAACCGGCGCTTACACTGCGAACGCCGGTCATGATCTGGGTCAGGCTGCCGGAAAGATCGTCTTCTATGCCGGTCTGGCCGTAGATGTTGCTGCCGCAGGTCCACAGGGAGCCGTCCTTTTTCAGCAGGCAGGCATGGGATTCCCCGGCGCTGATATCCTGTACGTCCTCTGTGATTTTTACGGGACTCTTCACAGTCCCTTCGGCGTCAGAGGCTTCGCTGTAATCCGGCAGCAAATAGGAAACGCTGCCCCAACCGTACACGGAGCCGTCCTCCAGCAGGGCCAAACCAAAGGTGTTGCCCAGACTGACTTTTTTTACACCGCTTTCCAGGATCCGAACCGGCTCGGCAGAAGATTTGGCGGAGCCGTTGCCCAGCTGGGAAAATTCATTTTCGCCCCAGGTGTAAAGGGCGCCGTTTTTATCGATATAGGCCGCAAAGCTGTCATTGGCTTCCACCTGTACAGCGTTCTTTGCCAATAGGGCGCCCTCCTTGGGAGAAGAAGAGCCAGTGGCGGGCTCGATCCCGTAGGAACGAAGCTGCCCGTCAGAGGATACCGTCAACGTGCGGTTGGTGGAAACTGCGGCATCCTTGATCCCGCGCTGTAGCAGAAGCGGTTCGGGGGAATAAATCACCTCTGAACCCGGAAATTGGCCGCGTTCATTAGTTCCCCAGAAATACAGTTTGTCGCCGGAAAGGGCGGCGGTATGGGTAGGAGAGCTCCATACGGAAATGTCATACTGGGAAGGCTTGCTGCCGGCGGCGGTACTGTTCAAGGCAATCCCGGCGGCCAATACAACAGCAAGACTCAGACAAAACAGCCCGCGTAGCTTTCCTCCAGTCGGATGATGAGAGTTTTGTTTCAAATCAGATTCCCTCCTTAAATGTAAAATTCGGAAAACCCGTTTTATGTTATGAAAATCAAAAAGGGATCGGAAAAAATGAAAATAATAGTGTAGTCACTATAGAAAGCAATGCGCACAGCATTACTCAACGTTATTATAGGGGATAAAATTTCCTCTGTCAATGGAGAAATCCCGGAAAAAGCCAAGTTTTTTTGAAAAAATTACTGTGTGTATATCTCTTTTCCCTCTCTTGAAAAAATTCGAAACTACCTTTTCTTGGGATGGAAAAAACGAACACCTCTACATTTTGTATAATTTGAAAAAATTCTGGAGAAAGGAGATGTTTTTTTCAGCGCTGACAGGGTAGTTTTTCTAAATTTTTAACAAAGAAAAGTCCAGGAAATTTGCAGAAAAATATTGACCTTTTTGCCATTTTGGGTATAATGATAATGTGTATTATAATGCACGATAGGGGTACTGCGCCCATTTGGAAAAGAAAACCGCAGTATTCCACCAAGCAAAAGCCATGTTTTTACAGGATGTTGATTTTTGGGTCAGGGAAACCAATTTCAAGACGGATACAACCTTGAGGAGGCAGGAATTCAATGAAACAGTGGAAAAGGGTGGTCGCGTTCATTCTGACATTGCTCCTGGCAGTCTATGGACTGCCGGTAATTCCTGCTGCGCAGGCGTCAAGGAGAATGGCCGCGGAGGAGGGGAGCGTGCTTTCCTCCGACCCGGAGCCGGAGGCGGCGGCTGAGGTCCCGGATACCCGGATGCGGTTTGTGCAGACCGGGTTTGATGAGACCACGGGCATCCTCACCATGAGCTTACAAATCAAGCCCGAGCCCGGCGAGCGGAATGAGACCGTGCGGGAAGGCGTGTTTGTGTTCCAGACAGACGCCGAAAGCGTGGTTCCCATCACCCATCCCCGGGCCGATCCTCAGCCTCCCTTCCTGACGGAGGAGCGCAGAGAGCTTCGGGCCTTTAACGGAAGGATCGCCGTGGTGGCCTCTAACCGCAGCACCATGCCCCAGGCTATGCAGGATTTTCTGGCCACGGAAAAGGCGAAGATCATTTCCGATACAGGCGATTTTGAAATGGCAATGAGTTCCCAGAACCTGTATTCCCGGTATACGGGCTATATGGTGTCCGGCGCCCGGAAGGAGCAGGGCTTAAACAATATGCTGGACTGCTACTTCCAGTTCTATTTCAATGAGGGAGAATTTCCCACGCCGGACGAAGAGGGCTATGTCACGGTGATCGATCTGGATTTCCAGTGCTATGAGGGCGCAAGCCATGCCGGCAGCACCGATATGCTGTTCTCCGGCTCCATCCGCGTTCCGGAAACGGCGCGGGAGGCCCAGGAGATCGTGGATCAGTTCTACTATGAGAATTCCGCCGGAGAAAGGGTTCCCCTGGCCATGGGCGGGGCGGGCTTTATCCAGAAATATCAGGACGAATATTATACGGCCCAGGAGGGAAACGCCTACTATTATTATGACGAGCCGCAGCTTTCCACCTGGAGAAAGAACGGCAGCGCCTCCCGTACCACCTGGAGCCGGAACCCTGCCCAAAGCATTGCAGGGGAGGACCGGCCCGGCCTTTGGTACGACAACATGAACAGCAGGTATTTGGTGAAAAACCTGATCGTGGACAACAATAACACGGTCAGCGGCGATGTGATGGAGGACCCCGACCATCCCGGAGAGTTCATTGAAGTTTCCGACCCGGATTTTGAAAGGCCCACCAACTCCGAGGGGGTCGTGATCGAAGCCGGCCGGTATCCCCGGTACAGCGTTCCCGACTATGAGCAGTCTCAGCAGAACGATTTGGAGGAAAGCTGGATCCCGAAAGCCTATCAGGGAGACGGGAAAAGGCCTGCTCTGAAATACACCGCGGGTACCAGAGTTTCCGACGCCGCTCTTTCCTCTCCGGAGCATGACGATTTTGAAGGGTTCTTTGCCGGTCTCGAATGGGAGTTTGTTTTGGAGGACGGCACTTCCCTGGAAGATTGTGCAGTTACTGAGGAAAGCGGAGAGGGGAAGCTTGTTCCCACCTCGAACGGGGAATATTACCGCGTAAAGGAAGCAACCTTTACGGACCCCAGATACGCGGGCAGCAAAATAGATGGCAAAAAGCTGTGGGTGGTTTATCGGGCGATGGACCCCGCAGACCCCAGCCTGGATGAATATTTTATGAGAACGCCGGTAGGCGTAACGCTGGACCTGGAGCCTTCCCAGATCACCTATTGGGACAGCTTTCTGGAAACGGATCAGGAGATCACCCGCACGGATGTGCCCGCCCCCCAGCTTCATCTTACCCACGAGGCAGCTGACCTGGAGAATTACCTTTGGTATACCGAGTCTGCCGGTCCGGTACTGGGCGGCGAGAAAACCAGAATTGCTTTTCGGGCTGTTTACGACCCGGAGGGAAAGCCTGTTTATGGAGATGCGATCGATATCGGCCTGTATAAGGAAACCTCTGTGCCCACCGCCGTCGATGTGCGGACGGAAGGAACGGTAAGCACGGTGAAAAACTCCGCCGGGGAATTGGTGGAGGGCTTCTGCGTGGGCAATACGGCCCTGGACGGTTCCGGGCAGGAGATGATCGAGGATGCGGTCTCTGCGCAGAAGGCCGTTGTCCGATCCGATTTGTATGATCAGTACCATGCCGCCTATCAGGACAGATGGCCCACTATGGAGTTTGTTCCCACCCCGAATACGCAGAAGGCATATACCGCTGCGGGAAAAAGCTGTCCCTTTGAGGTAACCCGGAAAACAGGAGATTCGTATACTATTATATATAGGGAAGGAACAGGCGTAAACAATGTGGTGGAGGGAGAGCATATTCTTCGCTCCACTTACTCAGAGCCCAGCGGCACAAAGGTAGTGGAAGAAAAAACCGTTTATGTCAGCAAGCCGAAGGATCGGTTTTCCTATCTGCGTACAGCTCTGACCTCCAGCCACCAGCTGTTGAATATGGAAGAGGTGGAGGAAAACGGCGTAAAGGGGACGATCTATCAGGTGAGCTATGAGGTGCCTGTGCGCAATACAGACAACAAGCTCATCACCAATACCGAATATATTCATATTCTGGAGCTGGCGAACCAGTGGAGAAATAAAGAAGAGATTCTGGAGGATCTTTCCGAGTACGACCTGGTTTCCGGGATTCGCAATGTGACCGGCAGCGCTATTGATTTGGAGAAGGCCCGGGAAAAGGGCTTTGCCATTTCCTATGAGCTGTCCTATCCGGACGGCGGCGTGCCCCAGGGAATTTCCCTGCAGGAAATGAACACCCAGGGAAAATTCACCTACAACAGCTACACGCTGGATGGCGCCCGCTTTACCGTGCGGGTTACCGTT
>JAETPP010000296.1 GCA_021771115.1 Bacillota bacterium | reverse complement strand
CGGGAGAAGAAAGAGAACGTCCGGGACTTGCAGACCGGGAAAAGTAATCTTGACAAAATCTTGCGCCGTGAGCCGGAACGGGGAAAGGGGCGGGAAAATGAACGGTAAACGCCCCTACATGGACTACCCACAGTACAGAGCCGCCCGCCGCCTTGTGCATGAGTGCTGCAACTACGATAACGGCAACTGTATCTTGTTGGATAACGGCGAGCCTTGCGTATGCGTCCAGAGTATCAGCTATTCGCTTATATGCCGCTGGTTCATAGCCGCCGTGCTGCCGCTGGACGGGAAACTGGAAGCCGCCCTACTCCACCGCGCAGACAGGAAACGCTGTACCGAGTGCGGCGGGTATTTTCTCCCCAAGTCAAACCGGGGGAAATACTGCCCGGATTGCGCCGGACGCATGAAAAGAATCAAAGCCGCACAGCGCAAGCGGAAACAGAGGGATAAATGTCACGCTTTAGGATATTCCAAACCCCCGTAAATCAAGGCTTTTTTGACCGCCCTCAACGGGTAGGCGATATTTATATCCTTTACCCCCAAAAACGGCGTTCTAAAGCGTAACAGAAGCCCAAAACAGACCAAAGGAGGAACGAATGGCAGACAACCGCAAATATTACTACCTAAAGCTGAAAGAGAGCTATTTTGACGAGGACGCTATCGTGCTGCTGGAAAGTATGCAGGACGGTATGCTCTACTCAAACATTCTCTTGAAGATGTACTTAAAATCGCTGAAAAACGGGGGAAAGCTCCAGCTTGCCGAGAATATCCCCTACACCGCACAGATGATAGCCACCATCACCCGCCAGCAAGTCGGCACAGTGGAAAGGGCTTTGCAGATTTTTATGAAACTGGGGCTTGTAGAACCCTTGCAGAATGGGGCTTTGTACATGAGCAACATAGAACTCTTAATCGGTCAGTCCTCTACCGAGGGGGAGAGGAAACGCCGTGCAAGGCTGGCTTTGCAGGAACAAAAGGCATTGCCGGAAGCCGTGGCGGACAAACGTCCACCATATGGGGCGGACATTTGTCCACCAGAGATAGAGATAGAGAAAGAGATAGATATAGAGTTAGAGATAAAGAGAGAGGGAGAGCTAAAGAAAGGACAGACCGCCCCCGCCCCTTTTGGCAGATACAAAAACGTCATTCTGTCAGAAAAAGAGCTTGCAGAGCTGCAAGAGGAACTTCCCGGCAAATGGGAATATTACATAGACCGCTTATCCGGCTATATCGCTTCCAGCGGCAAGAAATACAAAAACCATGCCGCCACTATCCGGCGTTGGGCGGCTGATGACAAGGCAAAGGAGAAGCCGAAAAAGGGAATCCCCAGCTATACCTACAAGGAGGGCGAGAGCCTTTGACAGCATAGATACAACGCCCCGTAAACCGGGCGTAGAAAAGACCATGAACAAGGAGGACGATTTTATGAGTGATTACGATAACGCTATTTTCCGGCTTGCCACGGCACAGGAAGCAGAGCCGGAGGACTACACGGGCGAGGACGGGCTTTT
>JAETPP010000295.1 GCA_021771115.1 Bacillota bacterium | reverse complement strand
AGAAGCGGGGCGGCGCTCAGCGGAGAAGAAAGGGCGTTTGTGGCCGCGCTTGACAGCGCGCTCGAAAAGTTTCCGGTATATCAGGGCGTGGTGTTCCGGTCGTTGTCCGAATATGAGATTGAGGATATCGGGGCATTTTTGGCGGAGTATCCAGTCGGCACATATAAACAGTTTCCCTCCTATATATCGACTGGCGCCGCGGTTTACGACGAAACGATGCCGGTTCAATACATCATCCAGAGCAAGAGCGGGAAGGACCTCCGGACGATCAACCCCAATGAAATGGAAGTGCTGTTTGCCAGAGGGGCCCTGTTCAAGGTCGTCAAAGTGGACGGCTGCACGATATACATGGAAGAGGTGTAGACTATGAAGCCATATTCTGACCCGCGTTGGTGGGATAACCCAAAGCCACGGACGCTCCGGTGCAGCTATTGCAAGCACAACGACCTGGAATCCCCGGACGCCGTTTGCGCGGCGTTTCCGGACGGGATCCCGCGGGAGATCCTGAAAGAAGATGTTCTGCACGACGGGCCGTATCCCGGAGACCACGGGTTACGGTTTGAGCCGATGGAAGAAAACGAATAACCGAAATTAGCACACCTTCCGGGTGTGCTTTTTTGTGCCCAAATTTGAAAATAGGAAAGGGGAAAAACAATTGGAATGGCTTAAAAAACTGATCGCGGCGGCAAAGATCACCGACGGGAAGCTGGACGCGGACGCCCTGTGTGCCGGCATCGAAAAGGAGATTCCGAAGCACATGGTGGATCTGGAGACGCACAACACCGTCAAGGGTGATTTGGATGCCGCGCAGAAGCGGGTGAAAGCCCTGGAAAAGCTCGACGCGGAAGGGCTGCAGGCCCAGTTGGGGCAGGAGAGGTCGGCCCGCGCAAAGGAACAGAGGGAGTATCAGTTCAAATCCTTTGCGCTGCAAAGCGGCGCCCTGGATCCGGACTATCTGCTGTTCAAACGCGGCCTGCTGGATGGGGATTTCGACGAGGCTGGAAAACTCCAAAACACGGATGATATTCTGCAATCGCTGCGGGAGGGCTTCCCCACCCAATTCAAAACAGAAAAGCAGGATGAGCAGGCCGCACCGTATAGCTATGAGCCAAAGGGCGGCAAAGGCAAGGAGGACAGCGCCGGCGCCGCATCCTTTGTGGATATCATCCGCGCCGAGCAGGCCGGAAAGAACGACTGAAAACACAGCTTGTGAACAGAAGGAGAAGATAAGATGGGCGTATTGAAAGACGAACTGCAAGGTTTTGTGCCGACGCCGCAGGCGGCGGAAATTATGAAAATGGTGGCGCGCGGGTCCAGCGTGCTCCGGCTTTCCAAAGTGGAGCAGATGGACAGCGAGACCAAGAAGTTCAACGTACTGACGGACGGCCCCGGCGCTTACTGGGTATCCGAGGGGCAGCGCATCCAAACCTCGAAGGCGACCTGGATCTACCCGGAGATCACCGCCAAAAAGCTCGCGGTCATCATCCCGGTTACGAAGGAGAAGCTGAACGATTCGACC
>JAETPP010000294.1 GCA_021771115.1 Bacillota bacterium | reverse complement strand
TCCGGTTCTCGCCATACTCCTTCAGTTCAAATTTCCGGGCCATGGAGGTAGCCGTCTTGATCCGGGAAAACACCCGGAAGTAAAGGCCGCACTGCTCCAGCCGGTCGCTGATGATCCGCTTTAGGTCCTGTTCCACAATAGCCGGCACCTTAACCCTGGCCGCCAGCTCCTCTTTTGTATAAGTAATCTTCCTTCGTTCGTTCAAATTCTATCACACCACCAATATCTCCATTTTGTTTTTAGTATAACAGATTTTTCCCGATTACAAAAGGGCCGCGCTCATTTTTTTCCCCAGCGAAGATAAAATTCCAGTAAGCTCCCCACTGTTTTTCCCAGGGCCAGGCCCACCACGATCCAACTGGTTCCCTTTGTCAGATTCAACCGTCTGGCAAACACGGGAAATACGTTCAGCATCTCCGCCAGGGCCATGATCCAGCCTCCCACAAAGATTCCGAAAAACAGCCCCATAACCAGCAGCCCCGGCCACTGCAGAGGCAGTTTCGGAAAATAGACCGTCATGATATTGCCCCAGATTCCCCCCAGGCAGATGGCCGTCTCATACACCCTGACATGCGCCGCCGTGTGGCTGATACCCGCGAAGCGGCGGATAATCCCTAACCCCACGATCAGCGCCACCACACCTCCCGCCACCAGGGAACCGCCGGAAAATCCTACCGCCGCCAGAAAAATTTTGCTTCCCGCCATATCTGTCCCTCCTGTTTCCCGTCTGTCTCTTTCTCCCGTCTCACCTGTTTTGCTTCTCCGGATTCCGGTTATCCGCCTCGATCAGCGTCGTATTGATCTGATCCTCATAGGAGCGCATCTCCATCTCCAGCGGGGTAGGATCCGCTGTCAGCTTTTTCTTTGAAAAATGATTAAAAAACAGGAAAATGCCTGCTCCCAGACCCACAGAGTAGGAAGCCTCCAGCACCGTAAAGCCATCGGATGGGGCCCCGGTGAACAGCAAATACATTTTCTCAAACAGCTCCGTGATTCCCACATCGTTGTTAAAAGCCATGATGGACAAAGCAGCCCCAAAGAAGGCCAGCAGGCAGACCCCCAGGGTTTTCATCCACTGCCACAGCAATCCCGGATTGCCCTTCTTTTCCCGTGTCACAATAAAGTCCGCCTCTCCAAGGTTATTCACCTCCACATACGGATATTCCTTCTTAATCGCCTCGATCACATCCAGGACAGAAAAAACATACCGGCCCGGCCCGTTGATCTGTCCGGCTGGAATTTTCAGCAGTTTCAGCTTTACCTCCAGAGCCTTATCGCTGCAACTGACCTTGCCCACATCCTTCAGGCAAAAGCGCTCCGAGGGTACCTTTACATTCTGGTCTATTTGCAGGTATACCGTCGTCATAGCCATCCGCCCCACTCTTTGCCGATGTTTTTCACCAGCGTACCGTTTTGACCAAGCTCCTCGGGCTTCCAACCCCAGAATACGCAAAAAATACCGGCTGCCAGCGCCAGCGTCAGCAAAACCAGACAGCATTTTTCCACCTTTTTCTTCATATT
>JAETPP010000057.1 GCA_021771115.1 Bacillota bacterium | reverse complement strand
CTTGAGCGCAGCCAATCTGGCGATTGGCAAGCGAAAGCTGTGCGCTATGACGGAAAAGATGCAAGCGAGATGTGCATAAAGCCGTTAGGCGTGGTTTGTTCAGTGGTTCCCTAGATAAGGAATGAAAAGCAAGGGCTGGAAACTGATTAGTTTGCACGGAAGGAGAAGAACGGATGAAGCGTGTTGTGATCACGGGGATGGGGGCGGTGACGCCCATTGGAAACAGCGTTCCCGAATTTTGGGAGGGGCTGAAGGCCGGAAAATGCGGCATTGGGCCCATCACCAAATTTGATACCGCAGACTATAAGGTAAAGGTGGCGGCGGAGGTCAAGGATTTTGACCCCCTGCACTATATGGAGAAGGGAGACGTGCGAAAGTACGATCTTTTCTGCCAGTACGCTTTGGCCGCGGCCGCCCAGGCGGTGGAGGAAAGCGGCGTGAAAGGCACGCTGCCCCCGGAGCGGATCGGTACCTATTTCGGCTCCGGCATCGGCGGTATCAACACCTTTTCCGAGCAGCATCAGGCGCTATTGGAAAAAGGGCCCCACCGGGTCTCACCGTTTTTTATCCCCGCGCTGATCGTGAACATGGCGGCGGGGCTTATCGCCATCAAGCACAATTTTCAGGGAGAGGCCCTTCCCGTGGTTACGGCCTGCGCCACCGGCAACAACGCCATTGGCGAGGCGTACCGGGCCATTCGGCACGGCTATCTGGACGCCGTGCTGGCGGGGGGCGCGGAGGCCGCCATTCTGCCGGTGGGCGTGGCGGGCTTTGCCAACATGAAGGCCCTTTCCACCACGGAGGACCCTGCCGCCGCCTGCGTTCCCTTTGATCTGAGACGAAACGGCTTCGTCATGGGAGAAGGCGCCGGAGCCCTCATGCTGGAGGAATACGAGCACGCTAAGGCAAGAGGCGCCCATATCTACGCCGAGCTTTGCGGCTATGGCGTCACCTGCGACGCCCACCATATCACCGCCCCCCACCCGGAGGCCATCGGCGGCGCGGCGGCTCTCAGAATGGCCTATGACGAGGCCGGCGGCTGCGCGGACTCCGCGAAGATCTACGTAAACGCCCACGGCACCAGCACTCCCTTAAACGATTCCAGCGAGACCCTGGCCATCAAAAAGGGCTTGGGCGAGGAAGCGGCAAGAAAGTGCATGGTAAGCTCCACCAAGTCCATGACAGGCCACATGCTGGGCGCCGCCGGGGCGGTGGAGGCCATTGCCTGCGCGCTGGCGGTGAAGGAGGACATCGTTCCCCCCACCATCGGATACCGGGAGCCGGACCCCGCCTGCGACCTGGACTATGTGCCGAACACGGCAAGAAAGGCCCCTATTGACCTGGCCCTTTCCGCCTCCCTGGGCTTCGGCGGCCACAACGCGTATTTAGCCTTCAAAAAAGCGGAGGCCTAAGGCGACACCGCACAAAAACCGCCCTGTGAGCTTTGTACGGTATTGCCCTAAAAATAGTAAAAAGGTTTTATCTACTGTCTAGCATCCAGAATCTAGCATCTAGCATCTAGAATCTAGTATCTAAAAGGAGCTTTTGCCTATGGATATCGCAAATATCAAAGAGCTGGCCCGTGTGATGAAGGAAAATGAACTGACCGCTCTGGAGATCCGGGAAGGAGAGGCCGTTCTCAAGCTGGAAAGAAACCGGGAGCCCGCCGCCCTGCCCGGCGCGGCGCAGAAGGTCTTTACCCCGGCGGGAGCCGAGCCCGCCGCCCCTCAGAAGGAAGAGGGCGTGGTGGTGGCTTCTCCCACGGTGGGCGTGTTCTACGCGGCCCCTTCTCCCGACAGCAAGCCCTTTGTAGAGGTGGGGGACAAGGTGAAGAAGGGAGATACCCTTTGCATCATCGAGGCCATGAAGCTGATGAATGAGATCCCCGCCGAAACAGACGGCACTATTTTGGAGATCTGCGCGGCAAACGGCCAGGTGGTGGAATACAACCAGCCCCTGTTCCGAATTGGGTAAACTACCTAGGACGATAAACTGAAAAGTGGCAGTTTGCTGCCACTTTTCAGCGGGTTAAAATTTGTGCCGTCTGGCTAAGGAGAACAGTCATGAACAAGGAAGAGATCAAAAAGATCCTGCCCCACCGGGAGCCCATGCTGCTGGTGGACGAGGTGGAGCTCATTGACGGAAAGGCCCACGGAAAATGCCATATCCGGGGGGATGAATACTTTTTGCAGGGCCATTTCCCCGGGAACCCCGTGGTGCCCGGCGTGATCCAGTGCGAAATGATGGCCCAGTCCGCCTGCGTGCTGCTTCTGGGAGAGGCCCAGGGGAAAACCCCTCTGTTTACCGGCCTGGATAAGGTAAAATTCCGGGGCCAGGTGAAGCCGGGGGATACCCTGGAAACAGAGTGCGAGCTGCTGCGGCAGAGAGGGGCCTTCTATTTTGCCAAGGGCACGGGAAAGGTAAACGGCAAGCTGTGTGTCAGCGCCGAGTTTTCCTTTGCGCTGGTGGACTCCCAGTAAAAACCTTGCGGCTGAAAAGCCGCGGTTTTCTGAAAGGATGAATCGGATTGTTCACTAAAATTTTGATTGCCAACCGGGGCGAGATCGCCATTCGCGTGATTCGGGCCTGCAAGGAAATGGGCATTTCCACCGTTGCGGTGTACTCCGAGGCGGATCAGGATTCCCTGCACGCCGCCATGGCGGATCAGGCCATCTGCATCGGCGGCGCGAAGGCGGAGGAAAGCTACCTGGATATCCGGCGGATCATCAGCGCGGCCCTGGCTTCCGGGGCCCAGGCCATTCATCCCGGTTACGGATTTTTAGCGGAAAACCCGGAGCTTGCCCGGCAGTGCAGGCAGTACGGCCTGGTATTCATCGGCCCCCCGGCGGAGGTGATCTCCCAAATGGGAGATAAGGATCACGCCCGGCGGCTGATGAAGGAAAACGGGGTTCCGGTAACGCCGGGCACCGATCTGCTGAAGGATTGGCAGGAAGCAAAGGAAAAAGCGGAAAGCATCGGCTACCCGGTGCTTATCAAGGCCAGCGCCGGCGGCGGTGGCAAGGGCATCCGCCTGGTGAATGCCCCGGAGGAAATGGAAAAGGCCTTCCTCACCGCCTCCAGTGAAGCGGAAAAGGCCTTTGGCGACGGCAGGGTCTATTTGGAAAAATATCTGGACCCGGTCAAGCATATCGAGGTACAGCTGCTGGCGGACGAAGAGGGGCATATTGTCTGCCTGGGCGAGCGGGAATGCTCTATTCAGCGGAACAACCAGAAGCTCATTGAGGAATCCCCTTCCCCGGGGGTATCGAAGGAGCTTCGGAGCAGGCTGATGGAAACGGCGGCCAAGGCGGCCAAGGCCGCGGGCTATGTAAACGCCGGTACAGTGGAATTTCTGCTGGACCGGGAAAATAAGTTTTACTTCATGGAAATGAATACCCGTTTGCAGGTGGAGCACCCTGTTTCCGAGCTGGTAACAGGCATCGACATCGTAAAATGGCAGATCCGCATTGCGGCAGGGGTGCCGCTGGATTTCTCCCAGGAGGATATTCACGTGCGGGGCGCGGCCATCGAGTGCAGGGTCAACGCCCTGGGGGCCGGAAAAGTGGAATTCCTGCATATTCCCGGCGGGCCCTGGGTGCGGTTCGATACCTTTTTGTACCAGGGCTATGAGATCCCTCCCTATTACGATTCCATGCTGGGGAAGATGATCGTCTATTCCTCCACCCGGGAGGAGGCCATTCGCAAAATGCAGGCCGCCCTGTGCGAGCTCATTGTAGACGGCCCCAAAAACAACATTGAAGATCAGATCGGCATCGTGCGGGACGAACGGTTCCGCAAGGGCGATTACTATACAGATTTCATGCGGAATTTCCAAGAGACCGGAAAGTAATTCGGAAGAAAAGGAGCGATGACGCATATGAACTTGATGGGATTGTTCCGTTCTCCCCAGAACGAACTGGAAAAAGGGGGAACTGAAGCGGAGGACAGCGGCATCCGCAACGCCTGCCCGCATTGCGGCGTGCTGCTGCCCCTTTCCGAGCAGCAGGAAAATATGAATGTGTGTACTGCCTGCGGCTATCATTTCCGGGTAGGCCCCAGAGAGCGCATTGCGTATCTTGCGGATGAAGAGACCTTTCAGGAGCTGTACGGCGACCTGAAAAGCCGGGATATCCTGGGCTTTCCGGGCTATGACCAGAAGCTGAGAAACGCAAAGCTCGCCTCCCGGGAGCGGGAGGGCGTGGTCTGCGGCACGGCAGAAATCGAGGGCCAGCCCTGCGCCCTGTTTTTTATGGACCCCAATTTTATGATGGGCAGCATGGGCACCGTGATGGGAGAAAAGATCACGCGGATTTTTGAGTATGCCACGGCGGAGAGCCTGCCCGTGGTGGGCTTCACCGTTTCCGGTGGGGCCAGAATGCAGGAGGGCATCCTTTCCCTGATGCAGATGGCGAAAACCAGCGCCGCAGTAAGGCGGCACAGCGAGGCGGGGAATTTCTATCTCACCGTGCTCACTGACCCCACCACTGGCGGCGTTACCGCCAGCTTCGGCATGGAGGGAGACATCATTATGGCGGAGCCCGGCGCCACCATCGGCTTCGCGGGGGCAAGGGTGATCGAGCAGACCATCCGCAAAAAGCTGCCCCAGGGCTTTCAGAAGGCGGAATTCCTGCTGGAGCACGGCTTTGTGGATCTGATCGTTCCAAGGGCCCAGCAGAAGGAAACCATCGCGAAGCTGCTGCGGCTCCATCAGAAAGGGGGAACGGTACAGTGAGCGCCTATGAAAAGGTTTTGCTGGCAAGGGCAAAGGGGCGGCCCACCGGCCTTTCCTATCTCCAGCATATTTTTGAAGATTTTATCGAGCTCCACGGCGACCGCCGCTATGCGGACGATCCCGCCATTGTGGGAGGCATCGCCTCTCTGGACGGCATGCCCGTCACTGTGATCGCCATGGAAAAGGGCGGCGACATGAAGGATAAGGTGCGCAGGAATTTCGGTTCCCCCAACCCGGAGGGCTACCGGAAGGCGCTGCGGCTGATGAAGCAGGCGGAAAAATTTCACCGGCCTGTGGTTTGCTTTGTAGATACCTCCGGCGCGTTCTGCGGCCTGGGCGCCGAGGAACGGGGCCAGGGCCAGGCCATCGCGGAAAACCTGATGGAAATGGCCGAGCTCAAAACCCCCGTGATCTCCGTGCTCATCGGCGAAGGCGGCAGCGGCGGGGCCTTGGCCTTAGCCATGGCGGACCGGGTGTGGATTTTGGAAAACGCCGTGTATTCCGTCATTTCCCCGGAGGGCTGCGCAAGCATTCTCTGGAAGGATGCAAAAAAAGTAAAGGAAGCGGCAGAATGCCTGCGCATCACCGCCCAGGACATGGAAGAGCTGGGCGTGGTGGAAAAGGTGTTTTCCGAGGAAAAGGAATTCGAGGAAACCTACGAACAGCTGAAAGCGGCCCTGCGGGAAGCCCTAAGGGAGCTCCAGCAGCTCCCCCCCGAGGAGCTGCTGCAAAAGCGGTATGAAAGGTTCCGGAAATTTTGAGGAAGCGCACCGCCTGTTTTTGAGAACAGGCGGTGCTTTTTAGTTTTTAGCCGTGAGGCGGTAGTTGTTAGAGAAGTGGTCTCCATCTGTCATTCTGAGCCGAAGGCGAAGAATCTCGTCCTTTTTTCCCTTTTACTCGGGAATTCAAGGTCGCGATCCTTCGTCAGGAAGACGCAAAGCGTCTTTTATGTTCCCTCAGGATGACAGGATGGGTAGTTAGTGCGGTAAATTGGAATTTGACGCACTAACAGAAAGGCAGAAGCTCTTGCCTCCCCTGAAAGGGGTGAGCACGCCCCGGTGGGGCGTTGATGCGAACCGACCGAGCCGACAGGCGCGACGGGGGACCATGCTTTGCATGGTGGAAGGGTTCTAGCCCACTTGGGAATCGCACAAGGTCTAGTTCTTCGCACTTGCTGCCACGGAACCCTCCAGTCACGGCTTCGCCGTGACAGCCCCCCTTTCAGGGGGGCCAAGGGCGAGCGCTAAACAATAATTTTCTACTCTGCCCCTTTCTTCTCTCACAACTAACTACTCAAAACTCACAGCGAGCAGCTACCGAATGTAGGGACTTCTGGAATTTGCGGTGTGTTTGCGGCTTTTTCTGATTTCCAAAATTTCCCCAACAGGTGAGTGAAATTGCCGCCCAGGTTGTATCATAGACGGAAGGCACATTCCGCCGATCCTATCATCCGGGAGGGAATAGGAATATGAGAAAACGCAAAGGCTCCGCCAAAGCCTTACTCCTGTTACTGTTTTTGTTGGCCGGTATGTTCTCCGGCTGCGGAAGCGCCGCCGGAACGGGAGACCGGGCATCCTCCGCCGTCCCCGCCGGGTTCCTGCGTTCTACAAAGGAGGGAAAAACATCCTCGGGCTCTGCGCTGTCCTGTGGCCTGGTGCAGCAATATAGCATTTCCCAGCTGTCCGAGGAGTCCACGCTGGTGGTGTACGGCCGGGTCTCTTATATCCATGAGTCCGTTTTGGTGAAACGGGCGGACGGAGAGGTCGTTCCCTATACCGACGTGGAGATCGAGGCGGAAGAGGTGTTCCGCGGGGAAGCGGAAGAAAAGGTGATGCTGCGCCTGCCGGGCGGCATGAAAAACGGGGAGTATGTGGAGGCCGCCGGTACACCGGAGCTTTTGCTGGGTCAAAGCTATCTTTTCTTTTTATACCGTTCCGAAAAAGGCCTTGGTGTGTACGCAGAAGGCGATCAGTATTATCTGACAACGGGAACCGGCCAGGGGCTCTTTGTGCCCGTGATACGGGAGGCTTCCGATCCCGCTTCGGAAAGCCCGGTTTTTCAAAGCTGCAAAGCGCCGGAGGGAATGGAGCGGGAGCCAGAAGCGTTCCTGGAAGATACTCTTGCCCAAAACGCGGTGTTTTCCGCAGGAGAGCTGAAAGAGCTGTGTGCCGAATGTAACGAGAACCATCCCGTAGATGAGAACAGGCTCTATGGGGAAACCTTGGAGGCCTATGATGCCAATTTGGAAAGCGGATTTTTTTCTCAGGAGGAATATGACCGCCTTCTTTCCCTGCTTGACACGTATGCCGAAGAGATCACCCCGGAAGAGGCAGAGGAATGGGAAGCGGAAAACGAAGCAAAGAAGGAAGAATTGCGAAAAAGGCTGGAGGAAGAAGCATCGTAAAGTCTTTCAAAAAACAGATCTGCAAAAAACCTCCCGCCCGGGAGGTTTTTATGTTATACTGTAAAACAGCAGAAAAAGCTTCAGGAGGCCGTTTTATGGAAGTCCAAAGGGAACCGCAGTGCCCGGTCTATCGCAAATGCGGCGGGTGCCAGCTGCAAAACTTAAGCTATGAGCGGCAGCTTCAGTGGAAACAGGACCGCTGCCGGAAGCTGTTGGGGCAGTTTGGGAAAATAGAGCCGATCCTGGGCATGGAGCACCCCTATCATTACCGCAACAAGGTGCAGGCTGCCTTTGCCTGGGACAAAAGGGGCGGGAAGATCATCTCCGGGGTGTATCAGTCCGGCACCCATTGGGTGGTGCCGGTGGATTCCTGCCTGACCGAGGACAAAAAGGCCGATGAGATCATCGTTTCCGTCCGGAAGCTTCTGAAGGCCTTCAAGCTCCGCCCCTATGATGAGGACACCGGCCGGGGGCTTCTGCGCCATGTACTGGTCAAGCGGGGCTTTGGAACCGGGGAACTCATGGTGGTGCTGGTAACAGGTACTCCTGTGTTCACGGCGAAACGGCATTTTGTGGAGGAGCTTTTGAAGCTTCACCCGGAGATCACCACCATCGTCCAGAATGTAAACGATACCCGCACCTCCATGGTGCTGGGACGGCGGGAAAGCACCCTGTACGGGCCGGGCTATATCACGGATATCCTTTGCGGCTGTAAATTCCGTATTTCCCCGAGATCCTTTTACCAGATCAATCCCGTGCAGACGGAGCTTCTTTATGGGAAGGCCATGGAATATGCGGAGCTCAGCGGAACGGAAAAAGTGCTGGACGCTTACTGCGGCATCGGCACCATCGGTCTGGTGGCGGCGAAAAGCGGCGCGGGCAGCGTTTTGGGGGTAGAACTGAACCGGGACGCCGTAAAGGACGCCATCACAAACGCCAGGGAAAACGGGGTGAAAAACATCTATTTCACCTGCGCGGACGCCGGAGAATTCATGGCGGACGCCGCCATAGAGGGCGAGCACTTTGATACCGTGTTTCTGGATCCGCCCCGGGCCGGCGCCAGCGAAGAATTTTTAGGGGCCCTCTGCTCCCTGGCCCCCAAAAAAGCGGTCTACATCTCCTGCAACCCCGAAACCCTGGCCCGCGACCTCCGGTTTCTTCAGGCAAATCACTACAAGGTGCAAAAAATTCAGCCCGTGGATATGTTCCCCCATACCCAGCATATTGAACTTGTGTGTTTGCTTTCCAGACTTTAGTTTGACATCCTATGGCGGTAGAGTTTGAAACAGAGAAAATAGTTTTAACTTTTATACTAAAAAGCGAAGCTAGAGAAATAAAAGATCATGTGATGACTCATATTTAACATTTTTAAGATGATTTTATAACTTGCAAAACAGGAGGAAAGCATGATAAAAGATTTGACGAATTCAAGGCTTGACAGGCAAAATATATTGAACAACGAAATTGCCGTAGAAGAAATACAACAGAAATCAGGAATAAACGGAATTTTATGGGAGGGAAAAATATTTGTAACTCGTGAAATGACGGCTGATTTTTTTGAAGTGGATATCAGAACGATCAGCCGCTATTTAGAACAAAATAGTGAGGAGCTATCAAATAATGGCTATCAAGTGCTTCGTGGCAAGAAATTAAAGGCTTTTTTAGAATCAGCCAAGAATTCTGGTAAGGACATTTATGTCCCTACCAAAACCACAGTGTTGGGTGTATTTGATTTTCGAGCCTTTTTAAATATGGCTATGCTTTTATCTGAAAGCGAAAAAGCGAGAGCATTGCGGCAGCTTATGTTGGATATTGTGATAGACCTTATCAATCGGAAAACAGGCGGCGGCACAAAATATATTAATCAGCGGGATAAAAACTTTATTTTTTCTTCGTTGCAGGAAGATAATTATCGTAGATCATTTACAGATGCATTAAAAAATTATGTAGAAGATGATCGGTATAAATATGCACATTTTACAGATATGATTTATGTGAGTATATTTAGAGAAAAAGCAAAAGAGTATAAAAAAATCCTTGATCTAAAAGCAAACGATAAAGCCAGAGATACCTTTTACAGTGAGATTTTGGATATTATAGCGGCTTATGAAAGTGGTCTGGCAGAAGAAATCAAGAGCAAATACGAGGAATTAGGTCATGTGTTATCGCGAAAAGAAGCGGAAGACTTGTTTCTGAAATTTGAAAGTATGTCATTGTGGAAACCACTCATTCAGCGAGGACGTGTGAAAATGGCCAGCCGAGATATGGCGCTGCGGGATGCTTTTCATTATCAATTGTCAGAGTATATAAAGCCCCTTGACAAAGATGAGTATCAAAAATTTCTTGGCGTTGCCGGGGAGGAATTAGACAAGCTAATGCAAGAAAACCAAGGGGTTTTGCGAAGATTGAAGGAGCGTGATTAAATGGATGGAATCGTTTATTTAACGCTCGAGCAAGCAGAGGCTATACATAAAAAAACGATTAAATATAGCGGAGGGGGAATTTGTGAGGCTTTGGATGTGGGAAAGCTTGATGGTGTTTTAAAACATATACAAAACGATGAATATTATCCAACATTTGTAGACAAATTGACACATTTGTTCTTTTGCACCTGTGAATTTCATTGCTTTGCTGACGGGAATAAGAGGCTTGCAATTACGCTATCGTTACAGTTTTTATTATTTAATGGATACATGGCAGTTGCAAAAAATTTTATGGCGGTTACAGAAAATATCAGTTACCATGTTGCTGCTGGAAAAATAGATAAAGATCTTCTCCACAAAATAATGACGGCTATTATGGACAATACATATGAACAGGACGAGGCGATTAAAATAGAAATAATAAATGCTATTTCTGAGTAGTTTATAAACAAAAAGCAACAGCATAATCGTTGCTACAGCAGAGCTGAGTCGGCTTGAAAACGAAACCAGATGGAATATATAAAATCAGCTGTCTCGGACAGAAAAACAAGGTATAAAATTGAGTTTTTGGGATCAAAGTGAGTGAAAGGAATGGCAAAGGTATTCAGAATCATAGAGAGAGTTCATTTAAACGGAGTGGGAATGCTATATACAGTGGAGCGGCGGAAAGGTGCGGAGTTTCGTGTGGGGGATCCCCTATATGATCTAAACGGCAATCTGTTTCGAGTCAAAGCCATCGAACATTTTCGCAGGCCCTTCCCGGAGATACTTCTGGAGGAAAAAACCAGGGGCCTCCTGCTTGAACCGGCGGATAAGAACCATGTGGAGGGAAGCTTTCTGTTCGATGCGCCGCCAAAACTGAATTTTCTGTTCTGCTGCCACCCGCTGTATCCCCATAGGGTGGATGAGGAATACGAGGAGGAGTACCAGGCGGCGGGGCTTGACCATAGCTGTGCGCTTTTCAGCTTTGAGGACCTGAAAGAAGGGAAGCTGTTCCTTTCCGGAGAGGATATTTCCGGCCTGACGGTCTACCGGGGCTGGATGCTGAAGCCCGCCCTGTACCGGGAGCTTTACAGGCTGCTGGAGGAGCGGGGGATCTGCTTACTCAACACACCGGAGGAATATGAGAAGTATCACCTGCTGCCCGGATGGTATGAAGACTTCAAGGAGGAAACCGCCGAAACCGTTTGGACGCCGGGCAGCAAAATGGAAGATGTTCTGCAAATGGCAAAGGACCTGGAAGGCCCTTACATCGTGAAGGACTATGTGAAAAGCAGAAAGCACGAATGGTACGACGCCTGCTTTATCAGAAATGTCAAGGAGAAAAAGGAGCTTACCAGGGTAGTTGAAAATTTTATAGAGCGCCAGGGAGAAGATCTTATCGGCGGCGTGGTTTTCAGAAAATATGAGCGGCTGAAGCAGATCGGCTTTCACGAGCAAAGCGGCATGCCGATCTCAGAAGAGTATCGGGCCTTCCTTTACGCGGGAAAAATACTTGTGATCGACGACTATTGGAGGAAGGAAGCGGCGGTTTCGCTTTCTGAGGAAGAATACAGATGGCTCGAAACGGTGGCGGCAAGGGTGAAAAGCAATTTTGTCACCGTTGACCTTGCCAGAAAGGAAGACGGCTCTCTGATTATCCTGGAGCTCGGAGACGGCCAGGTGTCCGGGCTGCAGCAGCTCCCGGCAGAAGCGTTCTATAGGGCGTTTTCGTACAATCCGTATACTGAAGAGAAGGAAATGCGCGACTTTATGGAATCGTACAGAAAAGCTGAGGAAAAAAGGAAGAAGGCATTGGGGGACCGCTATCCCATTTATGAGGCTGTAAAAAAGGAAATCGACTGGTGGAACCCCTATTGTTTGCTGCCGGATGCTCCTCCTGACGAATTTGATTCGGAAAGCGAAGAGATCACAAGGGGGATAAGCGATAGCTCTTCCGTGGAGGAAATTGCAGCGGAAGTTTCAAAAGTGTTTTCCGATGCCTTTGAACCACGGTATTTTACTGTGGAAGCGTGTATGGATGTTGCGAATATGATCAAAGCAGAACTGGAAAGGAGGAAACTAAAATGAACCAGCCAAAACCCCTTTGCAGGGGAGATAGGGTAGGTATTGTCAGCCTGTCCAGCGGGATGCTGGGAGAGGAGTTTTGCAGCCACAATGTGGAGCTGGGCGGGAAGCGGCTGAAGGAATTTGGGTTGGAGCCGGTTTTTATGCCCAACGCGCTGTGGGGGATCGAATATTTGGAAAAACATCCCGAAAAGAGAGCGGAGGATCTGAAGCAGGCGTTTCTGGACGATTCCATCCGCGGCGTGATCTGCGCCATCGGCGGTGACGACACCTACCGGCTGCTGCCGTATCTCATGGAGGATCGGGAATTTATCGAGGGAGTGAGGCGCTTCCCGAAGCTGTTTACCGGGTTCTCCGATACCACCGTAAACCACCTGATGTTTTACCGGCTCGGGCTGCAGACCTTTTACGGCCCCAGCTTTCTCTGCGACCTGGGAGAGATTGCGGAGGAAATGCTTCCCTATACCAGGGCGGCGTTTCAGCGCTATTTTGAAGACTATACAAGCTGGCGCATTACGCCCAGCCCGCTCTGGTATGAGGAGCGCACCGATTTTTCCAGAGCGGCAATGGGGACAGCGCGGGTTTCCCATCGGGAAGCCCGGGGCTACGAGCTGCTTCAGGGAAATGGGCAGTTTGAAGGGGAGCTCTTGGGCGGGTGTCTGGAAAGCTTTTATGATATTCTGGCTTCCGGCAGATATCCGGACGAGCGGGAGGTTTGTGAGCGCTACCGCCTGTTTCCGGAGAAGGAGGAGTGGCGGGGGAAAATCATGTTTTTGGAAACCTGTGAGGAAAAGCCTTCTCCGGAGCTGATGAAAAGGGAGCTTCAGGCTATTGAACAAACAGGGGCCTTTGAGGAAATTGCTGGGCTTCTTGTGGGTAAGCCCCAGGACGAGCAGTATTATGAGGAATATAAAGAGGTGTATCGGGAGGTTTTGGGTAGCCGCAGCCTGCCAATTTTATATAACATAAACTTCGGGCACGCAACGCCCAGAATGGCTTTGCCCTATGGGGCAAAAGCACGGGTAAACGCCAGGCTGCAGCAAATAGAATTTCTTGGAAGGCTTTAGACAACACAGCTGAAAAGAAACCATTTTGATCAGAGATCGGGATTCAGCAGTATCACTCTTTTGCCTGATTTTTGGGCATACCGCACTGTCATGGCTGTTCCGCCCCGATATTCGCCGTTGTAGACCGCCAGCAGGTACTGGCAGTGATCGACCAGGTAGCGGTTGCGTTTCAGCATACAATCCTTGCTGTAATCCCGGCTGATACACACAATGCTGTCCGCCTGCTTCAAAATAGAAAAATAGAGTTCCCGTGCCGAAGCCGCCCACCTGTCCGCCTGGCCCTTGCAGGGCAGGACACAGTGAAGCTTCAGCGCGGGATTTTCCTTTTTCAAGGCAAGAACGGTCAGCGCCGCCCAGGTATCGGTCCCCTCTGCCATACCGGAAAGAAAATCGGTATATCCGGCAGTCACCAGCCTGACAATATGCGCGGCAAGCTCCTTTTTTAGACTGACGCATCGGGCGTCCGTTTCATCATATCCCCAGGGGAATTTTTGCGGGCGATGGCCCGTAAACGCACAACATTTTTCAATCATTGTGATCTTGCTCCTGCCTGTATCTTCAATATGGGGGTTATATCTCCATACTGAAGTCTTTTTTAATACGCACTTGCGTATCAAAAAGAATAGCATATTTTCGCAATATACGCAAGCGCGTATACGACAATGCGCATAATATCTTATCCTGTTTTCAGGAGAGATGATAATGCAAATTAAAAATGCTGTTGTAAAAAGGTTTCAGAATTTGTGCAGGGAAAGAGAGATAAAATATAACGAGCTGGCAACATTATCCGGTGTTACGCCCTCTACGGTGTACAGTATGATGGATGAACGCCGCAGAGACGTTTCTGTGGTTACGGTCAAAAAACTGTGCGATGGGCTGGAAATTTCCATTGGGGAATTTTTTGACGACCCGGTTTTTCAAGATCTGGAGCAGGAGCTGCAATAGAGATCCCTGCCTGCCGGAAAAGCTGAAAAAGTTTTTTCAAAAAAGGAAACCGTCTCATTGCAGTAAGGCTAAAAATGGGATATGCTTTCTGAAAAGGGAGGCGGATATTTTGGCAAACGAAGACAAAAAGGATTTTAACGCCATGCTGCTGGACAGCAAGGACATGCCGAAAACGCAGATCATCACAGACCAAAAAAGCATTGAGAAATACGGCGGGGAGAAAATGTATTTCGCCCCGCCCATGGCATACGATGAGATCATGAAGCGGGTGCCCTATGGAAAGCTTCTCACGGTGGGCAAGATCCGGGAGTATTTCGCAAAGGAAAACGGCGCGGATTTTACCGAGCCCATCACCGCCGGGATCTTTGTTTCCATCGCGGCCTGGGCCAGCTTCCAGCGGGAAAGCGACCTCACGCCTTATTGGCGGACGCTGAAGGCAAACGGAGAGTGCAACCCCAAATACCCCGGCGGTGCAGAGGCCCAAAAGGAAAAGCTGGAAGCGGAGGGACACACCGTTCTTGCCCGGGGCAGAACAAACCTGCGGTATTTTGTGAAGGACTACGAGAAAAAGTTGTGGGAAATTAGTGGTTAGTTGTTAGTAATTAGTTGTTAGAAAGGGCTTTTTAAGGGCAAGGAGAAATGGGTAATTAGTAATTAGCTATGAAGGGCAAGGGTGGTTTCTGTCATCCTGGCCCTCCCTCCTGTCATCCTGAGGGCAGCGCCCGAAGGATCTCGTCCTTTTGCCCTTTTTCCTTAGGAAGGAAGGGACGAGATCCTTCACGAAGATGCCGCGCATCTGAAAGATGCGTTGCATCTTTTGCTCAGAGATGACAGTGGGTGGGCTTCTCTTCTCTAACAACTAACTACTCATGACTAACAACTAGTTCCCTATTTTCTCTCTTGACAAATTTGTGAGATTTTGGTAAGCTTTTTTACGGAAATCTAAGCGAGGGAGTAGCAGGCGTGGAGACGCAGCAAGTCAACAACCTCGGCCTTTTGGTCTGGCTTGCTTTTATTTGCGAGACTCGTGTATGACCTTTGGGCGATACACGAAGTCTGTTTTTTGAAAAAGACCGGGTATGGCTCTGGGCCATGCTCGGTTTTCCGCATTTTTGGGAAAACTAGGGCTGTTTGGAACGGCTTTACGGTAGCCCTGGTTGAAAAGGAAAGGAAAGTGGTCAAAAAATGGTTGTTGCGGTTCTGTTGTTTTTGTTGGGGCTTGTTCTGCTCATTAAGGGCGGAGACTGGTTTGTGGATGGCGCCACGGGCATAGCCCACCGGTTTCATGTGCCGGAAATTTTGATCGGCGCCACGGTGGTCTCCATCGGCACCACCCTGCCGGAGGTAATGGTTTCCGCCACCTCGGCGGTAAGCGGCCACGGGGAGATCGCCTATGGCAACGCCATTGGCTCCATCATCTGCAATACGGCGCTGATCGCCGCTATCGTGGTGGCGGTGCGCCCCGGAGAGATCGATAAAAAAGCCCTGCGCATTCCCATCGCCTTTTTCTTTGGGGCTTCCGCCGTTTACATGGTCGCCGCCTACGCCATCGGCAGCTTTTCCAGGATCACAGGCGTGCTTTTGCTCCTGATCTTTGTGGCCTATATGGCGATCACCATCACCCAGGCAGTGAAGGGGCCGAAAACTATCCAGGTTACCGCCCCGGAAGACGGGGCAGAAGAGCCGGAGGAGAAAGAAAAGCCGCTGTACCGGGATATTCTGCTGCTGGTGATCGGCGCGGCGCTGATCGCCGTGGGGGCAAACCTTCTGGTGGATAACGGCACCATTATCGCCCAAACGCTGGGCGTGCCGGAATCCGTCATTGCCCTGACCTTCGTGGCCCTGGGCACCTCCCTGCCGGAGCTGGTAACGGCCGTCACCTCTTTGATCAAGGGCCATGGGGCCTTGTCCCTGGGCAACGTGGTGGGGGCGAACCTCTTTAATCTAGTGTTGGTTTCCGGCGTTTCCACCGTGCTTTCTCCCTTTGCCGTACCCAGCGGAAAGCTGATCGGCGGCATGAACGCCTCTCTGGTGATAGATATTCCGCTGATGCTTCTGGTCATGGCGTTTTTGACTCTGCCCGCCCTGAAGCGCGGCAAGCTCAGCCGCTACCAGGGTGTGATCCTGCTCCTGGTATACGCGTCCTTCTGCGTGTTTCAATTTGTGAGCGTTTAGATGCTGGATGTTGGACGGCGCCCGTTGGGCAATTAGTAGTTAGCCATTAGTAATTGGAAAGCTGTATGAAAAAAGTGGACACGAAGAAGAGTGAAGGATAAAATAAACTCAGAAGAGGTGTTCAAGATGAAAAGGACGTACAGCAAGGAGTTCAAAGTAAAGGCATGCGAGTTGGTGGAAGAAGAAGGGATAAAGGTCAAGGTAGTAGCGGAAAAGCTTGGGATCCACGAAGTGATGCTGTATCGGTGGATCAGCGAATATAAAACCGATGGAGCAGAGGCGTTTGTAGGCACGGGACATCAAAAGCCAGGAGACGCCGAACTGCGGAAATTGCGGAAAGAAAACGAATATCTCAAGATGGAGAACGAGATCTTAAAAAAGCAGCGGCGTACTTTGCGAAAGAGTCGGGAAGCGAATCGAATTCGCAAAAACAGAACTGACAGAGTATGACACCAGCAAAGTATGCCGGGTTCTGGGGGTGTCAAGAAGCGCCTATTACCGACCAAAAGCGTCAGCGGATAGTGAAGAAACCGCCATTGAAAAAGCGGTGATTCATTGTTTTGAAAAGAACAAGGGGAACTACGGGAGGATCCGTATACGAAAGGCGATGGCCGCTGAAGGATTGCTTGTCAGCGAACAGAAGATTGCCAGAATACTGAAGAAGTACAGTCTGGAAGCTAAGAGCGGAAGAACGGGAAAGGCCAGGAAAGCATCGAAGGCGACCGAAGAGCAATATGTAGAAGAGAATCTGATCTATGACAAGTTTTCCGTTACTGAGCCGAATTAACGGAGCTTAAATGCAGCCAAAACAAGCTGTATCTCTGCGGGATAATCGATGTGGCTACAAGACGGCTGGTTGGATGGTCGATTGCGAAGCATCAGCGGCAGGAATTGGTGCAGGAGAGCATAGAGATGGCGGCGGGAAGAAATCCGGATCGTCCGGCCGGCGCCGTCTTTCACAGCGACCGAGGCAGTCAGTATACCGCTAAGAAGACTAAGCAGCTTGTAGAGAAGCTGGGCTTTCAAAAGAGCATGTCCCGTCCGGGAACCCCCAGTGACAATCAGCCGATTGAGAGCTTTTGGCATACTCTTGAAGTCAGCCGGGTTATTGTACAGTACATCGAACTGTACTACAATTCCGAACGGCTACACTCCGGCATCAATTATGCCGTCCCTAATGTCTTTTTCTCTCTTTTTTCTGTCCACTTTTCTTGACAAGTTTCGGCTAACAACTGTTTTCCATCGGAACCCAAACCTCGTATCTGCTGCCCTGGGGGGTGTCGGCATTCTCTTTTTCGATTTCAGCAATGGGGCCTTTGCTCCGGACATAGCCCTCCGGCATGGCAACGGTTTCCGCATACCGGTTGACGCGGCCGTTTCCGTTATCGCCCACAGCCTCTTCCTTTGTTTCCATCCACTCGGTGGTGACAACGAGGTAATCGCCTCCGTCAAAATGGGAAAGCGTGTAGCCCTCCGGCGCTTTGTCCACATGTTCTACAAAAAGGCCCTGAGAATAAATAAAT
>JAETPP010000293.1 GCA_021771115.1 Bacillota bacterium | reverse complement strand
ATTTAGCGCTTTCCTGAGCTCCTCCAGGCTGTCCGCCTGCGCTTTCAGCTTTTTCCCGGTTTCTTCCGCGGTAAAAAGCATTTCGTCACGATCCGCCAGAAGGCTTTCTTTCCCCTGCTGCTCCTCGATTGAAACCGATAAATCCGCTTCTTTTTTACGAATTTCCGATATATCCTTCTCCAGGGCTTCCTGACCGCTGATTTCCTGCTCCCACACAATAGCCTGCTGATGCAGGCTTTGTTTTTGCTGCAAAGCATTCCTCTTTTTATTTTCCAGGCGCTCCCCCTCCTGCCCGGCAGTTTCCAAGGCATTGTAGCGTTCCTGCTGCGCCTGCAATGTCTCCCGGGCTGCCTGCGCTTGGCCGGCAAATGTTTCCTTGCGGTTCCGTTCCTCAGCAATAGCCTGTATGTCTGCCTGCTGCGCCTTCCTTTCCGCCTCCAGGCTGTCAAAAAGCTCCAGATTCTTCCGCTCCTGCTGAATCTGCACTTCCAGCTGGCTGCACTCGCCGCCCTCCTGTTTTGCCTCCTCCCAAAGCGTCTTCCTTCTCACAAGCTCCGGCTGCAGCTCTTCCAGCTGCCTCTGCGTCTCTTCCAGGGCCTTTCTCTGTTCTTTCACATGCCCGATGCTGCCCAGCAGCTGCTCTTCCTTCCGGATTTTTTCCTCCAGGCTCTCCAGCCCGGCATCTACTTCCTTTAATGCCGCCGCATCCTCTCTGCACAGCTCGTCCAGCAGCTCCATGCCCTCGCTTATCCGCCCGTCGAACCTCTCCTTCTGAAGCTCCCTCAGCTTCATCGCCGCGCGCGTCTCTTCCGCATCCTGGTACACAATCCCATCCATATACTGGCTGATGCTGCGCTTTAATTCGCTGTATTCCTGCTCCTGCTGCCGGACTTCCGATTTCAGCTTTTCCTGGATATCCTGATAGACGGAGGTATTGAACAACTGCCGGAATATCGGGCTTCTGTCCTTAGTCTCCGCCAGTAAAAGCTTCTGGAAATCCCCCTGGGCAATCATGACTATCTGGGTAAACTGCTTCCGGCTCAGCCCCAGCAGTTCCGTCACCGCGCTGGTCACATCCTTTGTCTTCGTCACCGGAGCCCTTCCGTCAGGATAGGTCAGCACAGCATCGGCATTCGTGGCAGTATATCCCGTCCCCCTTTTCTTCGGTCTGGAGTATTCCGGATTCCGCCTTACCGTATACTGTTTTTCATGATAGGAAAAGGTAAATTCCACATAAGTAGGAACATCTCCCGCTGCATATTTGCTGCGGAACATGTCTGCCGTCCGCACATCTCCGCTGGCTTCGCCGTACAGAGCAAACGTAATTGCGTCAAAAATAGTGGTCTTGCCCGCTCCCGTATCCCCGGTAATCAGGTACAGCCCGCTCCCCCCGAATCTGTCAAAATCAATCTCCGTCCTGTCCGCATATGGCCCAAAGGCGCTCATAATCAGTTTTACTGGTTTCATCTAACCCTCCCCGTTCAGCTTCCCGGCATGATTTCGATTTTCTCCAGCCGGATACCTGCC
>JAETPP010000292.1 GCA_021771115.1 Bacillota bacterium | reverse complement strand
TGCGCTTTTGGCGGAACCAGACTCCCGCCCTCCGGCGGCGCCCTGGGAAACCGGTCCGGCCGTCACTCCGGCGCGGCCTTCCTTCTCCCATTCCTCCGCCTGGCGCTCTGTGGGTACCTCGATCTTCATACCGTCGGCGATCTCCTGGGCCAGGTTTAAATACGACCAGGCCGCTTCCGGCCCGAAACCTCCCGCCAGGTCCACCGCCTCGTAGATCCGGCTGCCCGGCTCCATCTCGTAGACCCCGGGATTCACAACCGCTCCACAGACATGCACAAAATATATGGGATGGGACGTTTCCCCGGGCGCGGCTGCTCTGTCTCCGGCGGCCTTGCCGCCATTTCCGGACGGCACACCGTGATCCGCTGCGGCACCATCTCCCGGCGTTTCCCCGGCTTCCGGTGCCGCGCGATACTCCGCTTCCACTCCCTCGCTCCCGCTTTGCGCTTCCCGTTCTCCACGGGAGGCGTTCAAATCCGCGGGCGCTGTACTCCCATCCTCCAAACCGGCCGCTTGCGCTTCGCCGGATTCCGCTTCCAGAACCATTTCCATACGGTCCGCTTCCCGGCCGGAATTACAGCCGTAGCAGATCCCCGCGGCCGCCATTCCAAGGACAACCGCCAACATTTTCATACGTTTCAGTGACTTCAGATTCAATTTCAATGGTCTCCCTCCTTACCGGCGGGAAGCCATCTCAGCCTGATATTATTATTCTAATGAAATCCAGGGGTAAAAACAAGCCCTATTTCCGGAAAACGGGAAACTAATTTTGTTACTGTTCACAGGCAATATCCCGCGAGGCGTTTTTTGTGAGTGGAGCGCAGCGGAAGTCACAGAAAACCCGAGGATAGCGGCGCGAAACGGCGTTTTTTACCGTTTCTGTGCATCGCGAAGCGTGTTACTGGGAACGGAGTGTACCGTAACGTGTTTTCCGGCGGCCGGGGCGGCATTTTCCCAACCGGCCAGACGGCGGCTGAGTCATGCCGGCATTCCCCCGCCCCGTCCCACACCGGTTCCGGTTTACAAAAAGGCGGCTTTTTGTATACCTGTCCGCGTATCTCCTGACAGGCCGCACAAAGCCGACGGCCCCGCACGCGATCTGCACTGGCGCGGCCTTCGCCCCTGGCCTATAATCAATTATCATAACGTGGCATTTTCAGCTTTAGAAACGCCTAAACACGTTCAAATCAAGGAGGTATCTATGATCATAGCCGGATTTTCAGGAATCGGCAAAACCACCTTTTGCCAAAAAGTCGAAAACGCAGTGGATTTTGGCTGTATGCCATTTAAGTATTCTAATTTTGAAAAGCTTTTGGCCTCCGGGCGGCCGGTTGAGTCCTTTAAGGCCAGTCTGGAACTGGATTTTATCTTTGGGTGGGAGTTCTCCTACCGGGATGCCATTCTGGATTACCACCGTCAAAACCCACAGGCCTACCTTATCATTCCATCGGTGGAGCGGGTCCTGGAGGATTTGGGGCAGGCCGGTGTTCCTTATGTACTCTGTTATCCGGAAACCGGGGCCAGGCAGGAAT
>JAETPP010000056.1 GCA_021771115.1 Bacillota bacterium | reverse complement strand
GGGGTGAGCACGCCTCTGTGAGGCGTTGCCGAGAACCGGTCTACGCTTTCGCTTCGGTCGGTGCTGGGCGTGCCCCACCGGGGCACAGCACCCGAGCCGACAGGCGAGACGGGGGATCGCCGTCAGGCGGTGGAGAGGTTTAGCTCGGTTGCGATTTGTATAAAACTTGCCGCACAGAACCCCTCAGTCAGCCTTTGCCTGACAGCTCCCCTTTCAGGGGTGAGCGCGTGCCGGTGGCACGCTGGCGCGAACCGACCGAGCCGACAGGCGAGAAGCCAAGGGTTAAGCACTAACCAATAATTTACCTGTTCTGCCCTTGTCAAGCAGAAAGCAAAGCATGCCTTGCGGCAAAAAGAAGAGAACTATCTGCATAATAGAAAATAGAAGCTGACAGTATTGACAGAAAACATTGACAAAGATAGAAATCATGATATCATGAAAATGACATCGTTGATGCGAAGCAAACTGAGAAACAGACCTATATCGCATTCCGGATCATTTTCTGACCGGTCAGCTTTGGAGGTGACCTTGTTTGAACGGCTTAAAAAATCTTAAACGGGGAACCTTACCAGCGCTGTTGCTTTCTGTTCTGATGCTGGTGTTTTTGACCTCCTGCGTTGGGCCTCAGAAGGAAGAAGCCCCGGCGATAGACAGCCGGCTGGCGGAAAGCTTCAGCAAGCCGAAGCAGGCGGCCCTGAAAAATTTGGAGCTTGCGAAAGACGGGCTGGAAGAGTTCCCCGATGGAAAGGGATATCAGGCGCGGTTTCTTTGGTGCGGCAAACCGATGGACACAGAGCTGTATTTCTTCGGCGAAACGCCCACGCTCTTTGAGAGCAAGGGGGAATACCCCGTCACTGATGACACAAAGCAGCTGGCCCTGGAAGCCATCCGCAGCTTTCAAAAGCAGTTCCCGGAATTTCGGGATAATTTTCTCCATACCGCAGAAGGGCAGCAGGGCGGAGATGAGCAGGAACTGAACGAAGCGCTCCTTGACCGCTTCTGGGAAGCAGAGCCTCCAAAAACGGAAGGAGAGGAGGCCGTAAGCCTCACCTACCGGTTTTTCTTTCCCGGCGGCGAAGTGGAACAGGAGCTGCTGCCGGAGGGTACGGCGCAGCTTATGGTCTGCGCGGAATGTATTTTTGAAAAGCGGGCCGAAGCGCCGGAAAAGGTGCGATTTCATTTCAGGCTGTATCGCTACATGAAGCTGCAAGGACAGTAAAAACACAGAAAAACAGCGCGGAGCTTTCCTATTAGCTCCGCGCTGTTTTGATAAGCCTCCTATTCCTTTGCTCCTATCTTTTTGAGCCGTAGGGCTTTTTTCAGATTCTTTGCCTGGGAAAGCATCAGGTAGGTCTCATCGGGTGTGCAGTTTTCAAAAACTTCCGCCACATCTTTTTGAAGCATGGGGAGCGATTCTGTTACAGAATCCATTAAAATATCGTTGGGTGTAGTGTCCAAAGCGTTGCAGAGCCGCACCAAGGCGGGAAGCGATACCTTTGCGCTTCCGGTTTCTATTCCGCTGAAATGCTGGGGAGAAATATTTGCCAGCTCTGCCACCTGCTCCTGTGTCAGATCCCGCTTTTTTCGGATCGCCCGTAATCTTTGCCCTAACAGGCGGTAGTTTAGCTCTAATTCCATAGAAACCTCCAAACAAAGGATATTCCCTATTGTAATTTAATTATTCCTGTGGTATAATCGCCTGTAAAAAGGAATCTCTAATATATAGAGGTTTAGAAAGAATGCGGTGGGAAGAAAGGGGGAAAAAGGAATGAAAAAAGAGAATCTTACTGTTTTTCATGACGGTACGCCTGCTTTTGGAGGCCTGCGGCAATACCGCAAGCCTGTGGTGAGAGTAAAGGTGAAACCCTGCTTACAGCTTGATTTTCCGCAGAAAAGGGCAAAACAATCTATATAAAAAGTATTTCCTATTGTGATTTTATCTTGTGCGTGATATAATGATTAAAACACAAAACCTCTGAAAACACAGAGGCTTGAAAAATGATGGGATGGAGGAAAAAGAAATGAAAAAGAAGATCTTGTCTATCCTGCTGGCGGTTTGCCTGCTGGCAGGCTGTCTGCCCCTGGGGGCCGGGGCAGAGGAGGCTGACTTGCTTCCTTTGGAGGAAATAATCGAACAAAGAAAGACCGGTTTTATGGAGCAAAGCAGCTTGCAGCAGAGCGTTGCTCCGGTGTTCCGTTCCACAAAAACCAGCAGTGCCGCTTCCGTCCTGATCTCGTATATAGAAAAATATGGTGAGGTGGATCCCGACGGGGATCGATACATTGAGTACAGCTTTTCCGAAGAGGACTGGAGCTCTGTGACACGGATTTTTTATATCCCGCTCTATGATGAAATTCTGTTTCTCACGGGGCATTTTTTCCCGGGGTATACGTTGACCACAATGATGGGCTATGACCTGCAAACAGAAAGTGCCTCCGATGGCATCACGACCACTGTGCTTATAGAGGGAACCGACACCGAGATTGAAGGGGAGTGCGCAAACTTCAACATTCGCTCTTACGAGAAGGGAACAACGCTGCATTTCGTTTCGGATGAGATTTGGACAGGCGCAGAGGATTATCAGAAGCTGTGTAATGCCAATGTGGAGCTTTCTCTGGTCATGTGGGAAGGCGCCCTGGAGGAAACCGGTTTAGGGATCTCCATGTACGATTTTGGGTTTGTCCGTTATTTCACCGCGCCGGATACTTCCGGCTTTGTGGATGTAAAGTCCAGCGATTATTTCTATGACGCCGTAAACTGGGCGGTGGAAAAGAACGTTACCGCCGGTACGGACGCTTCCCACTTCAGCCCGGATCGTTCCTGCACCAGGGCCCAGGCGGTGGCCTTCCTGTGGCGTGCCGCCGGAGAGCCGGAGCCCCAAAATACCGCCGCGTCCTTTACGGATGTGGCTTCCGGCGCGTATTATGAAAAAGCGGTAAGCTGGGCGGTGGAGCAGGGGATCACCTCTGGCACCGGCGCCGGAAAATTCAGCCCGGAGGATACCTGTACCCGGGCACAGATCGTCAGCTTCCTGTACCGGGCCGCAGGCTCTCCCGCTGTTTCCGCGGGAAGCTCCTTCTCCGATGTGGAGCCCGGCGCGTATTATGAAAATGCCGTGCGGTGGGCGGTGGCAAACGGTATTACCGCGGGGACCGGCGGCGGAAAGTTCAGCCCCAACGCCCGCTGTGTTCGCGGGCAGGTCGTCAGCTTCCTGTATCGGTATTACAAGTAAAAATTCTTTCTTGACAAACCGGAAGCCCTGTGTTATAGTAAATAAGCTGTCCAACCAAAGACAGCAGGCGTTCGCTTTGCGGACTGAAATGGGAAACCGGCCTGCCGAGGGAAGATAAGCGTATGGAAAAGGGGTGTTACCCCGCTATTTGCTTGTATTCCAGCGCCGTTCCCTTGAAAGAAAAGGGAACGGCGTTTTTGATTTGGACAAACCCCATATTATCGGAGGTGAACGAATTGCCCAGCGAGAAGATTCTGGAACAGAAAAAGCAGCATGTTGCGGAGCTGGCGGAAGCCTTCAAAACAGCCAACGTAGGTGTGCTTGTCAACTACCTCGGCATCAATGTGGAGGACGATACCAAGCTGAGAAAGCAGCTGCGTGAGGCTGGCTGCCAGTACAAGGTGGTCAAAAACACATTGCTGCATCTGGCTTTTGAGAAGGCCGGTATTGAAGGCCTGGACGAGTCTCTGAAGGGTACTACCGCCATCGCTTACAGCGAGAACGGCTATACCGAGGCTCCCAAGATCCTTTCCGACTATGCCAAGAGCCACGAGAATTTCACGATCAAGTCCGGCTTTATCGATGGCAGCACAGTAGACGCCGCCGGGATCACCGAGCTTGCAAAGCTGCCCTCCAAGGAAGTGCTTATCGCTCAGGTTCTGGGTGGCTTCAATGCCCCGATCCAGGGCTTTGCCAATGTGCTCAACGGCACACTGCGCGGCCTGGTGATCGCCCTGAACGCCATTGCCGAAAAGCAGTCCGCTTAAGGACAGAAACTCGGGTTCTAAAAAACCAAGCACTAAAAAATCTTAATTTGAACATCTAGAATCTAATATCTAGAATCTAGCATCTAAAAACGGAGGTATTATCATGTCTGAGAAAGTAACCAATCTGATTGAAGAAGTAAAGGCCCTTACTGTTCTGGAGCTCTCTGAGCTCGTGAAGGCTCTGGAGGAGGAGTTCGGCGTATCCGCCGCTGCTCCCGCCGCTGTTGCCGTAGCTGCTCCCGCCGCTGGCGGCGCTGCTCCCGCTGCGGAAGAGAAGACTGAGTTCGATGTAGTTCTGAAGTCCGCCGGCGCCAACAAGATCAACGTGATCAAGGTTGTGAAGGAAGCCACCGGCCTGGGCCTGAAGGAAGCCAAGGAGCTGGTTGACGGCGCTCCCAAGACCGTGAAGGAAGCCGTTTCCAAGGACGATGCTGAGGCTCTGAAGGCTAAGCTGACTGAGGCTGGCGCTGAGGTTGAGCTGAAGTAAGCTTTCTCTCCATAAATGATGGGTTAAAAGGGAGGACGGGCATTCTGCCCGTCCTTTTTTACATCCGGGTATGGCCTTTGTCAGAAACTTACCATTGTACCCTAGATGGATGTATGCTATAATTGCCGCACAAGTTTGGAAATGGGGCCGCTGAAACGGGCGTTTTGCTTCTTTTGTGGAAAATGCTTTGTGGATGCGCCGCGGAAACATGAAACGCACGAAAAAGGAGGATTTTGTAATGGAGAACAAATATCTTGGCATGACCCCGCCTATGGGCTGGAACACATGGAACACCTTTAACTGGAGCATCAATGAGGAACTGATCAAAGAGAGCGCTGACGCCATGGTGAGTTCCGGTTTGAAGGACGCCGGCTATGAGTATATTGTGATCGATGATTGCTGGAGCCTGCGGCAGCGGGATGAAAACGGTTATCTGGGCGCCGACCCCGAAAAATTTCCTCACGGCATGAAGGCGGTGGCCGATTATGTACACAGCAAGGGCTTGAAATTCGGCATGTACTCCTGCGACGGCACCCACACCTGTGCGGGCTATCCCGGCAGCTTTGAGCACGAGTTCCAGGACGCCGCTACCTTTGCTTCCTGGGGTGTGGACTACTTAAAATACGATAATTGCTATAAGCCCAACCACATGGATGGAGAAATACTGTATAAGCGTATGTCTTTGGCGCTGCGGAACTGCGGGCGGGATATCATGTTTTCCGCCTGCAACTGGGGCCACGACGACGTCTATCACTGGATCCAGGGCTCCGGCGCTCACCTGTTCCGCTCTACCGGCGATATTCAGGATAACTGGGAATCCATCAAAACGCTGGCCCAATCTCAGCTTGATAAAATGCCCTTCTCCGGTCCCTTCTGCCATAATGATATTGATATGCTGGTGGTGGGAATGCACGGTGAAAGCAATGATGAATGGATCGGCAGATTGGGCGGCTGTACCGATGAAGAATACCGCACCCACTTTTCTTTGTGGGCGATGATGAATTCTCCTTTGATGATCGGCTGCGATATCCGCAATATGAGCGATGCCACAAAGGAAACGTTGATGAACCCTGAGGTGATCGCCATCAATCAGGATATTGAATGCCGTGGGCCTTATATCATCCCTCATTATGAGAAGGAAGTTTTTACCTTGGTAAAGCCTTTGTCTAACGGTGACCTGGCTATTGGCATGTTCAATTTGGGCGATCAGAGAACAGAATATTCTTTGCTGTTCTGGGATATGGGAATCCCTGCCGCAGCCGGAATGGGTTTGGAAATGCATAACTGCTGGACTCACGGGGATGAGGGCGTGTTTACTGAGCGTTATGTTGGAAAAGTGGAATCTCATGGCTGCCAAATCCTTCGCGCGAAGCTGGTGAAGGTCCGTTGAGCAATTATAAAACCTGCCGAAAATGCGGCGGCCCCCTGGGCCTGGACGATATTGCCATTTACCGGAAGCTGGTGTTCCGGGCCGCCGAGGATTTCCTCTGTATCGGCTGCCTGGCGGAATATTTCAAATGCCCCCGGGAAGAGATCGAAAAACGGATCCGCTATTACCGGGAAAGCGGAGAATGCACCCTGTTTCGTTGATGTTGTAAAACGAAAAGGCCCGAGCGGAAAACCGCTTCGGGCCTTTTCTTGTGCTTTTTGGGAAATCGGAAGGCTTTTGACCCCTATATCTTGCGGAGAAATATGAATATATTGTGAACATTTTGTGATTTGGTTGCAATTCCCGGACAGGCATGCTACAATGTAACCAAATTGTAACACTTATGATGAAAGTGTCATTTTTCCGGCGAAGGGAGCGAGATGGATGCGGAGAAGCGTATGGAAAAGCCTTCTTACCTTTGTATTGGTGCTGGCCCTCACGGTGGGAACTGTAGCAGCGCTCAGCATGGCTACCGCGGCTAAGGCGGAAACCGCCCCCGCCCGCTACTCTCAGCAGGTGCGGGAAGCACAGACGCCTCCGGCCAAGGAGCTGTCCGCGGCGCTTCCTGAGGAGTCCTCTTCTCCCGTTTCCGGCGTGACCGCTTTTTTGATGGTGCTTGTGATTTCCGGGCTGGGCCTTTCCCTGCTTTTGGTCTCCCAGCGGAGGAATCGCTCTGCGGCGCATTCCGGCCGTCGCTACAGCCCCAGAGCCGATATGGCGTTCTCAGATCCCGTTTCCACAAAGCGGATCTGATCTTTAGCTATTTTGAATCGGGTTGGCTGAAAGGCCAGCCCGGTTTTTTTACTTTCTGAAAAGGGATTTGAAGTGAAAATGCTTTTAAAATCGGCATAGCCCGGACCGGAGACTTTCTTTGGAAGAAATTCCCGATTGTGGAAAGAGGTCCGTTTTTTCCCGCAGCCATGGGATTTATGAGGACTTGCTTTTTTACAGATCCCGCTGTTTCGAGAAATTCACAGAAAATACCTTGAAATTTTCCCTTTTTCAAGGTATCATGGAACAAGAAGAAGTTTTGCAGGAAGCTTACCCCCTGAGAAATTGGAGGATTTTTGATGATGATCACGAAAAAAAGAAACGCTGTTCGATTTTTTTCGATATTGCTGGCCCTTATGCTTTTGCTCTCCGCCCTGCCGCTATCGGCTTTCGCGGCGGACACGCTGATCTATCAGGTGGGGGACCGGGCCTTTTTGGGGCTGAACCGACTGACGGGCGCTTTGGAAAACGCGGTGAATATTACAGGAGAGCTGGTCATTCCCTCCACCATTCAGGGGGTGCCTGTGACCTCTATCGCGGACGGGACCTTTTACGGCAGCGATGAAATGACCTCCGTGACCGTCCCCTCCTCCGTTCAGTCCATAGGGGACAGGGCCTTCGGCGCCTGTACCTCCCTGCGCTCGGTCAAGCTGGGCGAAGGGCTTACCCGCCTGGGAAAGGACGCGTTCCGCTATTGCTATGCCCTGACGGATGTTTCCCTGCCCTCTACGCTGCTTTCCATTGAAAGCTATACCTTTGCTTCCTGCCTGGCCCTGCGCTCCATTGCCATCCCTTCCGGCGTGACCAGCCTGGGAAGCTACAGCTTTTCCGATTGTAAAAACCTGTCGTCCATCACGCTGCCCGACAACATCACCACTATCGGCGACTATGCCTTTGCCGGCTGCGCCGCCCTGAGCAGCATTACGCTGCCGGCCCGCCTGACTGCTCTTTCCACCGCTCTCTTTAACGGCTGTTCCTCCCTTTCCCATGTGGAGCTTTCCGGCGCGGTGGAGTATGTGGGAAAATCTGCCTTCGGCGGCTGTACCTCCTTGGAGCGGCTGGTTTTGCCGGAAGGCGTGGAAAAGATCTATGAAGGCGCGTTTGACGGCTGTAAAAACCTGAAGGCCATTTCCATGCCGGATTCCGTGAACGGCATTGCCTTTGATTCCTTTGACGACTGCGAGAACCTCACCTTTTATGTAAATGCGGGCTCCTATGCCCAGGTGTTTGCTTCCGCCAATAAGATCCCCTTTGTGCTGGGAGTGATCGACAACCCCGATCCGCCCGATGGGCCGGGAGAATATCCGCCCACTCCCTTCCGGGACGCACAGAATCACTGGGCGAAGGCCTATATCGAATGGGCCTATGCCAAAGGCTATTTTGCCGGAACCAGCGCCACCACCTTTTCGCCGGACGCGCCGGTGAACCGCGGCATGCTCGTTTCCCTGCTGTACCGCATTGAGGGCAGCCCCGCCACAGGCACCTCCAGCTTTACCGATGTGCCGCCGAAGGCCTATTATGCCAGCGCCGTGGCCTGGGGAGAAAGCACAAAGGTGGTCAGCGGGGTGGAGCCGGGAAAATTCGCGCCCTCTGCGAACATTACCAGAGAGCAGGTGGCCGCCATGCTGTACCGCTATGCACAGTATAAGGGATACGATACCTCCGCCCAGGGAGATCTCAGCCAATTTAAGGATGTTTCCAGTATCAGCAACTTTGCCGGAGCCGCCATGAACTGGGTGGTGGGCAGCGGTATCATGAGCGGAAAGGGAAACGCCACGCTGGATCCCAAAGGAAAGGCCACCCGCGCGGAAGCTGCTGTGATGCTCCAGAAATTTGAAAGTCTGTATCAGAAAAAATAAAACCTTTTGAGCAAGAATAAGCCCTCAAAGCCTTCAAAAGCTTCGGGGGCTTAAGAACCTGTATTCACAACCTGTAAGCACCATCTGAGCGGACTTTTGGAAGCCGTTCTGCGTTAAATTTTCTTGCAATACGCTAGTATTCCTGCGAAAATTTGCCTGGAACAGCTTCCAAAATCCTCGCTCATCTGGCACTTTCGGTTATGAATACAGGTTCTTTTTTCTGCTCTTTTTTCAAAAAGTGATTGACAAAATCAGCGAAATTCCGTATATTTATCTCATTGCGTTTGCATCTGAAAAACGGTCTGCCTCGGGAGGTGAGCAGGCCATAAAAGCGGTCTGGCTTTGCCGCCGTGGTCGTCCCTTTCCGCCTCAGGGCGGGGAAGGGAAAGACGCTATGTTATCCTTTGCGGGAGGCGGCTGTTTTTCTACCGGACCGGGTTATTTGTGTGCAGCAGTAACATGGTTTCCGTATGGAAACCATGTTACTGCCGGAAAAAGCTGCGGCTTTTTCTCAGGGGATAATGAAGACACGCAAAACTAATTTTGGCGCGGCAGCGCCACCGCAAAGGGGATGCATGGATATGAAGGATACCATTATTTCACTGAAGGACATCGCTGTCTCGTATGATGGCGAGCAGGTGCTGAAAAACTTTAACCTGGATATCCGGGATGGAGAATTCGTCACGCTGCTCGGCCCCTCCGGGTGCGGAAAGACCACCGTGCTCAGAACCATCGGGGGGTTCATCACGCCGGACGCAGGCGAAGTCTTTTTTAGTGGAAAAAACATTACGGCACTGCCGCCCTATAAGCGGGAGGTCAACACCATTTTCCAAAAGTACGCGCTGTTCCCGCATTTGAACGTGTACGATAATATCGCTTTCGGAATGCGGCTGAAAAAGAAGAGCGAGCGGGAAGTGAAGGAAACGGTTCACGAAATGCTCACCATGGTGAACCTGAATGGTTATGCCCACAGAGGGGTGGGCCAGCTTTCCGGCGGGCAGCAGCAGCGGGTGGCCATTGCCCGGGCCCTGGCCAATGAACCGAAGATCCTTCTGCTGGATGAGCCCCTGGGGGCTTTGGACTTAAAGCTGCGCAAGGATATGCAGGTGGAGCTGAAAAAGATCCAGCAGCAAACGGGGATCACCTTTATTTTTGTCACCCACGATCAGGAGGAGGCCCTTTCCATGTCTGATACGGTAGTGGTGATGGACGGCGGCGTGATCCAGCAGATCGGTACCCCCACCGATATCTACAACGAGCCGAAAAACGCTTTTGTGGCCGATTTTATCGGCGAATCCAATATTCTGGACGGCGTGATGCTGGAAGACTACCGGGTAAGGTTTGCCGGGCACGAATTTGCCTGCCTGGATCGGGGCTTTGGTGTGAAAACCCCGGTGGATGTGGTGATCCGCCCGGAGGATATCGATGTGGTGGAGCCCGCCTCTACCCATATCACCGGCGAGGTGACGGCCGTTACCTTTAAGGGAGTTCATTATGAGATCATTGTGGATGTGGCAGGCTTCAAATGGATGATCCAATCCACAGACTGCCGCCAGGTGGGAGACCGGATCGGCCTGTCCCTGACCCCGGACGATATCCATGTAATGGCGAAATCCGAATATTCCGGCACCTTTGGAGATTACAGCACCTTCAGCGATGAGATGGAGGAGGATATCACCGCCTCTGAGGAAGCGATCAGCGAGGAGGTGGAGGAATGAAGCGTTCCGGAACGAAGCTCCTTTCCGCCCCCTACACCATTTGGATCACCATTTTTATTGTGATCCCCATGCTGCTGGTGGTCTGGTTTGCTTTTACTGACAAGTCCGGCAACTTTACACTGGAAAATATTCTCAGCGTGGGCCAGTATTCCAATGTGTTTCTGCGCTCTATCTGGCTGGGCGCTGTGGCAACGGCGGTTTCCCTGCTGCTGGGATATCCGCTGGCCTACAGCATTGCCAAAATGAGCGAGAAGCGGCAAAGCGTGATGGTGATGCTGGTCATGCTTCCCATGTGGATGAATTTTTTGCTGCGCACCTATGCCTGGATGAGCCTGCTGGAGGATAACGGCCTGATAAACACCCTGTTTGTAAGCCTGGGGCTTCCCCGGCTTCACATGATAAACACCGCGGGCGCCGTGGTGCTGGGAATGGTCTATAACTACATCCCTTACATGATCCTGCCGCTGTACTCCATCCTGACCAAGATCGACCCCAGCGTGATCGAGGCGGCCCAGGACCTGGGGGCCAGCGATAAAAAGGTGTTTCTCAAGGTGATCGTTCCCATGAGTATGCCGGGGGTGATCTCCGGTGTGACCATGGTGTTCGTTCCGGCGGTCAGCACGTTTATCATTTCTAAAATGTTGGGCGGCGGGGCAAACCTTTTGATCGGCGACCTGATCGATATGCAGTTTTTGGGAAGCGCCTATAATCCCAATTTGGGCTCCGCCATTTCCCTGGTGCTGATGGTGATCATTCTGATCTGCATGGGCATTATGGATCAATTTGACGATGGAGAATCCACGGGGGGAGGCGTTATGCTGTGAAAAAGGCTGTTACAAGGCTCTACACCTTTCTCATCTTTTTGTTTTTGTACGCGCCTATCCTGGTGCTGATGGTTTTTTCCTTCAACGATACGGAAACCTCCAGCCGCACGGTTTGGAGCGGCTTTTCCCTGCGCTGGTACCAGAAGCTTTTTGAGGACCGTCTGATCCTGGAGGCCCTGCGGAATACGCTGATCATCGCGGTGATCGCCGCCATAGCGGCCACTGTGCTGGGTACGGTGGCGGCGGTGGGCATCAATTCCATGAAAAAGCTGCCCCGGCGCATCATGATGAACATCACCAATTTCCCCATGGTAAACCCGGAGATCGTGACCGGTGTTTCCCTGATGCTGCTGTTTGTGTTCGCGGTAGGGCTGTTCGGCGGCAGGTCCTTGGGCATGGTTTCCCTGGTTGCCGCCCACATCACCTTCTGCCTGCCTTATGTGATCCTTTCCGTGCTGCCGAAGCTCAGGCAGATGAACCCGAATTTATATGAAGCCGCCCAGGATCTGGGCTGTCCGCCGGTGCGGGCCTTTTTCAAGGTGGTGCTGCCGGAGATCGCCCCCGGTATCGTCACCGGCATGATCATGGCGTTTACCCTGTCCATCGACGATTTTGTGATCAGCTATTTTACCAGCGGCACCACGCAGACGCTGCCTATTTACATTTATTCCATGACCAGAAAGCGGGTCAGCCCGGAAATAAACGCCCTTTCCACCGTGCTGTTTGCCGTGGTGATGGTGCTGCTGATCGTGGTGAATATCCGGCAGTCCAAAAACAGCGCTCCCCCGGAGCAAAAGGAGGAAAGCCTATGAAAAAGCTTTGTTCCTGGCTTTTGGCGGTGCTCCTGCTGCTTCCCTGCGGGGTCTCTGCCTTTGCGGAGGAGCCGGACAGCGACGTGGTTTTGAACGTTTACAACTGGGGAGAATATATCGCCAACGGCACAGACGGCTCCATGGACGTCAACGCCGAATTTACCCGGCGCACCGGGATCCGGGTGAATTATACCACCTTCGACAGCAACGAGTCTCTCTATTCCAAGCTGGCGGGGGGCGGAGCGGATTACGATATCATCATTCCCTCAGACTACATGATCTCAAAGCTCATTGATCAGGGAATGCTGGCGCCTCTGGAGTTTTCAAACATTCCCAATTACCAATATATTGACGAGGAATTCCGGGATCCGGTCTACGACCCGGGCGGAAAATATTCCGTGCCCTATACCTGGGGCGTGGTGGGGATCTTTTACAACAAGGACTATGTGGAGAAGGAAGTGACCGGCTGGGATATCCTGTGGGATACGGACTACGCGGGAAAGATCCTGATGTTTGACAATCCCCGGGACGCCTTCGCCATTGCCCAGTTCCGGCTGAAGCAGTCTGTGAACAGCACCGATCCGGAGGAGTGGGAGAAAGCCGCCGCCCTGCTGAAGGAGCAGAAACCGCTGGTGCAGGGCTATTACATGGACCAGATCTTTGACAAGATGGAAAGCGGCGAGGCCTGGATCGCCCCCTACTATGCCGGGGACGCCGCGATCCTGGTGGACAACAGTGACAGCATCGATTTTGTTGTGCCGGAGGAGGGAACCAATTTCTTCGTGGACGCCATGTGCATCCCCGCCACCTCCAGCCATAAGCGGGAGGCGGAGGAATACATCAATTTCCTTTGCGACCCGGAGATCGCTGGGGCCAATATGGATTATGTGGGCTATTCCACGCCGGAGACCGCCGCCAAGGAATACATCGACCCGGAAACGGTAAACAGCCCCGTTCATTATCCCGATAGCGAGATCCTGAAAAACACGGAGGCGTTTGTGAATTTGCCGGAATCTGTCAGTAAGCTGGCCGATACCCTTTGGGCCGAGGTAAAAATGGGCGGGCCCGGAGAGGCGGTCGTGCTGGTGCTTATCATTTTGGGCTTTTTGGCGGTATATCTCGCCATTATTTTCTATAAGCGGCGCAAGCGGAAGCGGGAATTGGCAGGATAGCTGTAAGCTTGTTTGACTTTACAGATAAAGCCGCAGATTTAGCGAAAAAGAGAGAGGGAAATTTCCCTCTCTTTTTTGCTTTTTAAGAAAACATGGCCCAGATCATCGGGGCTTTCAAAGGCTGCAAAATTTTTTTCTGTGAGAGATTTTGCAATTTCACAAAGGAAATTTTGCAATTTTATAAAAGAAATTTTGCAAAACCCCTTTACTTTTCTGACAGGTATGCTATAATGCGCAAAGCCTGAAAAAACAATTTGTGAAAACAAAGTGGAAGGGGCTTCTTTGAAAAGGAAGAAGATATGGGATTTTTGTTCTGAAAGCCCGGCTTTTTGAACAGAAAAACGATGTTTGCGATTTTTCAAAGAAGCCCCTTTTTTGTTTCAGGCGGGCTCCTGTAAGCCAAATGCCAAAAGGAGCGGATTTCAGATTCCTTTTGAGAAAAAGGAGGGGTTTTATGTTTCAGCTAAAATGGCTTTGGGCAAGAATGAAGGGCTTTCGGAAGCGCTACATTTTCGCGCTTTGCTCCACGGTACTGCTTTCCGTGCTGTCCCTGGGAAACTCCGTGATCACGGCGAATATCATGGATCTGGTGTTCGAGCCCTTACAGGCAACCGGAGTGGTGACGGAGGAGATCGTATCCCAGCTGGTGGTGTTGGTGGCGGTCCTCATTGGCTTCACGCTGTTTCGAACCGGCTTCGGCTATCTTTCGGTGATGACCTATGAAAGCTGCTCCCAAAAGCTGATTTACGGGCTTCGGCGGGATCTGTACAAAAATATGCAGGAGCAGGATCAGGCCTTTTACAGCCGGAACCGCACCGGCGACCTGATGACCCGCCTTACCGGCGATATGGATATGATCCGCTTTATGGTGGCCTGGGTCATTCGCCAGCTCATCGACTGCGGCTTTATGTTCCTCACCGCCTCCATTGTCTTTTTGGTCACAGACTGGCTGTTTGCCCTGAGCATGCTGGCGGTAACACCCATCATCTTTGGCCTGACCTATCTTTTCTCCAAGCGGGTGCACCCCCTGTACGTGGAGCTGCGGGAGAAGCTTTCCCGGCTGAATACCGCCGCCCAGGAAAACATTTCCGGCAACCGGGTGGTGAAGGCCTTTGCCCGGGAGGACTACGAGATCCAGCGCTTTGACGAGAAGAACCAGGAATATAAAGAGGCCAACAAGAACGCTTCCCTGATGTGGCTGAAGTTCAGCCCCTACATAGATACGCTGTCCCAGTCCCTGTCCATTGCCGTGCTGCTGGTGGGCGGCGGGTTTTTGATCAGTGGGCGCATTACCATCGGCACCTTTACGCTGTTCAATTCCCTGACCTGGACGCTGACAAACCCCATGCGCATGCTGGGAATGCACCTGAACGACCTGCAAAGGTTTTTCGCAAGCGCCGGGAAGATCATTGAGCTGTACTATGCGAAATCCACCATTGCCAGCCGCCAGGACGCCGTAAAGCCGGAAGGCAGGGTGAAGGGGGAGATCAGCTTCCGAAACGTAGGGCTGAATCTCCACGGTACCCCGGTGCTGCGGCAGATCGACCTTTCCATCAAGCCCGGGGAGACCGTGGCCATCATGGGCCCCACCGGCGCGGGAAAGACCTCTCTTGTCAGCCTGATCCCCCGCTTCTCCGATCCCTCGAAGGGCGAGGTCACCTTAGACGGCATTCCGGTCAACCGGTACGACCTGCACAGCCTCCGTTCCTCCATCGGCATCGCCACCCAGGAGGTGTTCCTGTTCTCCGATACGGTGGATGGCAATATTGCTTACGGCAATACGGAGCTTTCCGAGGAAGAGGTAAAGCGGTACGCCAAAATGGCGGATGTGGATTTCGCCGAAAAGCTGCCGGATGGCTTTGATACCATCATCGGCGAGCGGGGCACCGGCCTTTCCGGCGGCCAGAAGCAGCGCATTGCTTTGGCGAGAGCCTTGGCGGTGCGGCCCTCTGTGCTTATTTTGGACGATACCACCAGCGCGGTGGACCTGGAAACGGAAAAATATATTCAGGAGCAGCTCAGTAACCTGGATTTCTCCTGTACCAAAATCATTGTGGCCCAGCGTATTTCCACCACCAAGCGGGCGGATAAGGTCGTGGTCATTGAAAACGGAACCATTACCGAAATCGGGACCCATGCGGAGCTTTCTCAGAAGCCCGGCTATTACCGGGAGGTATTCCTGCTGCAGAACGGCAGCAGTGAGGAAGAGGCCGCGGCCGAAGCAGGAAAGGGGGAATAACAGATGGCGAGAAACAGATTCGATGTAGATGAAAACCTGGAAACTCCATTTAATATCAAGCATCTGCTGCGGGCGGGCTCTTATATCGGCCGCCATAAGAAGAAAATGATCCTGGCCCTTTTGTATTCCGCCATTTCCGCAGCGGCGGCGCTCTTAGGGCCGCTGCTCATCCAGCGGAGCATCAACGTGTCCGTGCCCAATCGGGATTACGGCGAGCTTGCGATCCTGGCCGTTATCATGCTCTGCGCCATTCTTGCCTCTGTCCTGTTTTCCAGAGTGCGCTCCAAGTACATGATCGAGGTGGGGCAGGAGATCATTTACGATATCCGGAAGGACCTGTTCGAGCACCTGCAAAAGCTGCCCTTCCAGTTCTATGACGACAGGCCCCACGGCAAGATTTTGACCCGTGTGATAAACTATATCAACAGCGTGTCAGACGCCCTTTCCAACGGCATTATCAATTTCGTGCTGGAGATCTTTAACCTGATCCTGATCGCGGTGTTTATGCTGCTGTGCGATGTGCGGCTGTCTTTAGTGGTGATGGCGGGCGTGCCGCTTCTGGTCGTTGTGGTCATGCTGGTCAAGCCCGCCCAGCGCCGGGCCTGGCAGGACAATTCCAACAAGAACTCCAATTTGAACGCCTACCTTCACGAAAGCCTGGACGGCATGAAGATCACCCAGGCCTTTGTCCGGGAGGAAGAAAACGCCGAGATCTACGACAAGCTGAACCAGAACTGCAAGCGCACCTGGATGAAGGCGCAGTACACCTCCAACCTGATCTGGCTTTCTGTGGATAACATTTCCACCTGGGTGGTGGGCGCCATGTACCTCACGGGCCTGATGATGCTGGGCCCCCAGGTGCAGATCGGCACCCTGATCGCCCTGGCCTCCTACGCCTGGCGGTTCTGGCAGCCCATCCTGAACCTTTCAAACCTGTACAATACCTTTATCAACGCCGTGGCCTACCTGGAACGCATCTTTGAAATGATGGATGAGCCCGTTACGGTAGACGACGCTCCCGACGCCGAGGAGCTGCCGCCCATCAGCGGCGCGGTGAAGTTCGACGATGTGACCTTCTCCTATGACGGCACCATAAACGTGCTGGAGCATTTCGATTTAGAGGTGTCTCCCGGAGAATCCATCGCCCTGGTTGGCCCCACCGGCGCGGGCAAAACCACCGTGGTAAACCTGCTTTCCCGGTTCTATAATATAAACGACGGAAAAGTGATGCTGGACGGCCACGATATCGCAAAAGTCACCCTGCACTCTCTGCGCTCTCAAATGGGCATCATGCTGCAGGACAGCTTCATCTTCTCCGGCACCATCATGGATAACATCCGCTACGGCAGGCTGGATGCCACCGATGAGGAAGTGATCGCCGCCGCGAAAACCGTTTGCGCCCACGAATTCATCAGCCAGATGGAGGATGGGTACTACACCCAGGTAAACGAACGGGGCTCCCGGCTTTCCCAGGGCCAGAAGCAGCTGGTCGCCTTTGCCCGCACCCTGCTTTCCGACCCCAAGATCCTGGTGCTGGACGAGGCCACCTCCTCTATCGACGCCAAAACCGAACGGCTTTTACAGGAGGGCCTGCAGGCCCTTTTGAAGGGGCGTACCTCCTTTATCATCGCCCACCGGCTTTCCACCATTAAAAACTGCGACCGTATCCTGTACATTTCCGATAAGGGCATTGCGGAAATGGGAAATCACGAAGCCCTGCTGGAACAGCGCGGCAAGTATTACCAGCTCTACACCGCCCAGGTAGAGGATTGACGGACGCTTCCTTTGCGGAGGTTTGTGATACAATGGGAAAGAAGCCCTGAACCGTGCCGGTTCAGGGCTTCCTGCTTTTTGAGGCCGTTTAGGGAGAGAAACAAAAGAGGGTAAGTGCTAAATTCAGCTTACTAGCCTAAAAGCGAGGCCTTTTGCCTCCCCTTGTTTACAGAGGGGAAACAGTCTGCTTCGCAGCCTGCGGAGCATGCGATAGCATGACGGAAGGGATCTGGTATACGCAGGAAGCTACATAGAACCGATAGCCTCCGATCCCCTCAGTCACGGCGAAGCCGTGACAGCCCCCCTTTCAGGGGGGCCAAGGGTCGCTGCTAAATTTTGCTTGCTGCTTTAAAAGTGAAAACCCTTGCCTCCCCTGAAAGGGGAGGGGGACCATGCGTTAGCATGGTGGAGAGGTTCCAGCTC
>JAETPP010000291.1 GCA_021771115.1 Bacillota bacterium | reverse complement strand
TTAAGGCTGAAACGCCAGCTTTGCTGAAGCAAAGCCAGCACTTACTTTCCTTAAGGCTGAAACGCCAGCTTTGCTGAAGCAAAGCCAGCACTTACTTTCCTTAAGGCTGGAATGCAAGCTTTGCTTTGCGCAGCGCCAGCACCACCAGCGGCAGCAGCACCAGCTGAATGATGATGCCCGGCAGCGCGGTAACGAAGGAAGCCGTGAGCCACATTTCCAGAGAATACTCTCCCGCTCGGAAAATCAGTGCGTTGACCACACCGTAAACCACTCTGCCGATGAGCATGGCGCCGATCAGGGAAAGATACACATTGGCAATTTGAGAACCGGTGCGCACCAGCAAAATCAGCAGGCCCGCCACAAAACCGTACACGGCCAGCTCGCAGATCATGCTGGGTAAAATCGCCGCGGGAGGCATGGAGGTGAGCAGGCTGGACAGCAGCGGCGTCAAAACGCCGCAGGCAAGGCCATAGGCCGGGCCGCAAAGCAGGCCGCAAAGCAAAACCGGCAGGTGCATCGGTAAAATAACGCTTCCCGCATTGGGAATTCCATGCACCGCCACGGGCAGTACGATCCCCAGAGCAATACAGAGGGCGGCAACCACCATTTCCCACACGTACTTTTTTGTTTTTGACATAGCTTTCTTCCTTTTCCTTTCAAAAATTCACAGTCAAAAAAGCCGCGAAAACAAGGCCCTTCCTTGGGACGCAGCTTGCCTTCGTGGCTTTTCTTTGACTGTACAAATATCACGCATTGACCTAAACCGGTCTTGCCCTCCCCTTCTGAGGAGCTTTCAGCCGCTTGACGGCTTTTTTGACCGGGTATTCAGGTTACTTTGTCATTGTAGCAAAAATCAGCAAGACCTGTCAAGAGCTTGCTTTGTGAAATCTTTCCGGCGGCCCAATAACCAGTTAGCCCCTGCAGGTGATGACCGTCACATCCCTGTGCAGCTGGAGCACGGAAGCTGGCACCTGGGGAGTGATCTCGCCGTACATGGCCTTCTCTATGATCTCCTTCTTATCCGCCCCGGCGATCAGGAGAATGCGGGCGGCCTTCATAATGGTGCCGATCCCCATGGTGATGGCCTTGGTGGGTACATCCTCAATGCGGTCAAAGAGCCGGGAATTGGCCCGAATGGTGCTTTCGGTAAGATCTACCTGGTGCACGTACCGGGGAAAGCTGTCGGTAGGCTCGTTAAAGCCGATATGCCCGTTGTGGCCGATCCCCAAAAGCTGCAGGTCGGCGCCGCCCAGACTATCGACCAGGCTTTCATAGCGCTCCGCCTCTTTCTCCATATCGGCTGCGGCACCATCCGGCAGGTATGTATTCTTCTTGTCGATGTTCACATGGTCAAACAGATTGGTGTTCATAAAGTACCGGTAGCTTTGAGGGTTTTCAGGGGAAAGGCCGCAATACTCATCTAAATTCACCGTGCGCACTTTGGAAAAATCCAAAATCCCCTTTTCGCAGCTTTTCACCAGCTCCCGGTAGGTTCCAATGGGAGAAGAGCCTGTGGCAAGACCCAGCACGCAGTCAG
>JAETPP010000055.1 GCA_021771115.1 Bacillota bacterium | reverse complement strand
TACGGGAAGGACTTAACTAATCTGGAGGCCGCTTTGCAGCGCCAGGTGTTTGCCAAAAGCCGTGGCGTCCCCTGCCCCGCCCTTCGGCTATACAAGGAGCAGACGATCCGGCAGATCGACCAGGAGATCTCTTATACGGTGATGGAGTTCTGCCCCGGTGTGACCGAAACCCCCGCTGCCGCCACCACTGAGCAGCTGCGCAGCCTGGGGACCGCCTGTGGGAAGCTCCACCAAGCCTTTGCGGCGCTTCCGCCCCAGAAGGTAAAGGGATATCCCCTTCGCAGCAGTCAGCTTCTGCAAGGACTGCGGGCTCATTACCGTGCCTGCCGGGAGGATCCGCTTTTTCAAAGTGAGAAAGCCTTCCGGCAGGCTGTGCTGGCACAGGAACCCATTTTGGAGCAGATAACGGAAAGCTTTCTGAACCGGCTTCCCAGAGGCATTGGACATGAGGACTTTGCCGCCGATAACCTGCTTTTCCTGCCGGACAGGCTTTCCGCCATTGTGGATTTTGACCGCAGCCAGTACGGCTTTGCCTGGCACGACGCCGGCCGTGCCCTGCTTTCCCTCGCTTTGCAGGACGGTGTGCTGGACAGAAAAAAAGCAGAGGCCTTCCGGGAGGGCTTTTCCGCTTTTCTCCCCTTGAGCCGCCACGATTTAGCGGACGCCCTGCGGCTGACCTGGTGCCTGGAAATGCCCTGGTGGATCTTGCCCCGGCTTTTTCAGGAAAGGCCCACAGAAAAAGTAGAACGCTTCCTGCAGGAGCTCCTTTGGCTGACGGAGCATTGGTTTGAGCTTGATACAATGCTTTTGTAGGCATGAATGGTAAATTGATGAGCAATGAGCAATGAAGGACGGTTTTTTTGCGCCGGTCTGGTACAGGTCGAGATCCTTCGTCACTGCGTTCCTCAGGATGACAGTGAAATGTTCTTTCTAACAACTAATTACTAACAACTAACAACTCAAAAGAAGAGAGAGGGCCGGAAATTCCGGCCCTCTCTCTTCTTTTGGGGAGGAGTTGTATTGAAAAGTGCGGCTTGCGCCGCGATACTCGAAAGCTTTATTGTGGCTTTATTATAGCCTTCTTCCTGCGGAAAGTCAACGAAATCGCGGAGAATCTACCTTTTTCATAATTCTCCGTCCACCGAAAAAGCAAATTTATAAAATTAGTGCAAGAAAACCGCTCTATTCCGGGAGATTTTCGCTTTTCAAGGCCGCCTTATCTCAAGAAAATTTCGCAAAAAGCAGGGGCGCGCCTTTTCGGGCACACCCCTGCTTTTGAGCTTATCCTTCTGCTTTTCCGCTTTCTCCCAGTATATTTTTACAGTAGGCTTCCAGCTGCTCCTTTGTGGTCATGGTCACGCCGCTTTGGGTCAACTGCTCCTGTAATAAAACCGGGAGAGAATCAAAATACGCTCTGGCGCTTTGATCCATTTTTTCCAGATCCTTTTTCTGCATATCCGCCGCATCCTTTCCGAAAAGAAATGATACCAGCAGTATTCCAGAAAACCGGTAAACTATGCGCGCTGCGGCAGGCTTTTCTCACTGCACGGTAAAATCCGTCCATTCCACGTGATTATACATCATCACATCGTCCGGCTTTTTCATGCCCAGCTTTTCATAGAAGGGAACGGCGTTTTCGTTGGCACAGGTGTACATGATGATATTTTTCTCGCCGCCTGCAAGCTCTAAAGCCTTTTGCACCAGCGACTTTCCAATGCCCCGGCCGGTACAGCTCCGAATGACGCCCAGATCTGTGAGAAAAAGCCAATAGGCAAAATCCGTGATGCACAGGCAAACGCCTAAAAGCTCCTGTTCCCTGCTTCTGGCGATAGCCAGACGGCACGGATTTGAACCCGCTGAAAACGGGCGATATATTGCCGCTTTATCCTTTTACCCTGGCTGCAAAGTCCTCGCCGAAGGCTTTGCACTGGGCAAGCTCTTCCTCGCTGGGCTTGAAGCGCAGCCGCAGGCCGTCCGATACCTTCATTTTCAACTGCTGCAGGCGCTGGGTCAGGTTGGGGACCGCCTCGCCCGTCCAACCGTAAGAGCCGAAGGCCGCCGCCTGCTTGCCACCGTGAATGGTGGGAAGCAGCGTGGTGGAAAGATCGTAAATGGGCTTTAAGGCGTCTCCCAGAATAGTGGGAGATCCCAGGAGAATGCCATCGGCGTAAAGGAGATCAGCGGCAAGGGCGGAGCAATCATCCGTTACCAGGTCGTAAGTGTGCACAGCCACTCCCTGAGCTTCCATGGCCTCACCGATCACCTTTGCCATTTGGCCGGTATAGCCGTAAGCGCTGACATAGGCGATCACTACAGTTTTCTTTTGGTTGGGATTTTCCACCCTGCTCCATTCCCGATAGGTTTGGAACAGCTCGGGGAGTCCAACATCCAGCACAGGGCCGTGGCCGGGGCAGATCATATCGATCTCCATGCCTTCCACCCGGTCGAGCGCCTTATTCATAAAGGACTTAAAGGGGCCGAGGATATTGTCAAAATAATATTTCGCGGCGCGCCAGTAGCCCTCTTCGTTTTCCACCTTGCTGCGAAGAATGCCCTCACAGCAGTAATGAGAACCGAAGGAATCGCAGGTAAAGAGCACCTTATCCTCCGGAAGATAGGTATACATGGTATCCGGCCAGTGGAGGTTGGGAACCACCAGGAAACGCAGGGTTTTTCCGCCCAGATCGATTTCTTCCCCATCCTTTACCGCCCGGGACTTAAAGGGCTTATTCATGATTTGGGAAAGGAAATTGAGGGCGCCCGCAGTGCCGATGACTTCAATTTCCGGGTTCAGCTCCAACAGCTTTTCGGCGCTGCCGGCGTGATCCGGCTCCGTATGGTCCACAATGAGATAATCGATATCTCCGATCTCGGTGACAGCCTTTACCTTTTCCAGGTATTCCTCGCAGAATTTTGCTTTAGCCGTTTCAATGAGGGCGGTTTTTTCTGTTCCCTTTACCACATAGGAATTGTACGTAGTGCCAAATTCCGTTTCCATGATGATGTCAAACACGCGCAGGTCACGATCTAAAATGCCTGTCCAATAAATTCCCTGTTTCAGCTCCATATGCTTTCATCCTTTCCAGATAAACATTCTTCAGGAAAATGTTTCCACCTTCCGCAGGCTTTATTTTATATCATTTCCCGTTTTCTGTCCAGTATGAAGTTTTTCGTTTCTTTCCGATTCCCGACACGCTTTCTGTCAAAAGTCTTACAGATAAGGGCAATATCTTGCGGGGTTTTGCGTTTCCTGATAGAATGAAAGCCGTATCGTGGGAAATCCCTAACAGAAAGAGGATGTAAAGATATGCTTTCTATCAGTGGCGTTACGAAAAAATACGGAAAAAATGTGGCAAACGACAATATCAGCTTTGCCGTGGGCGATGGGCAGATCGGTATTCTGCTGGGGCCCAACGGCGCCGGAAAATCCACCATTATCAAATGCATTACCGGACTTCTGCGGTTTACGGGACGCATCGAAATAAACGGCTTTGAGAATACCTCTGTGGACGCCAAGCGCCAGCTGGGCTACATTCCCGAAATGCCCGCGGTGTACGATCTGCTCACGGTTTCCGAGCATTTGGAATTCATTCGCCGGGCCTACCGCGTGGAGGACGAGGCCTATACCCAGCAGCTTTTGGAGCGGCTGGAGCTGTGGGATAAGAAGGATAAGCTGGGCAAGGAGCTTTCCAAGGGCATGCAGCAGAAGCTTTCCATTTGCTGCGCTCTGTGCCACAAGCCCAGCGTGATCGTATTTGATGAGCCCTTGGTAGGACTTGACCCCCACGCCATCAAGGAGCTGAAAACCATTTTCCGGGAGCTGAAGGCCGGCGGCGCTTCCGTTTTGATCAGCACCCATATGATCGACAGCGTGGAGGATTACTGGGATGTGGCGAACATCATGATGAACGGACGCTTTGCCGCCACAAAGATAAACGGCCAGGACGACGGAAAAACACTGGAGGAGCTGTTCTTTGAGATCACCGAGGGCGCTCCGGAGGGAGGCGCGGCAAAGTGAAAAGCCCCCTTGTATATCTCACCCTTACAAAGTTTAAAAACCAGGTCAAAAGCATTTTTAAAAGCCCCTCGAAGCTGATCTACGGTGTGTTTCTCATTGCGGTATTCGCCCTGGTGGCGTTCACCAAAAATGAGACCGTTGGGACAGAGCCCCGGGATATTTCCGAGCTTGTGGCGATCCTTTCCCTGTTTTACACCATTATGTTCCTGATGGTGTTCGTAAACGGCAGCGCAAGCAACACCCCCATGTTCACCCTTTCCGATGTGACGCTGGTGTTCCCCGCCCCCTTGAGCCCGAACCGGGTATTGTTTTACGGGCTGTTCCGGCAGCTGGGGGTTTCTCTTCTGCTGGGCTTTTTCCTGCTGTTCCAGTATTCCTGGCTGAATACCCTGTACGGCATTTCCTACGGCGGCCTGCTGCTCATTATCGCGGGCTATGCTTTGACCCTGTTTCTTGCCCAGCTTTCCGCCATGGCGGTATATACCCGTACCAGCGGGAAAGAAAACGCCGGGCGCGCTGTGCGTTTCTGCGCTTACGGAGCGGCTGTCCTGTATCTTTTGGCCGCAGTATTTACCTGCCGTGAACCGCTTTCCGCCATGCTGAACGGCGGCAGGGACTATGGCGCCGCCATAAGCGCGGGGGCAAAGTTCTTTTCCACTCTGCCTGGCCTTCTGTTCCCTGTTTCCGGCTGGGCGGCGGGCATGGCCGGAGGGATCCTGACCGGGAACACCTTCCTTTGCCTTCTTCTCCTGGCCCTGACCCTTGTGTTTGCCGCCGTATTGGTGCTTTTGATCGTAAAGAGCAAAAACAACTATTATGAGGATGTGCTGCAAACCGCCGAAACCGCCCAGTCTGCCATTACCGCCCAAAAGGAAGGGCAATTAAACGAAGTGGTCCCCAAGAAGGTGCGAATGGGAAAGCTTGGCCTGGGAAAAGGCTGGGGTGCAAGCGCTATCTACTACAAGCACGCCGTGGAAAACCGGCGCTCCGGCATCTTCTTCCTCTCCAATCTCTCTCTGATCTTTGTGGTCTGTATCATTGCCGCTTCCTTCTTCATGCGGGAGTTTGAGGAAGGTGCGATCGTCAGTATATTTGCCATGGCCACCTATATGCAGATCTTTTCCACTGCCCTGGGAAGGTTTAACCGGGAACTGATGAAGCCCTATCTGTACCTCATTCCGGAGCCTCCGCTGAAAAAGCTGCTCTATGCCATTAAGGAAAGCCTTTGGAATGACGCGCTGGAGGCGGTGATCATCTTTGTGCCGGTGGCCTTTATTATCGGCGCTTCTCCCCTGGACACCGTGTTCTGCATTGTGGCGAGAATTTCCTTCTCCCTGCTGTTTACCGCCGGAAACGTGCTGGTTGAGCGGGTATTCGGCACGGTGAGCTCCAAGGTGCTGATCATGTTTTTCTATATTCTCGCGCTGCTGCTTATGGCTGCGCCCGGCATCGTGCTGGGGGCGGTGCTGATGACCCTTGCCCCGCTCCCCGGCTTTTTGGGACTGTTCCTGGGAATCACGGCGCTCAATGTGCCGGTTTCCTTGCTCGTGCTGTATCTTTGCAGAAACCTGCTGCAATACGCGGAGCTCAATAATCGCTGAAAAAGGTATTACAGAAAAACGCTTGCGGATTTTTTAGTCCGCAAGCGTTTTTTTGCTTTAGAACCTGTATTCATAACCGAAAGCTCCAGATGAGCGAGGATTTTGGGAGTCGTTCAAGATAAATTTTCGCAGGAATACTGTCGTATTGCAAGAAAATTCAAGGAAGCGCTGATGAAATCTTGCGCACAGATCGCGCCGCCAGATTTTTCGCCAGGGTGTGCAAATCTTGCGCAGGCAATCTCGCGATTGGCAAGCAAGAGTTGGGCATCCTGACGGAAAAGATGCAAGCGAGATGGGTGCAAAGCCGTCAGGCGTGATTTTATCAGTGGTTCCTTTGTGCAGAACGGCTTCCAAAAGACCGCTCAGATGGTGCTTACAGGTTGTGAATACAGGTTCTTATTCTTTAGAGACGTGCCTTTCCTAAGACATGCTCTTTTGAAGGCGCATCAGGATCGCCGCCGTCTGGCAGCGAAGGGCGGCGGCTCCGGGAGAAAGAGTGGTCGAGGAGGTGCCCGCGATCAGTCCCTCGGCATTGGCCCATTTCATGGCGACCCGGGCGTAGGGCTCTATCCGGTAGGCGTCCTGATAACGGGAAAGCTCGGCGGAAGCATCGGTATCCAGCCCCAGAGAGGCGCAGTAGTGATAGAGAAGCACCGCCATATCCTGGCGGGACAGTTTTTGTCCCGGGCGGAAGGTACCGTCCGCATAGCCTGCCGCAATGCCCTTTTCCTTTGCCCAGGAAACGGCCTTGGCATAGTATTGCTCCGGCTGCACATCGGAAAACTCCATTTCCTGGGACAGGGGCTCCGGCTTTCCGGCCATTCTCCACAGGATAGCCATAAACTGGCCCCGTGTGGTGACGCCCAGGGGCTCGAACAGCTTTTCCTCCACCCCGCTCATCAGGCCGGTATCCTTCATGTACTGCACCGCCTCGGCGTACCAGTCCGTATCCCACACATCCCGAAAGCCCGCCACCGGCGACGCGGGCGGGGCAAATTTGATCAGGATAAAGGACGCCCCGGCTTCGTGGATCATTTCGCCGATATGGTTTCTGCCGGAAGCCGTGTGCCACACCTTGTTTTCACCGGGGCGGCTTCCCCAGAAGATCATCAAATGATTGTCGTGGTCGTTCGGGTCGTCAAAATTATTGGTCCAGAGACGGAGAATGATATCTCCCTTTTCGCACTTTCCGCTTCTCAGCATTTCATCACGGCTGCCGAACACATGGGCGATCAGGTTGCCCTTTTGCACCAGGGTACAGTAATTGCTGGCGTTGGAAAGCATGGCGTAAGGTCTGCCGCCGCCCCAGCTGGTGTGGGTCCCCTTCTTCATCGTGGCGATCACGTCGCCGCTTTTCAGCCCGCATTTTCGCAGGACATAGGCTACAAACCCCGCGCAGTTCGTTCCCGGCGAGCCATTATAGGAAGTATCGCCGTTGGGAGACTGCCAGTCCATCCCGATTTCCGGCGTGCCCAAATAGTAGTTGTCGTGCTCATGGGCGGAAAGCTCCTTTACGAGCTTCTGCCGGGTCACGCCGAATTTATCAAAATATTCCGTCCCGTGTCCGCACCATTCCTTCACGGTGGAAAGGGGCACTCTGGAGGAAAGAGACGGGGAATCGTTTTCCGGCAGTTCCTCTGCCGCGGCGCAAACCGCAATTTGCAGGATCATGAAAAGCGCCAGCAAACAGGAAAGCGGCTTTTTCATGCTTTGATCACTCCTCAAAGGATTTTTTCAGGTTCAACTGCATTTTTTCTCCCTGATATCCCAGGGCGCGGTAAAAGCGGTGAGCATCCTTTCGGGTCTCACCGGAGTTCAGGCGAACACCCTGGGCCCCCGTCTCCCTTGCCCAGACCTCCGCCGCTTCCAGCAGCGTTTTGCCGATCCCGGTGCGGCGGCAGGCGGAGCTGACGGCGATCCCCATGATATTTTTCATGTGGGGAGCATACAGCACGTCGTAATCCACCAGGTGGACATAGCCCACTATTTTTTCTCCCTGCTGGGCGACCAGAATACAATTTCTGCCGTCTGCCAAAAGGCGCACTAGCTTTTCCTTCTGCTTTTCCGGCGGATACTCGTATCCCATTTCCTCCCGGTTCAGGGCTGCGAGGGCTTCATAGTCTTCGGGAAGGGCGCTTCGAATGATCGTCTTCATTTCGTATCAGCTCTTTACCAGCTGCTTGACGGCGGCTTCTATGTTCTCCGCGCAGAGGCCGAATTCCTTCAGCAGATCGACGGCTGGGCCGGAATGGCCGAACACATCGTTCACGCCCAGCTTTTTCACTGGCACAGGGCAGGTTTCACACAGACAGGAAGCCACAGCCTCTCCCAAGCCGCCGATGACGCTATGCTCCTCCACCGTAACAATGCGGCCGGTCTCTTTGGCAGCTTTTCGCACAAGGTCCTCATCCAAAGGCTTGATGGTGTGCATATCGATGACGCGGGCGTCGATCCCCTGCTCTTCCAGAGCTTTTGCCGCCTTTGCAGCCTCGCCCACCATCAAACCGGTGGCAATGATCGTAATATCCTTACCAGGGCGCAGGGTGATCCCCTTGCCAATCTCAAAGGTATAATCTTCGTTATTGTGAACGCTTTCCACCGCCAAACGGCCCAAACGAAGATAGACCGGGCCCTTATACTCCGCCGCCGCTTTTACAGCGGCCTGCATCTCGTAATGGTCCGCCGGGTTTAGAACCACCATGCCGGGAATGGCGCGCATCAGGGCAATATCCTCACAGCACTGATGGGTGGCGCCGTCCTCCCCCACGGAAATGCCGGCGTGAGAGCCCACGATCTTCACGTTCAGGTGAGGATAACCCACGGAATTGCGAACCTGCTCAAAGGCCCGCCCGGCGGAAAACATGGCAAAGCTTGCCGCAAAGGGAATTTTTCCGCAGGTGGCAAGGCCGGCGGCGATGCCCACCATATTGCACTCGGCGATGCCGCAGTCGATAAAACGATCCGGATATTTTTTCTTGAAGATCCCGGTTTTCGTGGCCTCTGCCAGGTCGGCGTCCAGCACCACGATATCGGGATTCTGCTCCGCCAGAACGGTCACCGCTTCTCCAAAGCTTTCTCTCGTTGCCTTTTTTACGACCTCACGCATTTGTCAGCACCTCCAGGCTCGCTTCCAATTCCTTTTTGGCGGTTTCATATTCCTCCGCGTTGGGCGCTTTTCCGTGCCAGCCCGCCTGATTTTCCATAAAGGACACTCCCTTTCCCTTTACGGTTTTCGCGATGATGACAAAGGGCTTTCCTTTGCAGGCTCTCGCGGCGGAAAAGGCCTTTTCTATTTCCTCGAAATCATTCCCGTCAATATTCATGACTTCAAATCCGAAAGCCCGGAATTTCTCATCCAGCGGCTCGGGGCCGCCCACCTGGGAAATGGGGCCGTCGATCTGCAGGCCGTTATAATCCACGATCACGCACAGGTTATCGAGCTTCTTATGCCCGGCGAACATGGCCGCTTCCCACACCTGGCCCTCTTCGCTTTCTCCATCGCCCAAAAGCGTATACACCCGGTAGTCTTTTTCATCCAGCTTTCCCGCCATGGCCATGCCGACAGCGCAGGAAATTCCCTGGCCCAGGCTGCCGGAGCTCATATCCACGCCGGGGGTCCCCTTCATATCCGGATGGCCCTGGAGCATGGTGCCGATATGGCGCAGCTTTTGCAGCTCGCTTTCCGGGAAATAGCCCCGCTGCGCCAGCACGGAATAGAGGCCGGGAGCACAGTGGCCCTTGGAAAGCACAAACCTGTCCCGATCCTTGTCCTTCGGGTTTTTAGGGTCGATCCTCATTTCCTTAAAATACAGATACGTAAAAAGCTCCGCTGAAGAAAGAGAGCCGCCGGGATGCCCGGATTTTGCGTGATACACGCCCTCCAGGATCCCCAGACGAACCTTTGCCGCGGTGACCCGCAGCGCTTTTAGTTCCTGTGCTTCCACTTCTGAACCAGTCCTTTCCAAATCCGTTTTTCGGTACAGCCGGTCAAAATCCAGAAAAAATTATAGCCTATTTCCCAAAAGAAAGCAATCCATAAGAAAGGAATCACAGGTTTTTCTTTACTTATTCCGAATACGATTCCGGATTTTTCCGTTTTTTCATGCAAAAATCATGTTTCCCGGCTGGAAAAATTCACTTCTCCTTCCTGTATAAAGACAGCGGAGAGGAAGCAAAATATTTATTGTTATTTTGAATCTCCGCGCCACGCGCAAGAAAGGAAGCAGCTTCATGAATCAGCAAACAAACGGCAGGATCGGCAATTTACCCGCAAACATCAATATTATGAATCCCGTCCCCAATAAAGACGCCAAAAGCATTGCCCGGCTGGTGCGCAAAAACGGAAAGATCTCCGGCTATGAGCTTTCAGACGGCACCGTGCTTTCCAAACGGGACGGCGTTTCTCTCGCAAAGCAGGGCGGCATTCGCGGGGTGGCCATTGCCAGCCGGAACGGCAGCGAATATCTGCGCTCTTTGCCGGACGGCATCGATAGCAACAATTTGGGGGATCTTCCCTCTACCTCTGCTGAAAATGTAATGCAATAAGCTTTTTACAAAGCAAAAGCGATCGAAAAAACCGCAGCGCCTTCCGGAAATGGAAGATGCTGCGGTTCTTTTTCCACTTTATTTTTTCCTCACAAAAGCCTTCTTCGGCATTTTGCAGATGGGGCACACCCAATCTTCCGACAACTCTTCAAAGCCAACGCGGGGGTCGCTGTACACATATCCGCACACCGAGCAGACAAAGCTTTCTCCGCTGCTCTTCTCAAAGGTGCTTTCCGGCGGCAGATATGTAGGCGATTTTAAAGGGGAAAGCCCTCCCAGGCGCTCTACATAGTAGTTATAGCTCATCGGCGTGCCCACCGCTTCATCGCTTCCCGCAATGACCTCGGCGATATAGAGCTTTTGCTCCGCAATCTCAAGGGACTCCTTTACCTGGCACAAAAACCAGCAGCAGGTATTTGCCTTGATGACCGGCACACCCTCCGCCAGCACCTTGTGCCTGACATTTTCCAGCTTATCCGTTTTCTTTCCCGAAACGTATCCAAGCGCCCCGATCACTGTGGCGGGCGTATCCTCAGAAAGCACGGAAAGCGTGAAGATCCCGTTTTTCTCGATACACTCCGTGCTGTAGTTTGCCTTGTTCAGGCTCACCGCCACAAAAGGCGACACGGATTTGGTAGCTTTTGAGACCTGCATCACGGAATTGACGATACAGGCGTTCTGCTTTTTGCCATCCTTCACGCCTACGGCGCACAAGCTGTGCGGAAGATTTCTGAGAACTGAGGGTTTCATTTTGACCACTTTCCTTTCCGGGGTAAAAAGCGGGCTCACACCTTTTTGCCGCGTTTTTCACAAATTCCTTTGGGCCTGACGGCCGCTCTTACTATCATACAAGCTTTGTTCCCTGTTTATTCTTTTTTACGGCTTCTTTATTTTTTCCCAATAGGCCTGAAAGCTCTGTTCATTTTTATTATCGCCGTATTCATAATAGGAAGCGCCCAGCAAAGCGTCCGGCAGATACTGCTGGGACACCCAGTGGTTTGGAAACACGTGGGGGTACTGATAAAACTGCCCTTTTTGCTGTACCTCGGCACTGTCATAATGCTTATTCTGGAGCGTGCGGGGGATCGGCCCTGTTTTGCCTGCCTGTACATCCGCCATGGCCTTGCCGATGGCCTCCGCGCCGGAATTGGATTTCGGCGCGGTGCTTACCAGCACCACCGCGTCCCCCAGCGGGATCCCGGCCTCCGGCAGGCCCACCATCATGGCGGCGTCCACCGCGGCCTTTACAATGGGAATGATCTGGGGCCAGGCAAGGCCCACATCCTCACAGGCACAGACCATCAGGCGGCGGCAGGCGGAGGGCAGGTCTCCCGCCTCCAAAAGCCTTGCCAGATAGTGGAGAGCCGCATCCGGGTCAGAGCCGCGCATGGATTTTTGGAAGGCCGATAAAATATCGTAATGCTCGTCTCCGCCCTTGTCGTACCGCAAAGCGCTTTTCTGGGTGAGCTCCTTCGCGCTTTCCAGGGTGACGGAAATGACTTCCTCTCCCTCATCGCAGGCAAGGGTGCAAAGCTCCGCCGCGTTCATGGCCTTGCGCACATCGCCGCCGCAGGCAAAGGAAATATGCCCGCATACCCCTTCCTCCAAAACGAGCTCTCTGCCCTGCTCTTCGGAGATCCGGGAAAATGCCCGCTCTACAGCCTTTTCCACCTCTTCCCGCTCCACGGGCTTGAATTCAAAGACGGTAGAGCGGCTCAAAATGGCGTTATAAACATAAAAATAAGGGTTTTCCGTGGTGGAGGCAATTAAAGTGATACTGCCGTTTTCGATGAATTCCAGCAGAGTCTGCTGCTGCTTTTTGTTAAAGTACTGGATCTCGTCAAGATACAGCAGGATCCCGTTCATGCTTTCAAAGGTGCCGATCCGGGAAACCGCCTCCTTGATATCCGCAGTGGAGGCCGTGGTGCCGTTGAGCTTTACCAGCAGCATATCCGTATTCTTCGCAATAATGGAGGCCACGGTGGTTTTCCCCACCCCGGAGGGGCCGTAAAACACCATGTTGGGGACTCGCCCGGACTCAATGATCTTCCGCAGGGCCTTGCCGAGGCCGAGAATGTGCTTCTGGCCCACCACATCGTCCAGAGAAGCCGGACGGATCCTGTCCGCAAGAGGCGCAGGCATGAAAACCCTCCCTTTCCAAGATGGAAGCTACACCGGCAAACGATCTTATTTCTTCGCTTCAGAGCCCTCTAACAGACCGAAAAGCCGGTACAGCGACACCATGTTCTCGTACATTATTTTGTTCCCCATCAGCTGCCGGTAGGTGGCAGTTTTTGTTTTATTCTGGCCTTTTAAGCGCTCCATCTGTTCTATAGTCTCCGCCTGTCTTTCGAGCACAAAGGCAAGCATCTCTTCAAATGCTTTTTCCCTGTCCATCTTTCGTAGCCTTACTGATACAGGGGATATTTGCTGCAAATTGCCTCTACCCGGCGGCGCAGCTCGGCCACATTGGCTTCAAAGCCGTCCTCCATGGCAAGGGCAATACAGGCGGCGATCTCGTCCATATCCTCTTCTCTTAAGCCCCTGGTGGTGACGGCGGGAGTTCCCAGCCGAACGCCGCTGGTGGTGAAGGGGCTGCGCTTTTCTCCGGGAACGGTGTTCTTATTGGCGGTGATATACACCTCATCCAGACGGCGCTCCAGCTCTTTTCCGGTCAGTTCGCTTTCGGAAAGATCAATGAGCATCAAATGGTTATCCGTACCGCCGGAAACCAGGCTTACGCCGCGCTTCAGAAGGCCCTCTGCCAATGCGGCGGCATTCTTCACCACCTGCTCTCCATAGGCCTTGAACGCGGGCTGAAGCGCTTCGCCCAGGCACACGGCCTTTCCGGCGATCACGTGCATCAGGGGGCCGCCCTGGGTGCCGGGAAAAATGGCTTTATCGATCTGCTTTGCGTACTGCTCCCGGCAGAGGATCATTCCGCCCCGGGGGCCTCTGAGGGTCTTGTGGGTGGTGGTGGTCACCACATCGGCATAGGGAACGGGGTTTTGGTGGCAGCCCGCCGCCACCAGGCCCGCGATATGGGCCATATCCACCATGAGATACGCGCCGCAGGCGTCGCAGATCTCCCGGAATTTCTGAAAATCGATGGCCCTGGGGTAGGCGCTGGCGCCCGCCACGATCATTTTCGGCTTTTCCGCCATGGCCTGAGCCATCAGCTTATCATAGTCGATCCGCCCGGTTTCGGCGTCTACCCCATAGGGTACAAAATGATACAGGGCCCCTGACATGTTGACGGGAGAACCGTGGGTCAGATGGCCGCCCTCCGCCAGGTTCATGCCCAGCACCGTGTCTCCGGGCTGCAGCAGGGCAAAATACACCGCCAGATTGGCCTGGGCCCCGGAATGAGGCTGCACGTTGGCATGCTCCGCGCCGAACAGCTTGCAGGCGCGCTCTCTGGCGATCTCCTCTACCACATCCACGCACTGGCACCCGCCGTAATACCGCTTGCCGGGATAGCCCTCCGCGTATTTATTGGTCAGCACGCTGCCCATGGCCGCCATCACCGCGGGAGAAACGATATTCTCCGAAGCGATCAGCTCCAGGTTTCTGCGCTGGCGGGCAAGCTCCTGCCCCATTGCCTCTCCTACCGCCTGATCTTTTTCTGTGACAAACCCGATGGAATCCATCAAATCCTGAAACATACCGCTCATCCTTTCCCCGCGGGCCATGCTCATAAAGCATCTGCTGCGCGTTTCACATATTGTATGCTTTTTCTTCTCTGCCTACTACAACTAGGAATTTATTATACTCGAAATTTCGCGCCGTGACAACAGGAAAGAAAAAAATCCTCTTTTCTTTTTTTCCTGCGGGGTGTAGAATATTGTCAACATAGCCAGACGGCGCGAATTTGTACCCGGTTTTGCAGGGAACGTTTCCGCCGTCCGGTTAAAAAAGGATGGATTTTCTATGACAAGAAAAGAACTGGCTCTTTTGGCGGTAAACGCTTTGAAGCAGGAATACCCGGACGCCATCTGTTCACTGGAATACCGGGACCCCCTGCAGCTTTTGATCTCCACCCGGCTTTCCGCCCAATGCACGGACGCCAGGGTAAACTTAGTGACCCCCGCGCTTTTTGCCCGCTTTCCCACCCTGGAGGCCTTCTGCGAGGGAACGGAGGAGGAGATCGGCGAGCTCATTCGTTCCTGCGGGTTTTATAAGATCAAATCCAAGGATATTCTGGCCGCCTGCCGGATGATTCGGGATGAGTTCGGCGGCAAAGTGCCGGATACCATTGAAGACCTGACCCGGCTTCCCGGCGTGGGGAGAAAAACCGCCAACCTGGTGGTGGGCGATATTTACGGCAAGCCCGCCGTGGTCACAGATACCCATTGTATCCGCATTGCCGGCAGGCTGGGGCTGACAAAAAACACGGTTCCCGTCAAGGTGGAGGATGACCTCAGAGCGGTACTGCCGCCGGAGGAATCCAATGATTTCTGCCACCGGCTGGTGCTGCACGGCCGGGCGGTCTGCACCGCCAGAAAGGCCATGTGCGAAAACTGCTGCATGAAGGAATTCTGCAAAAAAGCCGGAATCAATGCCGACGGCACGAAGAAAACCGCTTCCAAGAAGAAAGCATAAGCCAGGAACAGCACTGTCGGAAATTTGTGTTTTTCTGTTGACACAGCGAGGAAAAGAATCTATTATTTTGGTAGAAAAGGACAAAACCGAACAGCAATTTCCTAAAAATTCAGGAGGCGGCAGTAATGAAGTATGATTTTGAGACCCTTATAGACCGTACAGACTCAGGCTCCGGCAAATGGGACGGCATGAAGGAGAAAAAGCCCGATCTGTCCCCCGGGATCGTTCCCTTCTCCGTGGCGGATATGGAATTTAAAAACGCGCCGGAGATCAGGGAAGGCCTGAAGGAGTATCTGGATACCCATATACTGGGCTATACAGGACCTACCAAGCAGTATTACGAAGCTGTGTGCGCCTGGATGAAGCAGGAGCATGGCTGGGAGATCGACCCGGAGCATATCGTGTGCACCCTGGGGGTGGTTCCCGCCCTGTTTACGCTGGTAAAAGCCTTCTGTGAGCCCGGCGACGGCGTGATCGTCATGCCGCCCGTATACTATCCCTTCTACATGGCGGCGGAAAACCACAACTGCCGGATCAAGCGCTGTCCTTTGGTCTATCGGGATCATGCTTATACCATAGATTATGATCTGCTGGAGAAAATCGCCGCGGAGGAGGACAGCAAAATGCTGATCTTCTGCAGCCCCCACAACCCGGTGGGACGGGTTTGGAAAAAGGAAGAATTGAAACGGGTAGGCGAGATCTGCCTGAAGCATGGCGTGAAAATCGTCAGTGACGAGATCCATTCCGATCTGATCATGCCCGGCCATACCCACACGGTATTTTCCCAGGCCGGAGACTTCGGCAGTGAAGTGATCGTCTGCACCGCTCCCAGCAAAACCTTTAACCTGGCCGCCATGCAGACCTCCAACATTGTGATCCCCAAAAAAGAAGACCGGGAAAGGTTCCGGGAGATCCAGGGCCATTCCGGCCCCGGCGCCCTGGGCTTTGAGGCCTGCCGCCTCGCTTATACCAAGTGCCGCCCCTGGCTCACGGAGTGCCTTTCCGTGATTTGGGACAACTTCCGGTTTGCCAAGGCCTTCTTTGAAGAGCATCTGCCGCAGATCAAGGTCATCGACCTGGAGGGCACCTACCTGATGTGGCTGGACTGTACCGCCCTGGGCAAAACAAAGGAAGAGCTGGAGGAGCTGATGGTACAAAAAGCTGAGCTTTTCCTGGATGAAGGATATCTCTTCGGAGAGGAAGGCGCAGGTTTCGAGCGCATCAACATCGCCTGCCCCCAGTGGGTTTTGAAAGCAGCCCTGGAGAGATTTGAAAAAGCGGTCAAGGAAGGCTAAAAAGCTTTTTGAAAAAGCTCGGTTTTTTCCGAGCGCTGAAAAAAACAAGAATTTACAAGAGCGGCGTGGCCTTATCGGTCACGCCGCTCTTGTAGCCGTTTGAAAAACCTTCCGGGGCCTGAGCCTTTTTGACGATGCGCTCTACGGCTTAAAGTAGTGTGTCACGGGAAAACGCTGAGACCGGGTTTACCGGCGGCACGCCAGAGGAACGTCACCACCTGACCGCGGGTGCAGGCCTCAAAGGGGGCAAAAAGCGTATCGGTCTTTCCGGCGGTAATACCTCTTTCAGCGGCCCAGAGCACCGCTTTATAATAAAATGAACGGGAATCCTGAACATCGGTAAATGGGCTTATCTTTGCGGCGGGTTCCGGTTTTCCTGCGGCACGCCAGAGGAAGGTCACCACCTGACCGCGGGTGCAAGCCTCAAAGGGTACAAAAAGCGTATCGGTTTTTCCCGCGGTGATACCGGCGTCCAGCGCCCAAAGAACCGCGTCATAGTAATAGCTGTGCTCGCCGGATTTTACATCCTCAAAAGGATCGGGCCTTGCGGGGGCTGTGGGGGAATCCTCTCCGCTGCCACCGCTGTTGCCGCTATCGCTGCTGTTGCCGCCATCACCGCTGTTGCCGCCGTCAGAGCCGGTATGGCCGGTGCGCGGAGTGTAGGATTTCAGGTTCAGCTGCTTAGAGGCATAGCCGTCCCCACTGAGATACGCGGCGTAGAGCTTCCCGTTACAGGCATGAAGGCGGTGAGACGAAATCCCCTTGTCAGAGGCAAGATACTCTCCCATTGGCGCAAAGGCTCCGTCGATCAGCTGCGCAGCCTCCAGCCTTGAAACAGTCTCCTGAGATGTGCTGCGTTTATAGATCACACAGGGCATCTCGTCCACAAAGCAGAGCTGTTGGTCAATGACGTTCCCCTGTGCGTATTCTCCCCCTTCCCGGGTCCAGGAGCCGTTTGCAGCCAGGCTCCGGCAATAAAGCAGATTGCCCTGGGAACCGCTTGTCAGCAGGCAGAGCTGACTGCCATGAAGCTTAATGACAGCGCCGCCGCTGGACGCGAGGCTGACCGGCGACACATCTGTCCAGGCATGACCTGCGCCGTACACCTTGGTGTAAACACGGTCATTCAAAGTGAAGTCCCGGTATGCAACGGCCACGGTCCCGTTTTCGGCGGTAACGGAGAGATTGGCGGCATAGCCGCATACGGCCGCGGAGGAGCCCAGCAGTTCTCCGCCGGAAGCGGTGTGCTGATAAACATACACGGTGCTGTTATCCATGGAGCTGTAGGCGAGATATACGCCGGAATTGCCGGCGGTCATATCCATATCGTTTGCGGCGGCGGAATAGAGCAGGGTCCAGCCGCTTCCGTCCCATTTCGCCAGATTTGCCTTCCCCGCGCTGTAATAGCCCACATAAAAATCCCCACCGTATTTTTGAAGAAACAGCCTGGTGGTCATTCCCGTGGAAAAAACTGTGGACACGCGGGACCAGCTTGTTCCGTTATACTTGGAAAGGTAAATA
>JAETPP010000290.1 GCA_021771115.1 Bacillota bacterium | reverse complement strand
TGTTTTCAGATCTGACCGGCTGCATGTGTCTTTTTGTATGCCCAAAGGAGAGAGTGTATTTACTATGCCCAGAAACCAATTCCAGCGAATGATTTTCGCACTTTTGACCGTAATTATTACCGTACACGCCTATGTTTTTTACAGCCTGTATGTGGTCAACGGCTCCACGTTGATGGCCGTCACAGGCACATCCAGCGTACTTGCGGCCATACGTGCCCAGGGCGGCGTATATATGTTCGGCCGCTTTCTGCCCATCTGGGCTGTGGTCCTGGTGGAGTTCTGCCTTGCCTATTGCCTTGAAATTTTTATGGGCAGTCCCTGCTCTTTCCAACTGGCCCGGCGTGTTTTTGATCCCCGCAGAAATCACCCAATGATCTTTGAATCGGCCATCATTTGCGCCACAGTGGGGCTGATGTGCCCTGCTATGAGCTTATTGGCGGCACTGCTCTACTACCCCTACTATAGCGGCTTCCACGTCCTCACCCTCCTGGCCAATTGGCTCCAGCTGGTCTGCTTCAACTTCCCCTTCGCCTATTTCACCCAGCTGTTTTTCATTCAGCCCTTCGTGCGTACTGTTTTCAAATTTCTGTTCCGGAAAGATATCCAGCACAGGGCACAGTCCGAAGCGCAGACCCATAAGCCCCGGGACGAGATCGAGGCCATTGAGGACGTCATGAAGCGTGTGGACCAGATCAAAGCGGAACTAGACCATGAATATGAACAACTCAATGTAAAATAATTTGACAGCCCACCCAATTTCATGTATGATAGCAAAGCAAGTAAGCTGGACAGCCGCGCGGGCGGGGCGAAAGGCCCGTCTGTGAGGAAAGTCCGGGCTCCGCAGGGCAAGGATAACGGGTAACACCCGCCGGGGGCGACCCTAGGAAAAGTGCAACAGAAATAGACTACCGGCCTTCGGCCGGAAAAGGTGGAAAGGCGAGGTAAGAGCTCACCCGATGGCTGGGAACAGTCCATCGCTGTAAACTCTATCCGGAGCAACGCCGTGGAGGGACATATGGCCGGCCCGGCCGTCCCGGGGAGGCGGCTTGAGCGTATTGGCAACAGTGCGTCGAGATAGATGGCTGTCTTAAAAGACAGAACCCGGCTTACAGGCTTACTTGCACCAAAAAAGAGGCATACCAAATGGTATGCCTCTTTTTCTATGTGGATGTGAGGATAAACTGGAATTTAGCGCTTCCCAAGGCACCTTCGCAAAGGAGGCTGTCGTGCGAAGCGTGACTGATGGTCTTCTTTCCAAATGGCCGGGGCTGCAGTACTTTCCAAGGATGGAAAGTACCAAAGATCCTCCAAGGGGGAGGGATTTCGGTTTTCCCTCCCCCTTGGAAATCCCCCTCCTTTTAAAAACGGCCAATCAGGGGGCTCCGGCCCCCTATTGGATGTACCCCCCAGGGAACAGACCTCCAGGCCGGTACTGCTTTTCTTCCCGGCTGTCACAGCTGGTCGGCACCAGGCGCAAAAATTCAAATGCCGCAAACTAACAAAATCTCAACTGCACGAGGGCCTAAGGTCCGGCGCAACCGCGGAAA
>JAETPP010000054.1 GCA_021771115.1 Bacillota bacterium | reverse complement strand
ACCACACCGGAGCACATTGCAGCCATGGTCCAGCGCTGTAAGGCTCTTCCCTGCCAATCGCCGCCGGCTTCTCACAGAACGATGATCACCTCCGGCAGCAGAGCGGTGGAATTCGGAGCACTGCCGGTCCTCATTGGAGAAAGGATCAATCCAACCGGAAAGTCCCGGTTTAAGCAGGCACTGCGGGAACATGATATCCCCTATCTGTTGCAGGAAGGGATCGCTCAGCAGGAGGCTGGCGCCCATGTGCTGGATGTAAACGTAGGCCTTCCGGAAATCAATGAGACTGCGCTGATGTGCGAAGTGGTGCAGGAGCTGCAGGCGGTCTCTCCCCTTCCTCTGCAGCTGGACACGGCTGACCCTGAAACGATGGAACGTGCCATGAGGCTTTATAACGGAAAGCCCTTGGTCAATTCCGTAACAGCAAAAACTGCCTCTATGGAGGCAATTTTCCCCCTTGTAAAAAAGTACGGTGGCGTAGTGATTGGGCTTACGATCACCGAGGACGGTATTCCCGAAACAGCGGAAGGCCGTTTGGAGGCCGCCAGGACCATTGTGGATACAGCGGCGCAGTACGGGATCGAAAAGAGAGATATCATCATCGATCCGCTTACCATGGCGGTCAGCGCCGAACAAAGCGCAGCTTTGACCACATTGAAGGCCCTCTCTTTGATCCGACAGGAGCTGGGGGTATTTACTTCTCTGGGCGTATCCAACGTTTCCTTCGGTTTGCCCCAGCGGGAAAATATCACCTCTGCGTTCTTCCTGATGGCGCTGCAAAGGGGGCTCAGCGCCGCGATCCTCAATCCGAAATCGGAAATGATGATGCGCACCTATCGCTCCTACTGCGCGCTGTCGGGCTTGGATGAAAGCTGTATGGCCTATATCGCCGCTTACGCCCAGGAGGATCGATCTTCTCCCGCGGCCGCTCCTTCTCATGAGCCTCAGGAGCTGAAAGCCGCTATTGAAAAAGGACTGAAGGAGGCGGCGTTCCAGGCGGCGGAAAGAATGATAAAGGATGGTGCCGCCGGACTGGATATCATTCATTCCCATATTGTGCCCGCCCTGGATGCAGTAGGAGAAAAATTCGAGAAAAAAACGCTGTTTTTGCCCCAGCTTCTAATGAGCGCAGAGGCGGCGAAGGCTGCGTTTGAAGCGATCAAACAACAGTTGGATCAAAAAGGGACTCACACCCGGGAAGAAGGAAACTTTACTGTTGTAATTGCCACGGTAAAAGGAGACGTTCACGATATCGGGAAAAATATTGTGAAGGTCCTTCTGGAAAACTATGGGTTTCATGTGGTTGATTTGGGGAAGGACGTCGCCTCGGAGGCCGTATTGGAGGCGGTCCTGCGGGAGCACGCGGAGCTTGTGGGGCTCAGCGCTTTGATGACCACCACTGTGGTAAATATGAGGGAAACGATCGCCGTGCTAAAAGAAAAAGCGCCTTTCTGCAAAATCATGGTAGGCGGCGCGGTGCTGACCCAAGAATACGCGGATCGCATCGGCGCTGATTTTTACGGAAAAGACGCCATGGCTTCCGTCCGCTATGCCAGTGAGCTGAAAAAGCACGCCGGTGTGTCTTGAGGACCAAGCAGTCAGTTTCTTTTGCTATCCTTCGTTTAATTTCCGGGAAAGGAGCGTCAGGCATGGAAAAGAAGCGTGATTGGGTTGCCATACTGCTGGAAGCAGTCTGCTGGATCGCCCTGATGGGCGCAGATTTTTTCTTCATACTCAGCTTTATTCCCAGAAAGTTTTTTTGGGTATTTCTGGTCATGACCTTACTGATTCTGCTTTACGCATTGGGCAGACGGAAGCTGTGGAGAAAAAAGGTATTTCTGCGCATATCCGGATTCTTTTTGGCTTTGGTTTCACTGGTTACATGCTGGGTCTGTTTCTCTGAGTCCTCTCAAGCGTTCGAGAGTTTATGGGATCTATGGGAGGGTACTGAAGATCTTTCTTATTACGATGAGTTAAAAGGCGGCTCCTTTTCCACTTCGGAAAACGAACGGGATATTTTCCCTTATCCCATTCCGGAATATGCCTCCGAAATAAAATTCCATTACAGCCCGCAGGTTTTACAGGGTGGAAGGGTCCTCTCCTTATCGTTCTGCGCACCGCAGGAGGAAGTGGGAAAATGGGAAGCCTTTTTTAAGGAAAAAGCAGATTATCCCGGATCTTATCTGGATCAAGGGCTTACAGCCCATGATATGACAATTTCATTGGGGTTCCCTTCCGAGTTCAAAACCTATGTGATTTATGCCCAATATCCGCTTGGAAGCGACAACCCGCCTTTAGATGGTTATCCCTGGAATCACGGACAGATTTATTATGGGGCAATTAATCCAGTTACAAATCGAGTGTATTTTTACAAATCCTCTTGGTAATTGTTCCACCGAATTTTATTCTCCTGCATCCGAAAAAGCCAGCCTTGCAACTGTAAAGTTTCAGTTGCAAGGCTGGCTAAACTACAGAAAAAAGGAGAAACAGCAGAAACCTCCTGCTCTTTCTCCCCTTTTGTTTTTTTCATCGGAAAGGATCAATCGCCAAAAGCGCGCCGCTGCTTTTCCGCCATAAGCCTTCTGCGGCGCTCTGTTTCCTCGGCATCCAAAGTAAGCTCGCCTTCCTCGGAAATCAGAAGCACACAGCCTTCCTTTGCTCCGGCAGGAAGCTCCGCGCATTCAATGGCGAAATATTTTTGCTCTCCGTCCTCACAAATTGCGTACTTTCCTTCAAAACGATCAATCACAAGCTTTTTTGCCATTTTTCCTTCTCCTTTTTCAAGCGCTGACCGCAGATTCATATCGATACAGTGTGCCTCTTCACTGATTGGTAAAAACCCGTATTTGATTCTCCTGAAGGGTAAAAATCACTGTGCCGTCTATATCGGTTTGATAGATCTCGCTGCAAACGTTATCCAGCCTTTTCAGTACCGATTCTGCCGGGAGATTGTTCTGGTCCCTTCCCACAGAAATGATGGCGTAGCTGGGCTTCACAAAATCCAAAAACTGATCGGTACAGGAGGTTTTGCTTCCGTGGTGCGGGACCTTCAAAAGCTCAGAGGAAAGCGCTGTGCCGTAAGTACCGGCCAAATCAAGTTCAGCCTCCTCTTCCATATCTCCGCAGAACAGGGCGGCAAACCCCTGATATTCCAGCTGTATGACCAAAGAGCTGTTGTTGGTATCCTCATACGTCTTTAAGGGCCCGAGGATTTGCAGTGTGGCGCCGCCCAAAGCGATACTGTCTCCGGAAGCGAGAATTCTTTCCGGGATTTCCCGTGCTCTCAGCACCGCCTGAAGCTCTTCGTATTTTTCACTGAAACAGGGAGCTCGAAAAAAGCATTCCGCCCCCATTTCAGAAAGCACCTGGCTCATACCGCCAATATGGTCCTGATCGGGATGAGACGCAATGGCATAGTTCAGAGACTCTATACGATGACGGGCCATATAGTCTGTGATAATCTCTCCGGAAACAGCAGTACCGGCGTCTAAAAGAGCGGCCTCCCCTTCACATTCGATCAAAATGGCATCGGCCTTGCCTACCGCCAGCACATGGATCGCAAGAGGCGCGTCTGTTGCTCCGCCAAATTCAGAAAGCCGAAACAGTTCCTTCCAAAAAGCCCTTCCCTGCGAGGTAAGGGAAAAAACCAGCAGGAAAGCAAACGCCAATAAGCAGCAGCGCCTGAAAAACGTTTTTCTTTTTTTTCGGTTTTGCAGAGCTTCCTCTCTGTTTTCAACGTCCTTCTTTTTACTCGTCATCCAGTGCTTCCGCTTGCGCGGGGTCGGCTTTCTGCATGTGCATTTCCGCCCACTGCGCGTAGGTCATGAGTACCTGGCGGGGTTTTGAGCCCTCGTGAGGCCCAACAATGCCGAGCTGCTCCATTTCGTCGATCAAACGGCCTGCTCTGGCATATCCCAGCCGGAGCCGTCTTTGCAGCAGAGAGGTGGAGGCTTGTCCCGCTTCGATCACGCATTTGATGGCTTCGTCCATCATGGGATCGCTGGAGCCGCCGTCGCTGTCCTGGGTATCGCCTTTCTCCCCTTCGTTTGCCGCGTTGCGCTCGATCTCCTGGATCACGGCTTCGTCGTACTCAATGGTTTTTGTCTTTTTTACAAACTCCACAATGGAAGAGATCTCATCATCGCTGACATAGCATCCCTGCACACGAACGGGCTTGTTCGCCCCCACCGGAGAGAACAGCATATCGCCGTTTCCCAGCAGCTTTTCCGCGCCGCCCGCGTCCAGGATCGTACGGGAATCCACGGAATTTGACACCGTCAGCGCGATGCGGCTTGGGATATTGGCTTTGATCAGGCCCGTTACCACATCCACAGAGGGACGCTGCGTGGCAACCACCAAATGCATTCCCGCCGCACGGGCCAGCTGAGCTAACCGGCAGATGGAATCCTCCACCTCTTTTGGGGCGGCCATCATCAGATCCGCCAGCTCGTCGATAATGATGACGATCTGCGGCATGGCGGGCATGGGCTGTCCGTTTTCATCCTGGAAATTCTGCGATTCCGCCAGAGAATTATAGCCCTTCAAATTGCGGACATTGAATTCTGAAAAGATCTTATAGCGGTTCATCATTTCCGATACAGCCCACCCCAAAGCGCCGGAGGCCTTCCGGGGATCGGTCACTACAGGGACCAGCATATGGGGCATGCCGTTATATTCTGTCAGCTCCACCGCCTTCGGGTCGATCATCAAAAACCGAACCTCGTCCGGGCTGGCTTTATAAAGCATGCTGATGATCAAGGAATTGATGCACACCGATTTACCGGAACCGGTAGTGCCCGCAATGAGCAAATGGGGCATTTTGGAAAGATCCGCCACCACAGGCTGCCCGGCAATATCCCGGCCCAGCGCCACGGAAAGCTTGCCCTTGGAGGTTTGGAAGGAATTGGATTCGATCAGCTCCCGCATCCGTACCGTATTCCTTGTCTTATTGGGCACCTCAATTCCCACCGCGGCTTTCCCGGGGATTGGAGCCTCAATCCTGACACCGGTGGCGGCCAGGTTCAGTGCCAGATCATCGGACAAATTGGTGATCTTGCTGATCTTCACACCGGCGGCGGGCTGTATTTCATACCTCGTTACAGAGGGACCGCGGCAGATATCCAGTATTTTCGTCTGTACGCCAAAGCTCTTCAGGGTTTCCACCAGAATGCGCCCATTGGTCTGCAGCTCTTCTGTCTCCTGCGACGGATCGGACAAGGGGCTTGCCGCAAGCATGGTAACAGGCGGATAACAGTAAACCGTTTTCATTTCCTCCGCGGCCTGATACAGCGCCTGCTGCTCTGAAGAGGCTTCTCTCCGGTCACTTTCCTCTTTTTTCTTCATAAAATCCTGGGTCAGCTCCCGCACCTCATCCGGCATGGCGGGTTCTTCCTCAGAACCCAAAGCTGCTTCATGATGCGGCTGGGAAGCAGCAGGCTCCACCGGAGCTCCTGTGGCTGCATTGGCCTCTGCCCAAATAGTTTCCATAGTGGAGTTCAGCTCTGCCGCCGCTGTCACAGCCGCATTCTGTTCTGCGGCGGAAACAGTGGCTTCTTCAGCTTTCGCTGCAGCTTCTAAAGCAGTATCTTCCGCGCCGCGGTTCATTTCCGGCGGCAAAGCCGGTGTTTCTACAGGCAGATCAAGGGGCGGATCTTCAAACCCGAATACCTCTCCCAGCTTATCCAGCTTTTCATTTTTCTCCTTTTTCTTCCGTTTCGGCTCCGCCTTCGGGAAAAGACGGGCGGCCTCGGAAGAAACGGCAGCTGCTGAAACGCTGCGGGGCTCCAGAGGAATATCGATGTTTGCGGCCCTGTCCTCCTCCAGGATCAGCCGCTCCTCTTCCCGTCTCTGCCGTGCGTTCTGCAGCCCTTCCGAAACGACGTCAACCGGCTTTTTGATCGTGCGGAACAAGCTGATCAGCGTTGTTCCGGTAAGAAGCATCACTGCCACAAAGAGCAGCAAGATCACGATGATCTTGGCCCCGATACCGCCTACCGCCTTCACCAGGGGCAGACCCAGCATTCCGCCGACCACTCCGCCGCCGATCCCGGAATTCTGATAGTACAGGGAAACTATGTAGTCCCAAAGCTTCATACCGGGTGCGGGGAGAGACGCTCCAAAAACATACCCCGCCGCGCAGAATAGGATAATAATCAGCGCTGTCATCCATATTTTTCCGCTGATCGAGCCCTTGGGGTTATCCAGAGCGGTAACGATCGCTACATAAATAATCAACACCGGCCACAGCAGCGCCCAGCTTCCAAATACGCCCAGAAAAGCGCCGTGAGCCCATTTCCAGAGATTATCTCCTGGAATCAGCACCAGACACGCCAGAAAAATAGCGCAGGCAAAAAGCACCACCGCACGCATCTGATTGCGCTGGCGTATGGATTCCGCTGTCATTCGCCGGGAAGCCACGCCGCGCCCGTGCTGGCCCTGTGCCGGCTTTCTTTTCGCAGCGGCAGAGGTCCCTTTTTTTGCCGTTGTTTTTTTCTTTCCGGAAGATACCGGTCGTTTTTCCGCCAAAAATCTCACTCCGTTCCTTCAGCGAAGTTTTTCACATTACATGGGGCGCCCGGTAAACAGGTTCTGCCCCATCGCGTGCTCGATAATTCCCAAAATCGTGATCACACCGCCCGCTACCAGCGTATAGTAAGCAAACAGCTCTAATTTATCGGTGGTCACGATCCATTTCAGCAGCTTAATGGCAAGAAATCCGACGATCGTTGCCGTAAGCATTCCGACGATCAGCGGAGCCGCGCCGATCTTTTCCCCCGCCGTGCCCAGATCCTTCAGGGATACCAGGGCCGCAGCCGCAATGGAAGGGATCCCCAGCACAAAGGAATAGTCCAGCGCCGTTTGCTGGTTAATGCCCCGAAGCAGGCCCACGGATAAGGTGGAGCCGGAGCGGGACAGGCCGGGAAAAACCGCAGCCAGGCATTGGGTAAGCCCAATTACAATGGCGTCGACTGTATGTATTTTTCTTCTGCCCTTAGAGGCCATTCTTTTTCCTTCCCGGTTGACTGCCACTTTTTCCCGGCGCATCCGTTTGTTGGCCGAGATCCCCAAAAAGAGCAGGACGCTGGTGGCAAGAAGCGCCAAACCCTCTATTACGATCCCCTGGTCAGAAGCCAGCTGCTCGGAAAAATCTTTCACCTTCATTCCGGTGCCCGGAATGGGTAAAAACAGGAGAAATAAAGGAAGCAGCCCGATAAACAGCATCATCAGCAGCCTGCGGTCCTGGCTCATTTCGCTCCATTTAAACTGCCGGTGAACAATATCTTTACACAGGGCAAAAAACTCCTTGATCAGCCGCCAGACTAAGCCGCGGTAAACAAAAATCACCGCAATCAAGGTGCCTAAATGAAGCATGATGTCAAATAGGATCCCCGGCAGTTCTATGCCGAAAATATGCTGTGAAATAGATAAATGGCCGCTGCTGGAAACCGGAAGAAACTCGGTGGCTCCCTGAATGATCCCCTGGATGATCGCGTCTAAAATGGACATGCCTTACCTCCTTAAGTACAGAAATCGTAAATTAGAATATGTAGCGGCAAAGCCGCCGGAAGCTTTTACCCTTCCTTTTTCTTCGTCTGCGCCGTTTTGGGCTTCTTTTTCTTTTTTTCCCGCTCTATCATGCGGTCCAGACAATCCATGGCGTCGGAAAGCGATCCCAAAGAATCGATCAGGCCTTCTTCCACCGCATCCGGACCGTCCAATACAGAGCCCACATCCATCACAAGCTCCTGGGTATTCATGGCAAGGGTGGTAAAGCGTTCCTTGGTGATATTGGAATTCTGTGTGACGAAATTTGTGATGCGGTCCTGCATCCGCTGAAAATACTCCAGCGTTTGAGGAATTCCCAGAACAAGGCCGTTCATTCGCACCGGATGGATCGTCATAGAAGCGGACTCCGCGATAAAAGAGCGCTTTGCGGCCACCGCCAGAGGAACGCCAATGGAATGGCCCCCTCCCAGCACCAGGGAAACGGTGGGCTTTTTCATGCCCGCCACCAGCTCCGCCAAAGCAAGACCGGCCTCCACATCCCCGCCTACCGTATTGAGCAGCATCAGCAAACCATCGATTTGCGGATCCTCCTCCACCGCTACAATTTGAGGGATCACATGCTCATATTTTGTGGTCTTATTTTGAGAGGGCAGAATGTAGTGGCCCTCGATTTGGCCGATAATGGTAAGGCAGTGCACGGTGTGCCCGTTGTTTCTGGTAGTCACAGAGCCGCTTTCTGTAATTTGTTTCTGTTGCTCCGAACTGAATTCTTGTTCATTTTCCTGATTTTGATCGTCGTTTCCTTCGGAATATTGGTACTGACCTTTTTTTGCGGATTCTTTTTTCATGACAAAACCTCCTTTTTCACAAGGATAGTTTGCCAGAAATAGAAAGATTCATGCAAAACGTGAAAGAAATCGCCTCGAATGCATCTTCCAAGCCGCATATATGTTTTATTATAGCATTTGTTTTAGGAAGCTTCAAGAAAAAACATGGGGATCGTGAAAAAAACTTCATTGCCTGAAAGCCTGATTCGTGGTATACTTCTATTTATACATTTTGATCCTTGCAAGGAGGGAGTTTTCTGGAAAGCCTGCAAATTACCATAGAAATCATCCTGCCCTTGTTTCTGCTGATGGCGGTGGGCTATCTGGTACGGCTAACCGGGCTTATCAATGAAACCTCCGCATACCAGACAAACCGAGTGATTTTTGGGGTGTTTCTTCCCGCGCTGGTATTTCAAAATATTTACACCATCGATCTGGAAAATCTGGAGGACCATTTTAGTTCCCGCATTCTGTTCTACCTTGTGGCGGGGATCGTTCTTCAATTTCTCATGGCACTCTGTATTGCGTTTTTGTCAGAAAGTGAAAACGCAAGGCGCGGCGTTATTTTGCAGGGAATGTTCTGCAGCAATTTTGTGTTATTCGGCATTCCGATCTGCGATGCTCTATTCGGCAGTGCTGCTTCCGGGCCCGCTTCTGTTTTGGTGGCGGTGATCATTCCTGTTTATTACATACTGGCTGTGATCTCCTTAGAGCTTTTCCGGGGCGGCCGCCCAGGTTTTTTCCGTATTATGAAAGGAATTTTTACCAATCCCCTGATCATAGCCTCCATCGTCGGGATCCTGTGTCTGGTCTTTCGCATTTCGCTGCCCCGGGTGATAAATACCACGGTTTCCAGCCTGGCGTCCATCGCCACTCCGCTTGCCTTTGTAGTTTTAGGCGCTTCCTTCAGCTTTCGGAAAGTGAGAAACTGTATCAAAAGCCTGTGCATCGCGCTTGGCATGAAGCTTCTCTTTTTCCCCGCGCTGTTTCTGCTGCTGGCCGTCTTATTGGGCTTTCGGGGCCCGGAGCTTGCTGTTTTGCTCGTTGTGTTTGCTTCTCCCGTGGCAGTTTCCTCCTTTACCATGGCGCAGGAAATGGGAGGAGATGAAGCCTTGGCGGGACAGCTTGTGATATTCAGCTCGCTGCTTGCTGTAGGAACCATGTTTTTGTTCATTTTTCTTTTGAAGCAGTTTTCCTTTTTCTAAAGCCTACTATAAATATAACATAAATCAATGACAAAAGGAGAAACAGCATGGGAAAAACGATTGCGGAAAAAATTATTCAAAACCATCTGGTCAGCGGCGAAATGAAACTGGGCGAGGATATTGGCCTGAGAATTGACCAAACCCTGACCCAGGACGCCACCGGCACCATGGCTTATCTGGAATTTGAGGCAATGGGCGTCCCCCGGGTAAAAACAGAGCGCAGCGTGGCTTATATCGACCACAATACTCTGCAAAGCGGCTTTGAAAACGCAGACGATCACCGTTATATCCAATCGATCGCCAAAAAGCACGGCATCTATTTTTCCCGGCCCGGCAACGGGATCTGCCACCAGCTCCATCTGGAGCGCTTTGGCGTTCCCGGAAAAACCCTGATCGGCTCTGACAGCCACACGCCTACTGGCGGCGGCATCGGTATGCTTGCCTTCGGCGCAGGCGGTCTGGATGTGGCGGTGGCCATGGGCGGCGGCGAATATCATATCAATATGCCGGCAATGGTCAAAATAAATCTCACCGGCGCTCTTTCTCCCTGGGTCTCCGCAAAGGATGTGATTTTGGCGGTTTTGCAAAAGCTCAGCGTCAAGGGCGGCGTTGGAAAAATACTGGAATACGGCGGAGAAGGCATTAAAACCCTGACCGTTCCGGAGCGAGCCACCATTACCAACATGGGGACAGAGCTTGGCGCGACCACCTCAATCTTCCCCTCCGATGAGATCACGCGGCAGTTTTTGGAGGCACAGGGCCGCGGTGATTGCTGGACAGAGCTCAAACCCGATGAAGACGCGGTATATGATGAGATCATCGACCTGGATCTTTCCACCCTTGAGCCGCTGGCGGCCTGCCCCCACAGCCCGGACGCGGTAAAACCGGTCAAAGAGCTGGAGGGCATGAAAATCGACCAGTGCTGTATCGGCTCCTGCACCAATTCCTCTTACCTCGACATGATGCGGGTAGCCGCCATTCTGAAGGGCAAAACGGTGCATCCGGATGTAAGTCTCACCATTGGCTGCGGCTCCAAGCAGGTGTACCACATGCTTGCCGTGAACGGTGCCCTGGCCGATATGATTGCTGCCGGAGCCCGCATTTTGGAATGCGCCTGCGGCCCCTGTATCGGAATGGGTCAGTCTCCTAAATCCGGCGGTGTTTCTCTGCGTACCTTTAACCGGAACTTTGAAGGGCGCAGCGGCACGGCGGATGCTCAGGTCTATCTTGTCAGCCCGGAAACGGCGGCAGCTTCCGCGTTGACGGGAACGTTTACAGATCCCCGTACTTTAGGAGAAGCCGTGCGGATCACCATGCCGGAAAAATTCCTCATAAATGACAATCTCATTGTTCCCCCCGCTCCGGAAGAGCTGATGGAAACCGTGGAGATCGAGCGCGGCCCCAATATCAAGCCCTTCCCCACCTCACAGGAGCTGGAGCCCTCGATCTATAAGAAAGCTGTGCTGAAGGTTGGGGACAATATTACAACTGACCATATCATGCCTGCCGGCGCGAAGATCCTGCCCTATCGCTCCAATATTCCCTATCTCTCCAATTTCTGCTTTGGCGTGTGCGATCAGGAATTTCCTGCCCGCTGCAAAGAAAATCAGGGCGGTATCGTGATCGGCGGACACAACTATGGTCAGGGCTCTTCCAGGGAGCACGCGGCTTTGGTGCCGCTGTATCTGGGCATTAAGGCAGTGGTGGCAAAATCCTATGCCAGAATCCACTGCGCCAACCTGGCAAACGCCGGCCTGATCCCCCTGCAGTTTGATCAGGAAGCGGACTACGATAAAATTGACCAGATGGACGATTTAAGCTTCCCCAATATTCGCGCTGAATTGGAAAAGGGCTGCGCCGTAACAATGAAGGACCTGACAAAGGGCATTGAGATCAAGCTGACCGCCGTACTGACCCTGCGGCAAAGGCAAATGGTCTTAGACGGCGGCCTTTTGAATTACACCGGAAAAGCGGCTCAGAAAACCGAGGCGTAAATTCACTCTTGAATTGCAAGGAGAACACACCCAGGAAAGGAAGGTAGGCTAAAAAATGGCTGACTGGAAAAAAATAGAAATGAAAACTCCGCTGGTGGAGATGGACGGAGACGAAATGACCAGGATCATCTGGGGCATGATCAAAGAGATCCTGCTTCTTCCCTATGTTGACCTGAACGTGGAGTACTTTGACCTGGGCCTGGAAAACCGGGACAAAACAGACGATCAGGTAACGGTAGATTCCGCCATGGCAACAAAAAAGTATGGGGTTGCCGTGAAATGCGCCACCATCACACCCAACGCGGCCAGAATGGAAGAATATCACCTTAAGAAGATGTGGAAATCCCCTAACGGGACGATCCGCGCCATTCTGGACGGTACGGTATTCCGCACACCGATCCTGGTAAAAGGGATCACCCCCTATCTTCCCGGTTGGAAGCAGCCTATCACCATTGCCCGTCATGCATATGGAGATGTATATAAAAATGTGGAGGCTTCCGTTCCCGCCGGAGCAAAGGCGGAGCTTCTGGTCACTTTAAAAGACGGCTCGGAAAAGAGATATCCCATTCACGATTTTGCGGAAAGCTCCGGTATTATTCAGGGGCTGCACAATATCGATAAAAGCATTGAAAGCTTTGCCCGCTCCTGCTTCAATTTTGCGCTGGACACCAAAAAGGATCTGTGGTTTGCCACAAAAGACACCATCTCTAAAACATATGACCACCGGTTTAAGGATATTTTCCAGGAAATTTTCGAAAAAGAATATGCTGAAAAATTCCAAAATGCCGAAATTGAATATTTCTACACGCTGATCGACGATGCCGTTGCCCGGGTGATCCGCAGCCGCGGCGGATATATTTGGGCCTGTAAGAATTATGACGGCGATGTGATGAGCGATATGGTGGCTACCGCCTTCGGCAGCCTTGCCATGATGACCTCTGTGCTGGTATCTCCGGATGGCGTTTACGAATACGAAGCCGCTCATGGCACAGTGCAGCGCCATTATTATAAGCATCTGCGGGGAGAAGCCACCTCCACCAACTCTGTGGCTACACTTTTTGCCTGGACAGGCGCTTTGCGCAAGCGTGGAGAATTGGATCAAAACGCGGCGCTCTCCGAATTTGCTGATAAGCTGGAACGGGCCACCCTGGACACAATAGAAAGCGGTATTATGACAGGTGATTTGGCCTCCATGTCCACCTTGCCGGAGATCCGGCAGGTAAATACCGAAGAATTTTTGCTGGCGGTCAAGGAAAGCTTGCAAAAGCTTTTGTAAAAACACTCTGTTTTAGGAAGTATTATTATCATGCAAAAAAAAGAAAACATTTCCATGTCTGTTGTCCGCCGCCTGCCCAGATATCATAGATTTTTGACAGAACTGGAGAAGAAGGGAACGACCCGTATTTCCTCCAAGGAGCTTTCTGAAAAAATGGGCCTCACCGCCTCCCAGATACGGCAGGATTTTAACTGCTTCGGCGGCTTTGGCCAGCAGGGCTACGGATATAATGTTCCCCAGCTCCGCATGGAGATCGGCAATATTTTAGGGCTTCAAAACAAGTTCAAATGTATTCTGATCGGAGCCGGAAACCTTGGACGGGCCATTATGGGGCATATGCCCTTTGAAGAGCTTGGCTTTCAGCTGATCGGCGCTTTTGACAACTCTCCAAAGGTGATCGGCAGTGTGATCAGCGGCTGTAAGATTTCCGATTATCGGGATATTCGAAAATTTTACGCAGAAAAGTCCCCCATTATGGCAATTCTTTGCGTTCCCCGGGATGCGGTGGAAAAGATTTCCGATGAGCTTTATGAAATCGGGATCCGCTCTTTTTGGAGCTTCAGCCACTATGACATTTCTTTAAAGCATCCGGATGCCATTGTGGAAAACGTGCATATGAACGACAGCATGATGACCTTGTGTTATAAGCTCTGTACTCTTTCAGAGCAAGAGACCCAGTAAAAGTAAGAAGTACTTTCATAAGAAAGGCCTCTCGGCTTTGCCGAGAGGCCTTTCTTACTTTTAAGCAGGTGTTAATAAGTGGTGATCTCGATTTTCTCGATGATCACATCTGTGACCGGTGTGCTGCCATCCTCTTCCACCTCTGTTTGAGAAAGCTTCAGCACATTGTCAAAGCCTTCAAATACCTGGGCAAATACGGTGTGGCCGATCCCCATCGTAGAATAATAACCGTCCAGATGCGGGTTACCGCCACGCTCGTTATAAAGTGTTTTCATTTCCTCTGGCACCAGATCCATTTTGATATAGTTGCCATAGGCAGCTGAAAAGGCATCGGGATTTTCCTGATACATCTTAAAGCCCTCTTCGTAATTTTCCCAATTCACCTGGGTGCCGCCGGTAGCGTTGATAAAGAACTGGCTTCCATTGGTATTCGCCCCGCTGTTTGCCATGGAAACAGCTCCGTCGATATTCAAGAGGTTTGACTGGAACTCGTCTTCAAAGGCCTCGCCCCAAACGCTTTCCCCTCCAGTGCCGTTGCCATCGGGATCTCCACCCTGGATCATAAAATTCTCTATGATCCGGTGAAAGGTCAACCCGTCATAATAGCCCTGAATGGCGTGAAGCTTGAAATTATATACCGCCTTTGGCGCTTCCTCGGGGAAAAAGCGAAGCTTGAAGGTTTCGCCTGACTGCAAGGTCACCACGGCGATCTCCTCGCCTTTTTTAGGCGGATCAAGCTGATAGCCGATTTTCTCATGGTTTGAAGAGGCGGTCAGCTTTGCCTTATCCAGCAGCTCTTCCGAATGGCCTAATACAGTGGCGGCGGGAGAAGTCTTTGCCGTGCAGGCGGCGCAAAAAACACAGAGAAACAGCAGTGCTAATGAAAAACTTACTTTTTTCATGGGGAACCTCGCTTTCAAAAATTGGCGGAAAAGCTTCCGCCTGCTGAAATTCAAAAAGAGCTTTTTTATTGTATCGCAAATTTTAAAAACTTGCAAGCCCTTCCCCATTCCCTTCGTCATTTTATATCCCGCACCCTCATATATTCTTTTGTAGTGTAAAGAAGGACGGACTTAAGAAAGGAATGGTCAACACGATGAATTTTTATCCGGAAGGGCGTCAAATCGACACACTTGAAAACAGAGCCGCGCTTCAGTCCCCTGCTTCTTTATCGGAAGCCATGCGTGATAAAAAAATATTGGAAGCCCGTGCCGTCATGTGTGACAGCAGCCACAACCTGATCGTAGATTTCAAATTCATGAAAGGGATCATTCCCCGTGAAGAGGGCGCTATCGGTATCAAGGAGGGCACCGTCAGGGATATTGCCATTATTTCCCGAGTCAATCGGCCCGTGTGCTTTCTGGTCCAGGATTTTATACGGGAAAGCGACGGAAAGATCGTGGCGCTTTTATCCCGCCGTGCGGCGCAGGAAAAATGCCAGGAAGAATACATATCCGCCCTGGTACCTGGAGATGTGATAGACGCCCGGATCACACACATTGAGCCCTTTGGCGCTTTTGTCGATATCGGCTGCGGTGTGGTTTCCCTGCTTCCCATCGACGCCATTTCCGTTTCCCGTATTGAGCATCCAAGGGAACGCTTTTCCGTGGGAATGGATATCAAAGCGGTGATAAAAGCAAAGGAGCATGGCCGGATCACCCTTTCGCATAAGGAATTGCTGGGAACCTGGGAAGAAAATGCCGCAAAATTCCGCCCCGGAGAAACAGTATCCGGGATCATTCGGAGCATGGAAAGCTACGGTGTTTTTGTAGAGCTCACTCCCAATCTTGCAGGGCTTGCAGAGGTGCGGGAGAATATTTCCCCCGGTCAGCAGGCAAGCGTATTTATCAAAAATATCCTGCACCCCAGAATGAAGATCAAGCTTATCATCATTGACACCTTCGATGCCGAGCCGGCCAGGCCTACGCCGCCGGAATACTACTTTCACGGCAGCCATATGGACGAATTTATTTATTCCCCACCGGAAAGTGAAAAATATATCGCTACAAAATTTGAAGCGCAATAACAAACCAGGCTGGGCAAAGCTGCTCAGCCTGGTTTGTTATTTACAATACTTTCTGTGCTCACACTTCCGCAAAAGAGAAGCCTTCGTTTTCAAAAGAGCATTGATACCGTTTTCCGGCGGAGATCGTACCCTCCAGCATTTTTTCGGAAATTTTATCTTCAATACTGCTCTGGATCACACGGCGCAGCGGACGGGCTCCGTATATGGGGTCATAGCCTTTATCCGCCACAGCGGAAACTGCCTCCGGAGTAAATTCGATCTCTATCTGCATCTCCTGCAGCTTTTTCCGTAAGCCTGAAAGCATTTTCTCCGCGATCTGCAGCGTGTTTTCCTTGGTCAGCTTGTGGAAAACAATGATATCGTCCACCCGGTTCAGGAATTCCGGCTTAAACAGGTTTTTCAGCTCATTCATAACCAGATCCTTTGTTTTCTCAAAATCACTGGATTCGCTGCTCGCTGTTTCCGCAAAGCCCAGGTTTTTCTGCTTCTCTGTGATCAGACGCGCGCCCACGTTGGAGGTCATGATAATGACCGTGTTTTTGAAATCCACCGTTTTCCCTTGAGAATCGGTAACCCGGCCATCCTCCAGGATCTGAAGCAAAATATTGAACACATCGGGATGGGCCTTTTCGATCTCATCAAAGAGGACTACGGAATAGGGCTTTCTGCGCACAGCTTCTGTCAGCTGGCCGCCTTCCTCAAATCCCACATAACCGGGAGGAGAGCCCACCAAACGAGACGCTGTGTGCTTCTCCATGTATTCCGACATATCAAAGCGCACAATGGCCTTTTCATCGCCGAACATAGCCTCTGCCAGGGCCTTGGACAGCTCTGTTTTTCCCACGCCTGTTGGGCCAAGGAAAATAAAGGAGCCGATGGGGCGGTTTTTATCCTTCAGGCCGACCCGGCCCCGGCGAATCGCCTTGGCAATGGCGGAAACTGCCTCTTCCTGACCGATCACCCGCTTGTGCAGGGTATCTTCCAAACGCAGCAGCCGTTTACTTTCCTCTTCGGTAAGCTGGGACACCGGAACCCCTGTCCACATGGAGACGATATCCGCGATGTCATTGGGTGTAACAATGCTGTTGTTCCGTTCATTTTTTGCGGCCCATTCATCTTTTGCCTTTTCCAGCTTTTCCTGCATTTCCTTCTGGCGATCCCGCAGAGATGCCGCCTGCTCAAACTCCTGGGCATTGATAGCCGCGGCCTTTTCCCCTTCGATCTTTTTGATCTCCTTTTCCATATCCTGCAGGGTATCGGGAGCTGTAAAGGTGCGAAGCCTTACACGGGAAGCTGCTTCATCGATCAGATCGATAGCCTTATCCGGCAGATACCGGTCTGAAATATAGCGTGCGGAAAGCCGTACTGCCGCGTCGATGGATTCCTCCGTGATCTGCACCTTATGATGCGCTTCATAACGGTCCTTCAAGCCCTTGAGGATAGAAATTGCCTCTTCCTCGCTGGGTTCACCCACCGTAACAGGCTGGAATCTCCGCTCCAAAGCCGCGTCTTTTTCAATATGCTTTCGGTATTCATTGATGGTGGTGGCGCCGATCACCTGAAAATCTCCGCGGGCCAAGGCCGGCTTTAAAATATTTGCTGCATCGGTTGAGCCTTCCGCCGAGCCTGCCCCGATAATGGTGTGAAGCTCATCGATAAACAGGATCACCCGACCGTCTTTTTTCACTTCGTCGATAGCGCTTTTGATCCGCTCTTCAAAATCTCCCCGGTACTTTGTTCCGGCCACCATGCCGGTCAGATCCAGAGAAATCAGGCGTTTATCCTTTAAGGTTTCCGGCACGTCTCCCGCGTGGATCTTCAGCGCCAGGCCCTCCGCGACGGCGGTTTTTCCCACGCCGGGCTCGCCGATCAGCACAGGGTTGTTTTTCGTGCGCCGGGAAAGGATCTGAACTACCCGCTGGATCTCCTGCTCTCTTCCGATCACAGGGTCGATCTTTCCCTGTGCCGCCAGCTGTGTCAAATCGCGCCCAAACTGCTCCAGGGCCTTTCCGCTGCTCTGTTCGCCGTCCCTGCCGCTCATTGGGGATTCCCCGGAGGAAAACGCAGTATTGTTCAGCAGAGAAGATAATTCCGCTGTGATCCGCGCCGGGTCTATCCCAAGAATGCGGAGAAAACGCATTCCATAGCAGCTGTCATCTTCCATGACGGCAATCAACAGATGCTCTGTGCCAACATAAGCGTTGTGAAGCCGCGCCCCGGCCATGACGGCGATTTGAAGGATCTGCTTTGTCCTGGGGGTAAAAGCATCGGGAGAAAGGCTTGTA
>JAETPP010000053.1 GCA_021771115.1 Bacillota bacterium | reverse complement strand
CGATAATCCAGTTTCCGGCTATTCACCTCCTTCTGTTGATTCAATATAGAAACCGGCTGTCAAATGACAGCCGACCTTTATTTTGTAATGAGATCAAGAATTTCCTTGGCAAAGGTCACGACAAGGCCACCCGCCAAGGTGAGGAAACCCTGCGAGCGTTGGGAAGGATCGTGGCTTTGGAAGGAGAGACCGACTTGCACCACGCCCCAGCCTAAGAGGATGAGGCCGACGGCGCGAATCAAGGAAAATACAAAGGTGGAGAGGTTGTTTACTACATCCAGCGGATCATTGGCAGCAAAGGCAGTGAGAGTAAAACAGCAACCACATAGCACCACGGCCATGTAGAGCGAAAATCCCAGACGTCCCTTCCTGCCGAGGTGTGTAGTCTTTGTGGGCTTCTCATCCATTGGAAAACTTTTCTTAAAGATAAAAGGATTCAGAGTTTTTTTCAGAAGCATTCCTCCAGTTCAATGTGTATTGTTATGGTTTTAGAAAATCCTCCGGTTCCAGCAGTTCGAAATCGTCGTACTGGTCCGGGGAATAGTCGATATCGTCAGCGGCGTCCTTTGCCTGTGTGTAGTCGTAGGGCGCAGCGCCGCCATCTTCGGTCAGCCGGATATTGGGATGGCGCATCAGGTCATACTTGTCATCCATCATGGGGCGTTCCCCACGGACAAACAAAATCGCCTTGCGGTTGTCCAGCATCCGCACTTCATCCGGGGTTAAGAGTTCCCGGCCCGTCTGCTGGTCGTTCACGCTGAAACTGCCGCTTCGTCCCCGGCTCCGGCCATAGGTATTCGTATCCAGCGTTTCCTTTCCCATGAGTTCGGAAACGTATTTGTGGGTTTCCTTTTCATTGCCGCCGAGGTAGAGGAACTCATCGCATAAGCCCACCAGCGATTCCCACTGTTCTTTAAACAGCGCCTTGATTTGCGCCATATTCTGCGCGATGTAGCTGCAAAAGATGTTGCGGCTTCGCATGGTGGAAAGCCAGGGCAGAAAGTTGTCGGTAGGCAAGGCGATATTTGGGGCCTCGTCGATGAGCAGATGAACCGGCACCGGCAGCCTGCCCTTGTATTTCCGGTCGGCTACGAAGTAGAGGGTTTGGATGAGCTGCCCGTAAATCATGCCTACCAGATAGTTGAGGGATTTATCGCTGTCGGGAATACAGCAGAACAGGGCTACCTTTTTCTCGCCCATTTCCTCCAGATGAAGATCGTCGGCATAGGTCAGCCTTGCAATCTGAGGGAGGTTAAAAGCGGAAAGCCGGACGCCAACACTAATCAAAATGGATTTTAAAGTTTTTCCAGCCCCCATCTTAAAGACATGGTATTGCTTCACGGCAATACTCTCCGGGTCCCGCATTTCAAGCCTTGCGAACAAGATATCCAGCGGGGATTCGTATTCCTCATCTTCTTCCCGCACCTCCGCTGCGGACAGCATCTCCATCACCATGGCGAAGTTCTGTTCTTCCGGCGGTGCTTCATGCTTGAGGTATAGGACGAGGGCCTGCAGAAGCGCGGTTTCGGATTTCTGCCAGAAGGGGTCGCTGCTCTGCGCTCCGGGCGGGGTGGTCGACTGGATGAGGGTTTCAATCAGGCGCAGCACGTCCTTGTCATCCCGCACATAGGCAAGAGGATTGTAACAGAAGGAGGCGTCGGGATTTAATAAATCGAATACCCGCACTTCAAAACCATTTGCTTTCAAGACCCCGCCTGTTTTCCGCAGGATTTCAGATTTCGGATCGCAGATGACCAGCGAACAGTTTCCACAGTTTAAAGCGTTGGGAATGGCATAGGACCGGCTTTTTCCAGCGCCGGAACCGCCGATGACCAGCACATTGGTGTTGCGCTTATGCTTGTGGCCGTCCATCCCCATCTGAAAATGCTGGGTTAAGATGAGGTTTTCCTTGGGGTGCTTCTTATCCCGGTATTTCTTGGCGATCTGGAACACATCGCCCCATTTGGCGGAACCATGCTCCGCGCCCCTGCGGGTATTCTTCCGGCTGGAAACCACCACAAGGGCGGCGATTCCATACGCAAGAGTAAAAAACAGCAGGCACCGGGCGGAGTATTCCGTCCAGTGAATGGAAAAGGGGGCGTTCATAGCGGCTGAGAGCTTCCCCAGCAGATCCACGAGGTTCATTCCCTCGCTCCAGCATCCGGCAGTCAGCAGCGCCGCCCACCAGACGATGGGAAGGGGTAAAAGCCACACCCACCATGGATTTTTTCTTGCCGTTATTCCGTCGAAGAGACACCCGCCCCTTCTTTACTGCCGGATAAAGAAACAACATATTTTGTGGTTATAATCCTTCCTTTCCATGAAAACAAAAAATCCCCCGGAACCCATGGGAGAACATTCCCACAGGTTCCGGGGGATCAGCTATATTTATCGTGCAGGCGCACACCTGTATTTTGCCTGCATCAGTTTGATGAGGAGGCGGTCGATCCCGCCGCAGCTGCGGTTCTCTTCCAGATAAGCGTTTCGCATCCCATTTAGGGACAGCGTGGCATACTGGTATTCTTCATCATTCAGGTACAGTTTGTGCTTTGGCATACGGAGGACTCTATCAAGAAACGGCTGCAGTTGGCCGGATAGCTCCGGCCCTGCTTCTTCCTGCGCGCTGCGAAGCGCCTTGGCCAGTATGTTTTGGTCCCCGCCGGTCATCTTCACCATCCGCTGCTTTGTCATGGCGACCCCATCCTTTCTCTGTTGTCATTCACACCATACCACAACGGATGGCGGAAAGCTACCGGACAAAAGAAAACAAACGGAAAACTCTCAGCGCTCATCGCTCCGGCTCTTTCTCCGCCTTGGCTTTGGAAGCCTTGGCGGGCTTGGGCGCTGCGACGGAGAATTCATCCGGCTGGATGGTCTGCTCCAAATCCCGGAAGCTTCTCTGGACGTCCCGGTTAATCGAATAGGCCGCCCGTTTGACGTCGCCTATAAAGCCGCGCTTTTCTTCCGGCGTCAGCTGGGCGCAGCTGTGACACACCTTATCAAACTGAAACACCGAGGCGTCAAGTCCGAATTTCTGCGCCGCTACATAGGCCGCGCAGTAGGCTTGTGCCGCATACGCCTGCCGGTAATAGCCGCTGCCCACCGCATCGAAGCTGGCGTGGGCCTGCTCTCTGGCAATGGCGCAGATGGTGGCAGTTTCATCCATCCCGTTGCGGACAAAAATAGTGCGCTGCTTGGGAACATACTGCGCCTGTACCCCTTGGGGAAGCTGGTCGGAAATGGCAAGCTGTACCGGGCTTTGCTCCACCATGGCGGCAATGATTTCCTCCGGCAGATGCTTCTGCGGGGGCAGAGGCTGGGGACCTCTGGTTTGGGAGATGTCATAGGCTTTGGTAATGGTATAGCCGTTCGCCTTGATGCCGTCTTTTTCATACTCCTGTTCGGCAAAGAAGGTGTACCCCTTTTCACCGGAACGGATGGAGCGTCCGGCTTCCTTCCATTTATCAAAGGTACGGGGGTGGGTGATTTCAGGGTTCTGTTCGTAAAGAATGAGAAGGTTCCGGGTGCTCTGCGGGGTGCAGTTCGCCATGAAGTTGAGAAAGCCTTTCATGGATTCGTCATCCTTGAACACGGAATCGGCCTGCGCGTTGACTCTCGACCAGACTTCCTCACGCTCAGCCTGCTTCATGGCGGCGTATTCTTCCTTGGACAGCTGGGGCTGTTCCTGCTGGGGCTGCGGTTCCTGTTTCTTTCCGATGAAACTGGATAAGTCGATATTGCATTACCTGCCTTTCTGTTTTTTCTTTTTCTTCTGTTTGGCATGGCCGGGGGCGGGGTGCTGGCGCTCCTGCTGCTTGGATTTTTCTGCTTTCTTCTCCGCCTGCTCCTGCCGGATCTCCTGCAGCTGCTTTTTCACCGAGGGCTTTTGTTCCGGCTCTTTATGGCCTGTTAAGCCGGGCGAAGAGCTTTTGCTGGGCGAGGAAGGCGCGGACGGACTCTTTTCCGCCGGTTCCCCGGCTTCCTTCTCCCGGCCAGAAGTAAAATTTGCGGCGGCGTCCTGCTGGGCGGGGCCGATATTGAAATCGTCCTCAAAGCCGCCCACCTCAAATTCCACTTCGCCCTGCTCGGTTTTGACGGTTTCCGTCTTGCTGGGAGCTGTGGGAGCTTGCTTTTCCTGTTCCTGCACTTTCTCAATAGTGGCTTCGCCTGTCTGCGCTTTGACCGCGTCAAGGCCGAGATTGTCGAAAATGCGCTGGATCTTAGAGGCGTCGTCCGCGAACACCACCACTTCGATGCGGTCAGCCTTTTTCTTGTTTCGGATGGGAACATACAAAAGGCCGTGTACCTTGGCTTCCTTTGCAAACTCCTTCATGTTTTCGGTGGGGACATTAAAGAATTTGAACGGGCGCTGTTCCTTGAGCATCCGCACAAGCCTTGTCTTACCGTGGGTTTTCTTCTGATCCTTCAGTACGGCATAGACAAACAGCGCAAAGTTTTTTGCCGCCATGCCCGACAGCTTGAGGGCCATTTCTGTGCCCTCAAGGGTAAATCGGACAATCTGGTCGGCTGGATCGCTTCCGTAGTTCAATCAATTCACCTCCATGCTGAGCATGGACGCACTTCGCGCCCTGAGCTCAACTTTAATTTATATTTTGCGCCCGCGAGGGGAAAGGGTTGCTATTAGCGAGCTTCGTAGGAATTTCTGCTTTTCTTTTTTTCCGTCGCGGCTTCCTTAGAGAAGGAATCCTCGCCGGGGATGAGAGACAGGCTGGAACCGGTATCCCATTTCACTCCAAGCTGCCCCATATCGTCCACATAGGAAACCGTGCCCTTGGTACCGGGCGGTGGGGCCTGCGGATCGTCCATGGAATGCAGGGTGATGCGGGTTCCGGCAGGGTACTGCCGCCGCAGGAATTCAACCTGTTCCCTTGTAGGCCGTTGGTTCAAACAATCATCTCCTTTTCGGATTTTCCCGATTCCGGGATTGTTTTTTCTTTTGTTCCTGTACTTGCTTGTCCTTGCGCCGCTGTTCTTCCCGCTGTGCTGCCTGCAGGCGTTGTTCCATCTCAATGGAGTGGGTTTCAATATTCCGGCACAGCTTGGCGGTATGGCGCAGCTTTTTGAGCTGCTCTGTGAGGAGGCCGATCTGCTGGGAACCGGGTTCGTAGCGGTAGAGCTTCTGGCGCTGCTTTATCAGCACAGCGATTTCATCTTCTGTTTTCTGCCGAAGGGTGGTAAGCTGGCCCCGGTCCTCGATTTTGTTCTGGAAGATGAATTCCGCCTGCTCGATCCGCTGATCCAGCCTGCGGATATCCCCCCGCACAGCATAGCTTGGGTACCGGGGTTTCTTGGGCAGCGCCCCCATCTTGTATAGGTAGGAAAAATAGAGCGCCCGCAGGCCGGAAAGCCTGTGGGGCTGTGTTTCCCCAAGAAGGAGAAGGAAGCGGTTGGCCGGGGGCTGTTCTTTCCCAGCCCGGTGAGGAGGCTTAGGATAAAGGATGCGGCGCTGGATGGCCTCCGGGGTGTACTGTTTTCCCAAGGTTTTAAACCGGACGGTGCGCCCACTGCCCGGCAGAATCAGCGTGGGGTATTTGCGGTCAAACCGAAAGGCATAGCCCTTCTGCTCCAAAGCGCGCAGGAACTGCTTCCATGTGAGAGAAGCGGAAACTGCCGCATTGAGATCCTGCTGGATGGGCGTTTTCCATGTGGGCGCTCCGTTCTGCTCGGCCAGCCACTGGGCATAGGGGCGGGCAATTCGTTCCGATTTCTCCGTATGGATAACGGAGAGGCCATGCTTTCTGCACAGTTCATCGGAAATCTGCCGCACCTCGGTGACATAGGTTCTTTCATTGCTGCGGTATTTCCTGCCGGTTTTCACGGAGACGGAATTCCACACAATGTGGTTGTGGATGCATTTGGTATTGAGATGGGTGCTGACCACCGCCTGAAATTCCCCGCCGAGCAGCCGATCCGCAAATTCCAGCCCGATTTGATGGGCCAGTTCCGGGGAAACCTCCCCAGCGGCAAAGCTTTGCACCAGATGGAAGCCCTGCACGCCTTTCTCCTTGTGCCACATTTCTTTGACACGGCACATATCCTCGAAGGCGGTTTCACAGGTACAGCCGAGGGCGGATTGAAACAGGTCCTGCTCGGTTTTGTTTTTGTTGAGGGCCTTATCGATTTCCCCCTCCAGTGATTCCTCGTTTTCCCTGCGGGAACACTTTTTCTCATCGAGGGTATAGTCGATGGCGTTGTCGAGGCGGTGGACGGGGATAATGCTGGTATACGCGATGGTGCTTTTCTCCTTTCTGAGTTTTAAGCGCGGGCAGTTTAGTCCGGTTCAAGGTTTGGCTGTGTACGCGAATTGCATCCAACCGCAGGTTGGCTACCAATTCTCCTTTACTTCTTCCCAAACCTGACGGGCCAGATTGGTCATTTCTTCGACGCTCTGCTGGCTGGCTTCGCCGTAGGTATTGGCGACCTTGGCAAGCTGATTGGCGTTATTGCAGAGTCCAGCTACCTTGTGGAGCAGATCCGCATGGTGGTCGCAGGGCCTTGCCCGCAGTTCCGCCCCCATGATGAGGGTGCGGAGAAATTCCTCACGGGGAAGGCCACTCAGTTTCACCTGCGCTTCCAGATGCGCCAGTTCCTTTTTATTCAGGTGAAGAGGGATGATGTGGTTTCGTTTTCTCATATAGACTCCTTTTCAGCGTTCCCCATCGTCTCGCCGGGGCCTGCCACGCTTTCTGCTTGGCGCGGGTATAACCTGAATGGGCAGATGCTCTCTCCCGAATACAAGCCCCAGCTTGGAAATATCCTGCACCTGCCATTTCGTCAGTTGCTTGACCTTATTTCGGTAAACTACCATGCCTTCCTGACTCGGAAAGCGCCGCACCAGCACACCGTGGGACAGGTTCTGTTTTTTATCATAAGTCAGAACGTCCTCTATTTTTTGGATGTACTCTGGAAAGGATTGGCTGTATAATTCCCGGTATGGAACAGTCATAGCGAGGAACTCAAACTCAAGCTTTACCGGAGTGTTTTCATGGGGGATGTGGATGATGTTGATTTTTTCAGTTGGATTCATCTGGCATTCCTCCGGTGACGAGATTTTTTCTGCTCCGGCGCTCTGGCAGGGTATTCGTAATGGACAGGGATATCCTGCAGGCGCAGCTTTCCGCAATCCGGTGCGAATGCCGCATACCGGGCGTAGGAATACCCTTCCGCATCTACAAGAATACCATCCCTGCTGTTTTCGCCCTTGACCAGCACACAGTGCCAGCAGAAACTGCCGGGGTCAAACCACATCTTGTCGCTGTAATCGAACAGGAAAATCTGATCTTCCTTAAGGCCGTTTTCCTGAAACTGCCGGAACTGCTCATCGCATAGAACAACCACCTGTTCCACCTGAAAACGGGTTTGTCGCTCCGGCACAGGCCGCAGTGGGTTCTGCCCATTGAGGTCGCTGATATGGCTGGGCCGGTGATAGAATACAGCGTGCTCCTGATAGGCTTTCGGTTCCTCCAAGGCAATGTGTTCTACCGGCACGCCCTGCAGATCGACGCTGCGGTAATCCCTGCCGTAGCCAAGATACAGGGTGTCCTTCCTTTGGGCAATCAGCATATTTCCTTTTTCCCCTTCGGCACGTACCATGAGGCATCGGAACAGGCCGCCCGGATCGGCGCTCATGAGTTTCCGGTTATCCTTGAGGAAGGGGTATTCCGGGGAAACGTCCTCCGAGAGCTTTTCAAAATCCTCTTTGCTTAAAATGATGACCTTCGCCACCTCAAAAACGCCGGGGACGTAGCTTACCTCGTTCCGGCGCAGGCTGTCCAGTGTTTTGGCGTATGCCGCGAACGCGGCATATTGCTTTTCTTTCAGTATCTTCACCTCTCATTTCTTGAACAAAATCAGCCGGTGCAGTTCAGCGGGGGTTTGGGGTGCTCCCCAAGATGCGTTTGGATATCCAAACGCTATGCTTGCAAAACCAGTCACCGGCTGGAAAAGAAAAAACGCCGCTGAATCAGAGGCCGCCGTTCTCATCCGCTTCCTTGATTTTGGCAAGGCCGTCAAGGGTGGTGCAGATGAGATTTCGCTTTTCAGCGGCTCCAATTTCAGCAGACATACTGTGGCTGATCTCATTCCCGCATACCACCAGCATACGGCACCGGCCCAGCTTCTGACGGGCGATGCTGTGGAAATCCCTCTTTTCATCGGCATTGTCCGGCTGGAGGTACTGCGCTTCACTCAGTTTCGGACAGATGGGGACATATCCCAGCTCATAAACCTTGCGGCAGTAGCGTTTGAGCAGGCGGGGCGCGGCATCAGAGGCGGCGCAGATGTAGGCAAATGCTTTTTCCATGATGAGTTTCCTTTCCTTTATATATCTCTGATAAAATGGCAGCAGCAGGTTGGTTGTCCACGTGGACGTCCAGCCTGCCGTTTGGTTTTCTGTTGGTCATCCACATGGACAACCAACGGATTATCTGGCGGTTTCTTCCGCTTCGGTATGGGCTTTCAAAGCAAAGCGCACCCGGTCGGAACCCAATTTGTAGTAGGCGTCGGTGACCTCAATGCCCACAGCTTCATATCCTTCCAGCTTGGCGGCGAGAACGGTGGTCCCGGCCCCGCAGAAGGGATCGAGGATGCGCCCGCCCGGCACGCAGATCTTCACCAAATCCCGCATAAGCTGCAGGGGTTTCTCGGTGACATGGATACGATTCTGCGGATTGGCATAGCGAAATACTCCCGGTAGGCATCCCACAGGGCGGTTCACCGGCATGGGGCCGTTGCTGCCCCACACCACATATTCGCTCTGCTGGCGGAAACGGCCTTTTTGCGGACGGGAAGTCATCTTGTCCCAAACCACCGAACCGCGCCAGATCCATCCCGCCCATTGGAGAGCGTCGGTGATAGACGGATACTGCCGCCAGTCGATGAACAGGCAGACCGGCGCTCCCGGCCTGCAGGCTTTCCGGGCGTCAGAAAGCCATTCCGCCATCCATCTGGTCCAGCTTCGCTGGTCCCGGTTATCCCCGTCAAAATCCGGCAGGGCGTTCTTCGGGTCCATGCTGCTGTACTTCTGGTTGGTGGTGCGGTTTTTCTCACTTGGCTTCCAGCCGCCCGAAGCATAGGGCGGATCGGTGATGAGGGCGTCGAACACCTGCGGCTTGAATGCCCGGATGATCTGCAGGGTGTCCCCATGCAGGATGCTCCAGCCATCCCCGCCGCTGTGTTCCATGGGCAGAATGGTTTCATCAACAATTTGAGACAGTTCTTTCGTTTCGTTCAGAGACATCTTCCTTTCCTTGTTTGGTTATCGTTCTTCTCCACGATGGTGCTTCTTCATGGTAATCCGCTGCTTGAGCTGGAAACCAGGCGGCGGAGTGAGAAGGGACGACTTACGCTTGAATTTGCTCTCAATGACAATATCGTATGGGCCGATGTGAATCACAGCGCTGGTGGGGTTGTCCATTATCATGCCGGGGAGGATAACTGCGTTTTCACGAACTTCAATTTCTCCGCCGAGCTCGCCATAAACAGAAGCTTTCTCCATAACAGTGGGGATACCGCCGGTTACAGCGTTTGCAAAAAGTTTGGCGTTCCCCGAGATATGGACGTCGCCATGGACATAACCGGCAGCAATGATGGCATAGTCCTCTACGATGGCATTTCCGCCAATTCTGCTGGGGCCGGAGATAGAGGCGCAGCCACGGGCACAGGAATAATCCCACAGGATGGCATCTCCGTGTATATATGCTTCTTCTGCTGCGACCGCATTGTCTGCAACCCAGCTTTGCCCATCCTGACTCAAATTTTCTTCTGACTGCACAAAACCGCCAAGGTCACCAACATGAACGTCTTCTCGGATGTCTCGAAGAGCTCGAATGCGATGCAGCCATGGGTACTGTGGATGGGCGATATTGGTAATCTCATACTTTCTAATTATCTTGCTACACCTCGTTCCTTTTTGGTTTTTGCAGGGGATTTTTCCGACAATTCTGTTTCCACATATTCGCTGATGATGTTCAGCGCTTTGTAATAATTCCCGGACTGGTAGACACGGCTGCACATCTCTTTGGCCTGTTGCGGCTGTCCATTTTCTTTCAGCAGCCGGGATGCCCTGCCGAGAATAGCGAAGATATTTCCATCCTGTCCCACCAGCTTCATTTTCGGCCGTTTGGGAACAGGCTGTTCTTTGGAAGTTTCTGTGCCCTGCACCTGTTCTACTGTAAAATCAAAGGGTTCTTCTGCAAAATGAACATACAGCACGCCATCGCCGGTCTGGATTTCCTGCTGCTCGGATCCCTCACCCCAGCCATCGAAAAACTGGCCCTTGAGATAATCTTGAAGATCCTGCATTTCTGCTTCTGTGAGAGACTCCTTCAGCTTTACCGTGGTACAGCCCATGAGTTCCCCATCCCGGATTTCCACCGAGGGGATGGCGCTCAGTACCTTTTTCTTGACGCTGGGATTTCGATCCTCGTCAAAGTAGGGCATTAAATTCCAGCCGTCATCGTCGCTGCTGCGCTGCTTTACCGCTTTCTGAATACTTTCCTCGTAGTAGGCCATGTCGACGCCTGAAAACAGCGTGGGGTAATCGGCCACGCCGTTGTTCCAGCCATATTCGTCCACGTCGTTTTTGTAAAAATCCCCGGTCAGTGGGGAATAGAGTTTCAGCGTGATTTCTTTCTCGTCGATGTTCCAATCTCCTTTCTAACGAGAGCAGGCCGCCCTCTGGCGGGCGGCCTGTTTCTCATATCGTTCTTTTGTCAGGTCGGCATAATCGCAGCCCTCTTTTTCCGGCAGGTTCTTCACTATGCGGTATTTGCCCTGATAGGCTTTTGCCAAATGTTCGGCTGCCCATCGTCCGGCAAAATCGTTATTGGTGCAGATTTCGATTTCCTCAATTTCTGGGTGCCGCCCCAGAAATGTTTCCAGTGCGGGCGGCTTTTTAAAAGAAAAGGACTGCGTTTCTTGTCCTTCCTTGGGGGCGTAGATCCCGCCAAGGGACAGCCGCCATTTATCCGAAGTCCCTTCCAGCGTCAAATGGGCAAGGATTTCGATGGCCGCTTCATAAACCGCCAGCCGGTTGGTTTTTCCCTCGGGTGGAAGGCAGAAGCAGTATGCTTTTTCGCTGCCGGACATCTCTGCCTTGAAGGGTTTTCCTTTGGTGCAAGTACCCCGCAGGAACGCATACCGGGCAGTACCGGCTTCGTCTTTTCCAACGAACACGGCATTGTGGTAATCGGCGCTTTCATAGAGTATCCCGGCCCGGACGCAGGCTTCAATGACCTTGCGGCTGATCCCGCGCTTCATCAGGTAGGCAAACACCCTGCGGTTATTTTCCGCTGCCGGAGGCAGGGCGAATTCTTTTTCCTGCTCCGGCTGGGAAGGGGGCGGAATATAGCCGGGGCTTTCTTCGCACAGGGCCAGCACCGCATCCACAAACTTTACCCCTTCCACCTTAATGAGATAGTCGAGGGCGGATTTGCCGCCGATATCCCGGCTTTTCCAATGCCAGAAGCTGGTTTCTTCGTTGATTTTAAAGCTGTCGTGCGCTCTCAGCTGAAATTCACCCCGGCTTTCGGCTTTGACCAGTTCTCCGGGGCGGTACCGCTGCAAAAATTCAATGGCAGTCATTTGTCGGGCGGCGATGATTTGTTCTTCACTTACTCCGGGCATGGGGAGTCTCCTTTCCTGTTAAATGACAGCCGCCCGCAGGATTTTGGCCTGATCGGTGCGCTCCCATGGGAACTCCAATCTGCCGAAATGCCCATAGGCGGGCTGTCTGTGTGTATCTTGGCGTTAAAAGGTTCAGTTCTGAGATGATCTCCGCAGGCGTTAAGCCGAACACAAAGCGCGCCGCCTCCGCCAGACAATCGTCGGCACAGACTGTGCCGGTGCCGAAGGTATCCACCTCTACCATGACCGGCTCGGCTTTGCCGATGGCATAGGCAAGGGTGACTTGGCATTTTTCGCACAGCCCTGCCGCCACAAGGTTTTTGGCGATGTATCGGGCCATGTATGCGCCGGAACGATCCATTTTTGTGGGGTCTTTCCCTGAAAAAGCGCCCCCGCCGTGGGGAGCGAACGTGCCATAGCTGTCCACCATGAGCTTTCGCCCGGTGAGGCCGGTGTCGGCTTCCGGGCCGCCCAGAACAAACCGCCCGGAAGTGTTCAAAAGGATTTTCGTATCCTCATCCGGCGGCAGGGCCTGCAGCGCCGGGGCCAGCACCTTGTCGGTGAGTTCCCAGCAGAGTTCGTCCATGGGTTTCTCCGGGTTGTGCTGGGCCGAAAGGACAACCGTATCCAGCCGCAGAGGTTTTTCATCCTCATCGTACTCCACGGTGACCTGCGCTTTCCCGTCCGGTCTTAATCCTTGGATAACCCCGGTTTTTCGGGCTGCGGTGAGAGCGCTGGTGAGGTGGTGGGCCAAAACCACCGGAAGAGGCATCATTTGCGGGGTTTCCGAACAGGCGTAGCCCACCATCACGCCCTGATCGCCAGCGCCGAGCTGCAGAGAGGGACTGCTCCCATCTATATTTCTTCGCTGCTCTAACGAACAGTCCACCCCGGCGGCAATATCCGGGCTTTGCTTATGGACGAGGCACTCTATGGCGTATCGTGCCGGATCATACCCTACCTTTTGAAGAACAGAACGGGCGATGGCAGGGATTTGCGGCTCAAACAGGCTGGTAATTTCTCCAGCCACGATGATCTGCCCTCTGGTGGCCAGCACTTCGCAGGCCACACGGGAGAGGGCGTCGTGGGAAAGGCATTCGTCCAGCACACTGTCGGCTATGAGGTCGCACAGCTTATCCGGATGCCCTTCCGTTACCGATTCGGCGGTATAGAATTGATTCATGGCATTCTCCTTCTTTATCGTTCCTGCCCTTTGGATTTCTTGGGCACTTTTTTCTCTGGTTGTTGAAGTCTTTCTGCAGGGTCGTATGGCTCCCACATGATAATTTTCAGAACAGGGTTGACCATGCATTCCTCCGGCAGATGATATTTCTTTTCGAACTTTTCTGCTTGTTCATCCGTCAACCCGACATATTTTCCATCCTCTTTTTGACAAAGCACAAAGGGGCCGAATACCGGGAACGGTTTTTCTGTGGTATCGATCAGCCGGTTAGGGGCCAGCTTCAGCTGCTGGTGCATAGCTCCCATCACGATAGATACATCCCTGTCCATTGGGAAGGGCGCACGGTCAAAAACGCCGCCGCCAATAGCCTTGGCAATGGCTTTTTCTACATCTTCTGTTTCTATAACTTTGGCGTACTGGTTCGGATTTGCAATCACTATTTTCATTCTCTCACCTCACTTGCAGGGAAAAGGGCTTGAGGCTTTTCCCGATCTCTTCGTAACTGTTAAAATGCACCTCGCAGCCTAAGAGATAGGACACGGCTTCTTCCCATTCCTTTAAGGGGTATCTCTCCTTATCTTGCAGGCGGTATAAATCCCCAAGGGCCGCCCATTTAAGCTCCGGCTGCAGGCGCAGGTTGGAGATATAGGTGCGATGCTGTTTGGCTATCACATCCAAAAGTCCGGCTTTTTTCAATCGATCCCTCCCGTGCAACAAAAAAATATGGGCGGGTACCCTGTGGCCCCCGCCCGGTTGAATGATTCTTTTTGCCTTATGACCAGTAGTCCTTTAAGAACCTGACCGCCCTGCCGATCTGCCGCTTATCCTTTCGGGACAGCTGATTTTTCTTGGCGGGCGCCTGCATCCAGAGCAGAACCTTTTTCTGTTCTTCTTTTGTGGGCTGGGCAGTCAGGACAAATGGCTTTCCAGCCAGCGTATCCGCTTCTTCCTGCCTGACCTGCCGGTAGGCTTTCCGCATTTCGTCAGGAGATGTATGATCCCGATGCAGCCGCAGGGCCGATAGGGCCTTTAGCAGCAGGACGGCAATTGGTTTTCCTTCCATGCCGCACAGGTTGTACTGATCTCTTGCTACATTGACAATGCATTGCGCTTTTTCTTCAGATTTCATAAGTGTTCCCCTTTATCTGTGTATTTGCCCTTTCAGGCAACCACAGTATATCGGAACCCCCTGCGCCATAAGAGGATATGGTTTTTTTTCCAAGAAGCGTCCATATTGAAAACTTTCGGCGGGGCTATTTCTTCCTGCGGTTACGGATATGCAGGAACACAAGGCCGCCTAAAATGACAGCGCATAAACAAATCAAAATAATGGCTTTTGGTTCCATAGGTGTTTTCTCCTTCCCTTATTTTTCAATATGTTGTTTGCTGCGGTGTTTTCTTATGATCATCAGTGCAGCAAAGCTCCCTGCCGAGAGAAGCGCCATCCCCAAGGGTAGTGCTAAGGATGAATCGTCCCCAGTCTGCGGGACTTTCGGCGTAGGAGGTGTGAGCTTATTGTGCATCTCCACCACGGTGGTCTCTCCCGCCTTGATTTCTATGGTCTGGTCATCCGGCAGGATGTACTTTTCGGCATCCTCTCCAGCCACTTCGGATACGGTGTATTCACCCACTCGGAGGGTGACATGGATTTCTCCCTTTACATCGGTCTGGAATTCCTGCTCATAGGGGTTGCCCATGAAGTCGGTGCCGCTGATTTTGAAGGCGCGCCCTTCAATCTTGTCATCGTCGGCTGTCTTTACTACCTTTAGGGAACCGGTCTGTGCATGGTTGAGGAAACCTACGCCAGCTTCGGTTTCGATTCGTACAATCGCTTCATTTTCGGTGATGGAGAAGGGGTAATAATTTTCATCACGCTGGAAAAATTCCGGGCTTCCCTTTTCATGCAGGAAGTAATTTCCATACACGAGGTCCTTCATCTGGTAGAGGCCCGGTTCGGTTTCGGCCATTTCTCCCGCCAACTTGTCGATATCCGCGTCGAATTCCCCGTTTTTGTCCACGTCGGTGTAAACCTCAAAAACCGCCCCGGACAGCTTGTGGTCCGGAAAATCGGCGTCTACCTTGGTGGTTTCAGCGGTACCCTTGATGATCTGGTTTTCGATGGTGATTTCAATGGTCTGCCCATCTTCGGTGATCTCCACCGGGAAGGTTTCTTCCGTCAAAACGAAGGCTGCCGGAGGTGCGATTTCCCGAACCAGCCAATTCCCAACGGGTACCTTGTCAAATTCAAAGTATCCGATGGGATTGCTTTCGGTAACCAAAAACGCAGTTTCTTCGGTAAACTCGGTTTCGTCAAAGCAGAACAGGCCGATTTTCGCGCCTGCCAGTTCAAATCCATCCTGATCCACCTTCCAGCCGGATACCTTGCCGCGCTTTAAGGTGTTTTCAATGGCTTCTCCATTGTTGACCTGAATCTGCACCTTGGTCACATCCTGACCGCCATATTCAAACACCACCGGGTATTTTTTGTCGCTCAAAATGTAGTGATCGTCGGTGCCGATTTCCTTTACATACAGGGAAGCCCCACAGGGTACATCTGTTTTAAATACGGCATTGCCATTTTCATCGATGCCGATGGTTTCCATCAGCCCGTCTGCCGGGATGGAGGTGCCGTCGGAGGCGGTCAGTTGTTCTGCGGCAAACAGCCCGAAGGTAATGTTTTTCCATTCCTCATTCATGCCGATGGAGAAGGTTTCGTCCTGTTCCAGCAGCTTCTTGAGGGAAATCTCCACTTTCTGGCGCTCATTGACAAAACCAACGCTGGCGGAGGTAATTTCCACTTCCTGCCCGGCGTAGGACAAGGTGACTTCCTCGGGTTCCGGGTCAACCACCATGCCATCCGGCGCGGTGCGCTCCAAAATCTGATAGCGGCCCAGATACAACGGCTCCGAAGTGGCGATCCCATCGCTCCCTGTGGTGAGGGTGGTGACCAGTTCACCAGCTTTCAGGTGAACGGTGCCATCCGGGGTGACGATATCCTCCAGAGCGGTGATATCGTAAACAGCGCCCGGCTGGCCCTGCACCTCATATTGAGGCTGGTACATCCCGCCTGATTCTGCTACGTGGCTGAACACTTCTCCCTCTTTGGAAACCGTAATCGTTCCCTTTTGCGGGATATTGTATTTTTCAACGGTGACGACGTCCTGCGTTCCATCTACCACAAAGGGCACTGGTTCTCCGTCGAACACATATCCCCATGGACTCTGCTGTTCAAAAAGTTCGTAATTTCCAAAGGGAAGCGGCTGTGGCAGCATGAGGGTGCCTGTGGAATCCGTCACGAAGGTGTCGATATCGATGGGGCTGGGATAGTTTAAATGCTGTACCACCCATTCGCCGGTATCGGCATTTTTGATTTTGACGGCTGTTCCGGCCAGTGGGATAATTTTCCCACTTTCCAGATCCTTTTTCTCAAACCGGATGAGGGAGGTAAAGGTGGGGTTATTGAGAATGAAATAATAGGTTTTACCGTGCTCGGAAATGAACACGGAGAAGTCAGGGACAAATTTCTGCCCCGCGGCCCCCTTGGTTTGATGCACCACATACAGGCCGTAAGGCATGGATTTCGACTTGGCGAAACCATGGGAATCGGTAATCAGGAGATCCCGTTCCGATTCCTTGGCGTTCTCATAGCTTCCAGCGCTGGCAAGGTAAACTTGAAACTCGGCCCCTTCCTCCGGCTGCTCAATCTGCACTTCGTCGTTGGAGGACGTGGTGGACAGAGGAAGAATTGATGCATTGGAGGCAAGGCTGGCAGCTGCAGGAATGATTTCCGGCACAGATGATACGCTTGGGGCAGGCTGCGGCTGGCTGGAGGAAGCAGCTTCCTCTTCCGGCACAGGGGTGGATTCCGGGGTTTCCGAAGAACTGGAGGCGGGCGCTTCCTCGACAGAATTACTTTCTGCCGGTTCTTCCACCGGGACATCTTCAGCAGGGACGCTCTCTGGGGGATTGCTTTCCTCAGCAGGCGCATCCGACTGTGGAGCGGGTTCTTTCAGATCCGGGATGGCGGGCTGGTCGGTATGCTTGGTGATGGCGATGCTGCCGAGAATGACGTCCTCTGTGGCGGTCATGGGAATGCTGTTGTTTTCCAAGGTGAAATTGCCAGGTTCTGCGCCTACCGGATAGACAGTTTCGTCCAGCAGGTACCCCTCGCTGGGGGAGATTTCACGGATGCTGTAATCCGGGCCGCAGGGGTATTCCTTGGTGGTGAATTTGCCCCCGTTCGCTGTGGTATAGGTATCCAGCAGGGTTTCGCCTTTGAACAGTCCGTATACAGCACCATCCAAGGTGGAATCCCCCTGTGCTTCTCCGGTGGCAGAGTCCACCTTTTCCATGTCCACGGTAAATTTCTTCAGGATATTGGAAAAGTTCACGCTGGAGGTCTGTCCGGGGTAGATGGTCACCTGCTGGGATTCGGGCTGGACGTATTTGTCCGGGGCCTTTTCGGTTACGGTGTAATTTCCGGCTTGGAGGTTATCCACGCGAATGATCCCCTCCGGCCCTGTCACCACATCCTTTTCAACACCGTTGCCGGAGATGTGGAAAGGAATGCCGGAGACCTCCCCATCTTCGGAGGTTTTCACAAGCTGCAGGGTACCCGCCTTGATTTCAAGGGAGAAGTAGCATTTCACCGGTTCTGCGGAACCTTCTACATCGAAGGTGACCACGTTCTGGTACTCGTCCCGCAGCCAGTATTTGGTACCGCCCGTTACGACGCCGGGAACAGAAGAGGGCAGCCGCTTTTCGGCGGTAATGGTTCCGAATTCGGTTTCGGAGGTGGAAACGTGCAGTTCATTTCCGCTGACGGAAAAATCCACACCCGGATAGCTGACCGCGAAATTTCCCAGCACATTGTTCTCATCCACCAGCGTGGTTTCGTTTTTTCCATTGCCCTCGTTATATTTGAGGTCGTGGGTATATGCCCCAACCGCGCTGGGATCATCGGTGGCAAAGGACGGGATGGTGTGGTAATTCACGACGTTCTCCCGAAGCTGGTAGAAGATGGGCTTCGCGGCGGGACTGTTGACGGTGAATTCATTGACGATCTGCGTTTCGTACCCGGTCCCCAACTGCCCATGGGCAATCAGCCAGATGAGGATTTGGGTGGCGATGTACTCATCAATGGCGCTGCCGCC
>JAETPP010000289.1 GCA_021771115.1 Bacillota bacterium | reverse complement strand
AGAACCTCCCCGCCGAAACACTATACGGAGGATTCCCTTCTGGCAGCAATGGAGACCGCCGGAGCCGGGGATATGCCGGAGGATACCGAGCGTAAAGGATTAGGCACCCCGGCCACCCGTGCGGCTACACTGGAAAAACTGGTCTCTGCCGGATTTGTGGATCGGAAAAAAAAGCAGCTTATTCCAACGGAAAAAGGTGCGAACCTGATTCTGGTGCTGCCGGACAATATCAAATCGCCTACGCTCACCGCAGAATGGGAATCCATGCTGAAACAGGTGGAGCGCGGCGAGCTGGCCGCAGAGTCCTTTATGGAACAGATTGCGGATATGAGCCGGACGCTGGTAAAGGAGCATACCGCCCCGGAGAAACGCTTTTCCGGTCTGTTCCCGGATGCAAAAAGAAACGGAGGTGAGGCTGTCGGCGCCTGCCCCCGATGCGGCGGAACCGTATATGAGGACAAAAAAGGATTCTTTTGTGATAACCGGGACTGTGCCTTTGCGCTGTGGAAAGACAATAAATTCTTTTCCGGAAAGAAGAAATCCATAACAAAATCCGTGGCGGCGGCCCTTCTGAAAGAGGGCCGCGTTTCCATGTCCGGGCTTTACAGCGAAAAGACGGGAAAGACCTATGACGCTGTGGTGCTGCTGGATGATACAGGCGGAAAATATGTGAATTTCAAGCTGGAATTTCCGGCTAAGAAAGGCGGGAAGAAATGAACGGGCCGCCCTCACGGGAATTAACCAGGCAGGAACGGGCGGCGATCCGAAAGCTGGTAACAGACCTTTGCGCCAACCATGACAATCAGGATAGGCTCTGCCTCCCCTTAGACTGTCCCTGTTACATGCTGCATAAATGGTGGACCGGCTCTTTCTGCCGGTATTTTCAGGAGGCGGTGCTGCCGGTGGACCCGGCGCTGGAATCTGCCATTACCGGCGAGGACACTTCCCTGAAACAGAAAACATGCCCGGTCTGTGGCAGGTCATATCTTCCCACCACCAGCCAGGCCTATTGTTCGGATTCCTGCCGCGCCTTTGCCAGACGGAAATCCGAGCGGGAACGCAAGCGCCGGAGCAGAAAAAATTAAAGGTAATATGTCCGCAACTTAACCAAAAAGAGGCTTGCTTTTCAAGGCTTTCGGGCCCCAGTTTGAGGGGCGGCTGTATAAGAATACTCTGACGCCCCGAAACGGGTCTAAGTTGCGGACAAATAAACAAACGGGAGGGATGCGGATAGAAAAGACAGCGATTACAAAAGAGCTCATGCGGATTGATGCCAGGAGGCAGATAATTGATATACAGCAGATTGATAACCGGCGCTTTATGTATAACCCCAAAACCGGCATATTGGTCTTAGGCTATCAGTATGCAGCTACAAGTACAATGGTTTCCAGCCATGCCAACGAACTGACCGACGCCGGGATCACAAAAGGCTATGACGATTTTGTCCGGGGCTGGATCGGCACTGGCGGAGACTACCCCAAAGGGGTGATCCACTTTGCCCCCTGTGTAGATAAGAGAAATATCACGCTGTTTGACCGGGCTTTTGACACACTGAAAATGTTTCAGG
>JAETPP010000288.1 GCA_021771115.1 Bacillota bacterium | reverse complement strand
TTCATTTGCTTCTGGCCTATCCCTGCGACGGCCTGGGGTGTGTGCCCTTTCAGCCCTACTATACAGGGAAAATTCAGATGGCTGCGGCAAAGCTGTTTCCCGAACTGCCCCGGGAAGCAAAGCTTCTTATTTTGCCCGGTATCTCCGCCTTTGTGGGAGCGGATATTGTCTCCGGGCTATATGCGCTAAAGCTGTATAAGCAGAAGGAAAACTGCCTGCTGATTGACCTGGGGACAAACGGAGAGATGGTACTGGGAAACCGGGAGGGCTTTCTGGCGGTGTCGGTGGCGGCCGGCCCTGCCTTTGAAGGCGGAAATATCCGCTGGGGAACCGGAAGCATTCCGGGGGCCATAAGCGGCGCGCACTTTGAACAGGGCGCTTTAACGGTGGAAACGATTCAGAACCAGCCGCCGGTGGGAATCTGCGGAACCGGAGTCCTTGAGCTTACGGAAGCGCTGCTGAAAGGTGGAATCATTGATGAAACCGGCAGAATCGGGGAGGACTGGTTTGACACCGGTTATCCGGTGGCCGTGAGCCGGGAGGGGCAGCGGATCTGTCTGACGCAGGCGGATATCCGGGAAATTCAGTTGGCAAAGGCGGCGGTGAGGGCGGGGATTCAGGCTTTGCTGGAGCGCTCCGGCCTTACGGAGCAGCAGCTTCACCGGGTTTACATCGCCGGAGGATTTGGGTATTATCTGGATGCCGAAACAGCGATTGCCATCGGAATGTTTCCGCCGGCCTTTTCAGGGAAAATACAGGCGGTGGGAAACAGTGCGCTTCGCGGAGCCGCAGGACTGCTGCTTCATCCGGAGGAGATGGCGGAGGCGGAGATGGCGGCCGGGGCTGCCAGAGAGATAGAGCTGTCCACAGATACGGTATTTCAGAACACCTTTATGGAGGCGATGCTGTTCTCCTGAACGGAAAAAGATCCGGCTATGCCGGATCTTTTTCGGGAAAGAGAAAAAATTAAAATGTTTTGAGGGAGTACTTCGTAGCGTGTGGGAGCTACGAAGTGTGAGTTATGAAACCATCTTAGCTCCTTGCTAAGATGTCTTTAGTATATCCGGGAAATGTGTTTAAAATGTGTTTAATTCCTAAAGGAATTGTGAAAAACCTTAAGACAAGTTGAAAAAAGGTGAACTATTTCTGGAGAACCGGACCGATTCGAAAAAAGGTTCCTGAAGGTATAAACCCCCGGGAGTTTTGCCATACTAATGGAAAAGATCAAAGAGGTCAGGAGGCGGCAAAATGGGCAGTGAAAGCAATCAAAAGCAGCAGGAGCGGGATAAGCGGTACAATGAATATGTGAAGCAGGTGACGCCCACCCACAATCTGTTTTTAAATATGGCAAAGGCGTTTTTGGTGGGAGGGCTGATCTGTGTGCTGGGGCAGTTTTTGTTAAATTACGGAAAATCCATGGGGCTGGATAAGGAGCTGGCGGGCAGCTGGTGTTCTCTGATCCTGGTGGCCCTCAGCGTATTGCTTACCGGCCTGAATATTTATCCCAGGCTGGCCAAGTTCGGCGGTGCAGGCACGCTGGTTCCCATCACCGGGTTTGCCAATTCCGTGGCGGCC
>JAETPP010000287.1 GCA_021771115.1 Bacillota bacterium | reverse complement strand
CACAGGAAGTCCGGGCCGCTCATCTCCACTACAGGCTGGTTGCTGCGGTAAAAATCGGCCAGGAACTGATTTAGGGTTACCGGCTCCATATGCGCAAGCATACCTGTTTCGCCGGCCAGCTCCTGAATGGATTGAAGCCGGGCTGCGAGAATGCTGCATTTTTCCTCGATGCCCTGCATTTTCTCCCTTGCGTCCTGATCCAGCATGATGTCATTTAAGCGGATGATCTGCGCCATGTTGGACAGGGAGGTGAGCGGGGATTTCATATCATGCCCTAACTCCGCCATGAGCTGACCGCGTTCTTTGAGGAGTTTTGTCAAATGTCTTGTCTTTTCCTCCACTTCTTCCTGCAGGTGTCCGGTTAAACGGAAATTTTCCGCTGCCATCGCCCGGCTGCGCCGTACCATCAGTGCAGTAAAGGCAAACACCATGCAGAACACCCCATATTCTTCCGGCCATCCGCCGGCCGCCGGCTCAAACCGCCCTACTGTAAATGCGCCAAAAAGCAGGCATACGCCATTTGCTGTGACAGCTGCAAGGGCTGGCCGTGCGTGTGGTTTTCCCAATACGCAGCCGCAGGCGGCTGAAAAGATCAGAAACAGAGCTGCAAACAGCTTATAACCGGAGATCAGAGGGCCATACCACAACAGAAATCCGGGAAATGCAGGCAGCACCAGAAGAGGAACGAGGATTCCGGCGCCGCACATGCCGAGGGAGAGCGTGGAGGCAGTTCCCTGTATCAGCCGGTTCCATTTTCCATCATCCTGATCCGGCAGAAATAAATATAGGGAAATACGCACTGCGCAGTAGATTCCGCAGAGCGCGGCTCCGTCTTCCAGGGCATAAAGTGGGCTCACAAAAGGAACACCCCATAAACGAAAGAAAGGATAACATATCCGCAGGGAAAAGGTCAGGCACAGCAGTCCGAACCAGAACGCTGCAGGGTCCCGCTGTTCTTTTCTGCCCAACCACAGCACCATGCAGAACAGGGCCAGCGCCAGAGCGGAAAAGCAAAGAAACCCGTAGAAGAGCATACGGGAGGCGACCAGGTGGCTGATACTGTCCGCATTTCCGACTGCGGGCGGGAACCACAGGCCGCCGTAATAGTGGGAATAGTTTGCTGTCTGAATTATCAGTTCCGTTTCGCCGTTTACGGGAAAAGAATATACGGTGTCCCGGATCAGCGGGCGGTAATCCGCCACTTCTCCCGGCCCGCCAAGATTTTGGCCGTCTACAAAGACGCGGGCGGCGCAGAGCGGCTCCTGAAGGTATAGGGCTGCCATGCCTTCTCCCTTTAACCGGAGGCGGTAAGTGGCTGTACCATAGGGATTGCCGTCTGTGTGGAATAAGGAAAGGTTTGGATATTCCCCTGCCCATATGTTATAACGGGGCGTTGGCATATCAATGGAAAAATCATCAGGCATGAGCAGACGGTCGGGATAGAACTCCCATCCGTCCACAAGAAACGCAACTCCGGCGGCGGGAAGAACGGCCGCATATTCTTGCGGGATTTCTACTTTTGCTGTATACTTATTGTCAATGTGATATAACAGTGTAAGCCCTGAAAGGGCTGCGAA
>JAETPP010000286.1 GCA_021771115.1 Bacillota bacterium | reverse complement strand
GGCTGCTGCTGCGCATAGAGACAGACGACGGCCTCATCGGCTGGGGAGAACCGGTGGTGGAGGGCCGCGCCGAAACCACCCAAGCCTGCATTCACGAGCTGGAGCCCTATCTGCTGGGGCAGGATCCCCGTTTTATCGAGGATATCTGGCAGACGATTTACCGGGGCGGCTTTTACCGGGGCGGCCCGGTACTCACCAGCGCCCTGTCCGGAATCGATCAGGCTCTGTGGGATATCAAGGGAAAGGCTCTTTCCGTTCCGGTCCATGAGCTCCTGGGCGGCCGTGTCCGGGAAAAAATGGAAGTGTACAGCTGGATCGACTCCGAAACGCCAGAGGAAGCCGCCGCATCCGCCCAGGACAAGCTGGAGCACGGCTTTCACCACATAAAAATGTTCGGCACAAATAAGATGGGCTGGATCAATGACAATACAGAAATCAACCTGCTTCTGGAAAAGGTACAGGCTATCCGGACTCAGGTAGGAGATCAGCTGGGAATCGCCATCGATTTCCACGGCCGGGCCCACAAGGCAACCGCCAAGACGCTGTTAAAGGAGCTGGAGCCCTTCCACATCCTTTTCGTGGAGGAGCCGGTCCTGATCGAAAATGAGGAAGCCTTTGCAGAGCTGCACAGCTGTACAAAGATTCCGCTGGCCACCGGGGAACGCAGCTTCACCAGATGGGGCTTTAAAAATATGCTGACAAAGGGATATGTGGATATTATTCAGCCGGATTTAAGCCACGCCGGCGGAATCTCCGAGGTGAAAAAAATTGCTTCCATGGCGGAAGCCTTCGATGTGGCACTGGCTCCCCATTGTCCTCTGGGACCGATTGCCTTCGCCTCCTGTCTTCAAGTGGATTTCACCTCCATTAACGCCTGCCTTCAGGAGCAGAGCCTGGGAATGGCCTACAATGATGGGTTTGAGATGGGCCGCTACGTCAAGGATCCCGGTGTATTCCAATACAATCATGACGGCTCCATCCACCTTCTGACAGAACCGGGGCTTGGCATTGAAGTCAACGAAGAACAGATCCGCTGCATGGCAAAGGAAGGCCACAGCTGGAAAAACCCTGTCTTTCGTCTGGATGACGGCAGCGTCACGGAATGGTAACCTTAAGTCTCCCCCTGTGCAGCCTGGGCGAAGGCCCTCTCTGGCACAGGGAAACCGGTGAATTTGTCTTTACAGATATTGTAAACGGACTCCTCTACGCCTGGAATCCGGATTCCGGCATTTGTCGAATGCTTCTGGACTGCGAGTACCAGATCGGCGCCTTCCTTTTCGACCGCCTTGGAAATCTGATTTTATTCACCGAAAGGGGCGTATTTTCCTGCTCCTATCAAAACCCGGATACCCCCTGGCGTCTCCTTTTTTCTGTTCCGATGCTGCCGGGAGAGCGTTTCAATGACGCCATCTGCGACCCCAAAGGCCGTATGATTGCCGGAACCAAAACAGAGACCAATGAAAACGGAAGCCTCTATCTTTTTGAGCGGGGAAAGGAACCGCGGCTGCTGATGAGGGATCTTAAAATCTCCAACGGGATGGGCTTCTCTCCCGACGGACGCAGCTTTTATCATACCGACTCCGGCCGGCGTT
>JAETPP010000285.1 GCA_021771115.1 Bacillota bacterium | reverse complement strand
GAATGATGTCACCTTTATATCGGCATATACGCTGGCGGAGGCGCGGGAACTGACGGAGAGGGAGCAGCCGGATATGATACTTCTGGATATTAACTTCCCGGATGGCAGCGGCTTCGATTTCCTGAGAGAAATCCGCCGGAGGTCGAAGGTGCCTGTGCTGGTGATTACGGCCAACGATATGGAGCTGGATGAGGTAAAGGGACTGACTCTGGGGGCGGACGATTATATCGTGAAGCCCTTTGGACTGATGGCTTTGCGCGCCCGGGTGGAAAACATCCGCAGGCGCACGGTAAAATCAGCTGCCTTTGTTTATGATACAGGCAATTACCGGTTTGACTTTGAGGCCCTTGATTTTCGCGTGGGTGGACAGGAAATTTCCCTGAGCATTCCGGAACAGAAGCTTCTGAGGGCCTTTGTATCACATCCCGGCCAGACGCTGACGCGAGATAAGCTGATCGATCTTATTTGGCCGGACGCAGTGGAATATGTGGATGAAAACGCACTGTCCGTTACCGTCAGCCGCCTGCGCAAAAAACTGGAGATCCGGGAGGCGGACAGCCCCATCTGTACGGTATACGGGGTGGGATATGTCTGGGATCCCGAAAATATCCGGGGAGGGGCGTGCTATGAGGAGGGGATCTAAGATCATTGCCCGGTTGGATGCAATGCTGGAGGCTGCCATAAACGGTTCCTTTGTGGAGACGGACTATGATGAGACAGAGCTTTCCCGGCTGGAAAGCAAATTCCGGCAGTATCTGACAGCCAGAGAGGCGGCCTCGGAAAAGGTGGAGGCGGAACGCTGTGCCATTAAGGAATTGGTGACTGATATCTCCCATCAGACCAAAACGCCGTTGGCGAACATTCTTTTGTACACCCAGCTTTTGAGGGAACAGTGCCAGGATCCGCAGGCTGTGCCCTATATCGAGCAGATTTGCATGCAGACGACGAAGCTGGAGTTTCTCATGCAGGCGCTTATCAAGATTTCCCGCCTGGAGAGCGGTATGGTGGAGCTTTTTCCGACGGAGGAAGCGCTGTATCCGCTTCTCTTGCAGGCAGTGAAGCTGGCAAAAGGCAGGGCCGGGGCAAAGGGAATCACGATAGAGCTGGCCGGTGAAAAACGGGATATCCGGGCTGTCTTTGATTTTCGCTGGACACTGGAGGCTATGGGCAATCTCCTTGATAATGCTGTGAAGTATTCGCCGGCGGGGAGTGTGGTAACCGTGAGTGTGAGGGCTTATGAAATGTTTGTGCGCGTTTCCGTGGAGGACATGGGCCCCGGGATTTTGGAGTCGGAGCAGGCCCAGATTTTTGACCGGTTTTACCGTGGAAAAAATGCACGCCAGGAGGAAGGAAACGGGGTAGGGCTTTATCTTACCCGCATGATTCTGCAAAAAGAGCGGGGCTATGTAAAGGTAGATTCCCGGGAAGGATGCGGAAGCTGTTTTTCCATTTATTTACAGAGAGCATAGCAGGGGTATCTGCGGATAATAGTTAGAATTAAAGGGGCTGCCGCGAAATGGCAGCCCCTTTTGCCGTCGGGGGGAGCGGATGGCCGTGACAAAACTATTTCAGAAGTGTTAGATTTCAGAAAGGATCTGGAAAG
>JAETPP010000052.1 GCA_021771115.1 Bacillota bacterium | reverse complement strand
TACAGGTTCTAAGATTACCGGAAAGGAGCACAAGACTATGAGTCCAAAGGAATTGCTGTATATCGAAGACGCGCTGGGTCATGAAAAATTCTTTCTGACGCAGTGCCAGGAGGCCGTTCAGAAGCTGCAGGATCAGGAGCTTCGCCAGGTGGCCCAGCAGATGTACGGAAAGCACCAGAAGATCTTCGGCGAATTTTTCAGCCTGGTGTGATCCCAGGCGGCAAACGATCAGGAAAGGAAGGAATTTGGCATGGATGACAAAAATATTATGGAAAACCTGCTGTTGACGGAAAAAGGCGTGTGCGACCTGTTCCTTCACGGCACGATCGAATCCAACACGGCAAACGTGCATCAGACCTTCAGCACCGCGCTGAACGATTCCCTGTGTATGCAGGATGAGATCTATAAAACCATGGCCCAGAAGGGCTGGTATCCTACCGAGCAGGCCCAGGAGCAGCAGATCCAGAAGGTAAAGCAGAAGTTCTCCCAGCAGGCAAACGGATAAAAAGCGAAATTTCGCAAAAAAACGGCTCCCCGATAAGGGCAGGGCTGCATAAGGAAGTGGAAATTATGATTTCTGCTTCCTTTTTTTCTGTTCAAAAATAGGAAGCGAATTTTGGGTATCAAAATCTGATGCTTGCTAAATTCAAGGACATAAGGAAGCACTGATTAAATCACGCCTAACGGCTTGATGCGCATCTCGCTTGCATCTTTTCCGTCATAGCGCACAGATTTCGCTTGCCAATCGCCAGATTGGCTGCGCTCAAGCTGTACACTCTGACGAAAAATCTGACTGCGCGATATGCACACCAGATTTATTCAGTGCTTCCATAAGTTTTATTTCATACTTCGTATGAAGTGATATTTCCCTTTTCGGGAAGTGTTATTGAAACACGGTGCATTTCAGTTTTATTTTATTCGCTCCGCAACTGCCGTAAGGCAATATAACTGTGCAAAGCACAATAAAACTGCGAAGCAATATCACTCGCCGAATGGCGAATAAAACCGGGGCGCCTTCCTTACGGAGGGCGCCCCAAGGGAGTCGTTTTTTGTGCGGAAAGCCGTCGGTTCTATTTCAGTTCTTCCGTGGGATAGGGCGTACAGCCGCCGGAAATTTCCGGCTTATGTACCATGGAATCTGCTTCTGTAATTTCCCGGATCACCCGGCAGGGGTTTCCGGCGGCGAAGGACCTGGGAGGGATATCCCTTGTCACCACACTGCCCGCGCCGATCACGCAGCCGTCTCCAATGGTCACGCCGGGGCAAACCACCACGTTGGCGCCGAACCAGCAGTCGCTTCCGATGACGACAGGCTTTGCGTAGCACAAATGGCCGGGCTGCCCGTCCTCCTTTTTCATGACGCGCCGCTCTTCCGGCAGCATGGGGTGGACCGGGGTCACAATGGTCACATTGGGGCCGAAATTGCAGTTGTCGCCAATGGTCACAGGGGCGTCGTCCTGCACGGTGAAATTGAAGTTTGCGAAAAAGCCTTTCCCGATTTTTGTGTGGGTCCCATAATGGAAAGCAATGGGCCCCTGGATCCGTCCGCCTTCGCCGAATTCCCCGATGATCTCATGAAGGATCCGGTCCCGCTTCTCATATTCGTCCTCATGGGTGCAGTTGAAATCCACATTCAAATTGTGGGTTTTCAGCTTGATCGCCACCAGCTCCGGGTCGCCGGGGGAAAAGAGCTTCCCCGCGAAAATTTTTTCTTCTTCCTTTACGGCCATATGCAAAATTCCTCCCTTGTATCAGTCGTTTCTTTTCTTCAGTATAGCACAGGGCGGCGGAAAGAGGAAGCGCTTTGAGAAAACTTTTTTACAGTGGCTGGAAATCGATTTTGAGATAATTATTTATTGTAATACGATAAATAATTATTGACAAATCGGAAATACTGTGGTATGCTGTCAGAAAACAGCAAGGAGGTTTTTTTATGAAGCTGAAAACTTTGTCCCTTCGGTTAAAGCTGGTTCTGATCGGCATGGCCCTGTGCGGGTTTGTGGTGTACGGGTGGTTTTTCCCGCAGTTTGGCCGTTCTGTCGTCCATAGTATGCCGGAATTCGCCTATTGCTATTATCCCTGGCTGATCCTGCTGTGGGTCACGGCGATCCCCTGTTATGCAGCCCTGCTTCTGGGCTGGAGAATTGCCTGCAATATCGGAAAAGACCGGGCCTTCACGGTGGAAACCGCGGAGCTGCTGCGGTGGATCTCCCGGCTGGCGGTTTTTGACGCGGCCTTTTTCCTGGCAGCGAATGTGGTATATCTGTTTCTCAATATGAATCACCCCGGCATTGTGCTGTGTGCCCTGCTGGTGGCTTTTGCCGGAGCCGCCGTTTCCGTGGCGTGTTCCGGCCTTTCCGACCTGGTGAAGCGGGCGCATGCGCTGCAGGAGCAGTACGACCTGACGATTTAGGAGGGCATATGGAAGGCGAAATTATTTTTAACATCGATGTGATGCTGGCAAAGCGGAAAATGAGCGTGACAGAGCTTTCCGAGCAGGTGGGCATCACCATGGCAAACCTCTCCGTTTTGAAAAACGGAAAGGCCAAGGCCCTGAAGGTTTCCACCCTGGCAAAATTGTGCAGGGCGCTCCACTGCCAGCCGGGAGATCTCCTGGAATATCGGGAGGAAGGAGAAGCGGGCGAATGACGGAGCGATCCACTTCTTTTATGACCTGCTTCATCGCCGGTTCTCTGGCCCTTCTGACCGGCGCGATTCTTTCCTTCGTTTTGGGCCTTCAGAAGCAAAGAAAGGGGCTGGTCACCCTATCGGTCTGCCTTTTTCTCCTGCTCATCGGCGCATGGCAGCTGGGGATATTTTTGACAAAATGTAAGGCAACACAACACCGCACCGCACAAAGAGCGCCCTGCTGGCTTAGTGCGGTATTGCCTTAAAAACAGCTTTCCTTCCACCTGGAATTGATTGACACTGCCGGATGTATGATTTATAATATTTTCAAAGAAACTCCGTAAAATTGGAGTTCGGGAAGGAAGGAAACTCTATGAAGCTGCTGGTGATCGGCGGTGTTGCCGCGGGAACGAAGGCGGCGGCGAAATTCAAGCGGGAGGACCGCTCCGCGCAGGTGACGCTGCTTTCTAAAAGCGAGGATATTTCCTACGCCGGATGCGGCCTGCCCTACTATGTGGGCGGGGCCATTGAAGACAGGGGAGAGCTGATCGTCAATACTCCTCAGAAATTTGAAAAGCTCACCGGGGTAGAAGTACTTACCGGCCGGGAAGCGGTAAAGGTGGATGCGGAAAAAAAGCAGGTGGAGGCCAAAAATCTCCATACCGGGGAAACAGAGATATATGAATATGACTCCCTGGTCATTGCCGTGGGCGCTTCACCCGTGACGCCTCCTGTAGAGGGCATGGAGCTTTCCGGTGTGTTCCAGGTGCGCACGCCGGAGGACGCCGTTTCCATCCGGGAGTATTTGGATGCAAATCAGGTGAAAAAAGCCGTGGTGGTAGGCGGCGGGTTTATCGGCCTGGAAATGGCGGAAAACCTGCTTGCAAAGGGTATTTCCCCCACGGTGGTGGAATTTACCTCTCAGGTGATGCCGGGCGTGCTGGACCCCGAAATGGCCGCCTATGTAAAAAAGCATCTGCAAAAAGCAGGAGTACGCGTTCTCACCGGAACAAAGGCGGAGGCCGTTCTGGGCCAGGGGAAAGTGGAATCCGTGCGTACCAGCGGCGGAAACCTGCCCTGCGGCGCGGTGATCTTCTCCGTAGGCGTTCGCCCCAATACCGGCTTTCTCGCGGAAAGCGGCATCGCCATGGAGCGCGGCACGATTTTGGTGGATGAAAAGCTGCGCACCAATCTTCCCGATGTGTATGCCGCCGGAGACTGTGCCATGGTGAAGAACCGGCTGACCGGCAAGCCCCAGTGGTCTCCCATGGGCTCCTCCGCCAATCTGGAGGGCAGGACCTTGGCCCAGGCCTTGGCGGGAGAGGAAAAAACCTTCCCCGGCGTGCTGGGTACCGCCGTGTGCAGGCTGCCCGGCCTGAACTGCGGAAAAACCGGCCTGACCGAGCAGGCGGCAAAGGATGCGGGCTACGCGGTGGAAACCGCTTTGATGGTCACAGACGATAAGGCCCACTATTATCCCGATTCTTCCTATTTTGTGATCAAGCTCATTGCCGATAAAAACACCGGGGCGCTTTTGGGCGTGCAGGCCTTGGGCCCGGGCGCTGTGGATAAGCTCATCGACCTGGGGGTGCTCGGCATCTCCATGAAAGCAAAGCTTTCCGATTATGAAAACCTGGATCTCGCTTACGCGCCGCCCTTCTCCACCGCCATTCACCCCTTTGTGCAGGCGGTATATGTGCTGGAAAATAAGCTCAGCGGCATCTTCACCAGCATGACGCCTGCCCAGTACGCGGCGGGAGAGGCCGAGGGCTATACCGTGCTGGATGTAAATTTGCAGCCCTCGATCCGTGGGGCAAAATACATAGATCTGGCTTCTGTAAACGGACCCATTGAAGGCATCGGCAAGGAGGAAAAGCTGCTGCTTGTCTGCGCCAAGGGCAAGCGGGCCTATTTCCTGCAAAACCGCCTGAAGAGCTTTGGTTATACCAATACCGTGGTGCTGGAGGGCGCTACCTTCTTTAACGATGTGCGCGTAAAATCCGCCGGGGCCGCCGTGCCGCCGGAGGAGGTCACCCGGGTGAAGGCCCTGGGCTTCCTGTGGGATAAGCGCACGCCCGATTGCTTCAACGGCCGGGTCATTACCAGAAACGGAAAGATCACCGCCGACGAGATGCGGGCGATCACCGAGGCCGCAGAGCAGTTCGGCAGCGGCGAGGTGGCCATGACCTCCCGCCTGACTATGGAGATCCAGCACGTTCCCTTTGACAATATCGAGCCCCTGCGGGAGTATTTGCAGGCGGCGGGTCTGGAAACCGGCGGTACCGGCTCCAAGGTGCGTCCGGTAGTGTCCTGCAAGGGCACCACCTGCCAGTACGGCTTGATCGATACCTTCGCCCTTTCCGAGGAGATCCACGAGCGGTTCTTCCACGGCTATGCGGGCGTGAAGCTGCCCCATAAGTTCAAGATCGCCGTGGGCGGCTGCCCCAATAACTGTGTCAAGCCCGACCTGAACGACCTGGGCGTGATCGGCCAGAAGGTGCCGGAGATCGATCTCGACAAGTGCCGGGGCTGCAAGGTGTGCCAAATCGAAAAGGCCTGCCCCATTAACGTCCCGGTCCTGAAGGACGGCAAGCTGGTCATTGACGATACCGCCTGCAATCACTGCGGGCGCTGTGTAGGCAAATGCCCCTTCAAGGCCGTGGAGGGCTTCACCTCCGGCTACCGCATCTACATCGGCGGGCGCTGGGGTAAAAAGGTGGCCCATGGCCGGTATCTGGATAAGGTATTTACCGATCAGAACGAGGTGCTGGATGTGATCGAAAAGGCGATCCTCCTGTTCCGTGAGCAGGGGATCACCGGAGAGCGCTTTGCCGATACCATTGCCCGCCTGGGCTTTGAGAACGTACAGGAGCAGCTGCTTTCCGATGAGCTTTTGTCCCGGAAGCAGGAAAACCTTTCTGCACAAAAGCACATGAAGGGCGGGGCGACCTGCTGAGTGCGGTTCCGGTCAGAATATCCCAATAAAACAGCGGCGGATGAGAAATTTCTCTCATCCGCCGCTTCTTGTATGGGTTCAAACTCAGTCCTTGTATCGGGTGATGTACAAAGCGCTGCTGCCGTGGCTTTCCAGGGCTTCCCGGCTGATCTTTCTTCCCCAGGAAATTTTGCAGGTGACATAATCGGCGTTGACCTCCGCCACGGTGATATAGTCCGCCGCCTTTTCCACGACCATCACGGAATGCACGTCGTCGAACAACCGGATCTGGTCGCCGGGCCTGAGCTGGCTGAAATCCCGGAAGGTGCGCACAGGCGCGTCCTTGCCGAAGATCTGGTCGCTGAGCATGTTGACAAAGCCAAGGCACTGCGTGCTCCAGGTCCCCCCGGTAACCGGGATTGCGGAAACGCCGTAATATTCGTTGCAGTAAGAGTAGGAACCGTGAGAACAGGGGTTGTCCGTCACGATCTCCCAGGGGGCTTTCCCGGCGGTGCTTTCGGAGGTTCGGTGATTCCAGTATTTTCCGCTGGGGAATTTCTTTTGCAGCGCGGAAAGCTTTTGCTTGACTTCAAAATAGGGATCCGGGGGAGCCGGGATCTCGCTTTTGCTCAGGGGCTCGATCTCCAACAGCCCGCAAAGCAAAACTGCCGCTTCTCCCCGGGTAGTCCTGGCGTGGGGCCGGAAGGAGCCGTCCTTGTATCCGGCAATGATCCCGGCTGCTTGGCAGGTATAGACGTCGTCTGCCGCCCAGCCTGAAATGGAAGCGTCGTCGGAAAAGGCCGCAGGCTCTTTCTTCGGCTGTAAATCTACTTTATTGGGATAGGCCTTCCCGAAGCGTACCATGAAAGCGGCGGCTTCCTCCCGGGTGATAAAGCCGCCCGGCCGAAAGCAGTTTTCCGCGTAGCCGTAGGCGATCCCCGCTCTTGAGCCCCAGTTGGTGTAAGGGGTAAACCATTGCCCGATGGGCACATCCCGAAAAGAGGTAAAGGTCTGATAGGAGGCAATTTCCTCCGGGGAAAGCACCGCTGCCGCCAGCATCCTTAAAAACTCCGCTCTGGTCACAGGGCGGTCAGGGGAAAAGATGGCGTCGCCGGTGCCGCTGACGATTTGATTTTCCGCCAGCGCGTACACATAGCCTGCGTGCCAGGCCGTCTGCGAAATATCGCGAAAAGCAGGCATTTCGGCGGCGGAAGCACTTGCCATGGGAAGAGAGGCAAACACTAGGGCCAGAATAAAGATCGCTGCAAAACATCTCTTTTTCATGAAACAGGCTCCTTTCCACAGGATGATCCCGAAACTGCTATTCATAAGAATAGCACATTCTTACAGGAAGGACAAGAATGATCCGCGATTTTCGGGAGCTGTGGGGAAATTTTTCGCAAACCGAAGCAGTCCGGCCCAAGAAAAAGAGCGGCGAGTATTTCAAAATTGTTAAGAATTCCCCCGGCTTCTTGCAAGCCGGGCGGTTTTGTACTAAAATACCTTTTATAAGGAAAAAGCTTTTTGTAAGCAAGTGAAAGGAAGTCTTTATTTTATGGCCCTGAAGCAGTTCAAAGCGGAATCGAAACGGTTGATGGATCTGATGATAAACTCCATCTATACCCACAAGGAGATCTTTCTCAGAGAGCTGATCTCCAATGCCAGCGACGCCATCGATAAGCTTTACTATCGTACCCTGGAGGATGGCGACACCGGCCTTTCCCGGGACGACTTTTTCATCCGTATTGATTTGGACAAGGAGGCCCGTACCATTACTATCACAGATAACGGCGTGGGCATGACAAAGGAAGAGCTGGATAACAACCTGGGCGTGATCGCCAAAAGCGGCTCCCTCCAGTTCAAAAGCGATAACGAAAAGAAAGAGGATGTGGATATCATCGGCCAGTTCGGCGTGGGCTTCTATTCCGCCTTCATGGTAAGCGACCGCGTTACCGTGGAAAGCCTTGCCTTCGGCAGTGAGGAAGCCTTCGTGTGGGAATCCAAGGGCCTGGAGGGCTATCAGATCAAGGCCGGGAATAAAACGGAGCGCGGCACGGTGATCACCCTGCATTTGAAGGACGATACCGAGGAAGAAAAATACAGCGAATTTTTAGAGCAGTACCGGATCACGGAGCTTGTGAAGAAGTATTCCGATTATATCCGCTATCCCATTCGCATGGAGCTGAAAAAGTCCCGGCGCAAAGAGGGAACCGGGGAAGAGGGGAAAGCCCCGGAATATGAGACCTATTATGAGGTGGAAACCTTAAACAGCATGACCCCCATCTGGAAAAAGGCGAAAAGCGAGGTTTCCGATGAGGAAATGAACGCCTTTTATAAGGAAAAGTTCTACGATTGGCAGGATCCCCTCCGGGTGGTGCGCACCTCCACCGAGGGGGCGGCCACCTACAGCGCCCTGCTGTTCTTCCCGAAAACCGCGCCCATGGATTATTACACCAGGGAATACGAAAAGGGCCTGCAGCTCTATGCCAGCGGCGTGCTCATCATGGAAAAATGCGCCGATCTGTTGCCGGACTGCTACAGCTTTGTCAAGGGTCTGGTAGATTCTCAGGATCTTTCCCTGAACATTTCCAGGGAAATGCTGCAGCATGACAGGCAGCTGAAGCTGATCGCCGCCCGGCTCGAGAAGAAGATCACCTCCGAGCTTACCGCCATGCTTAATAACGACCGGGAAAAGTACGAGGAATTCTTCCACAGCTTCGGCCTGCAGCTGAAATACGGCATGTATGACCGTTACGGCGAGAAAAAGGACGAGCTGAAGGATCTGGTTCTTTTCACCTCCTCTGCGGAAAAGAAGCTTGTCACGCTGAAGGAATACGTATCCCGTATGAAGCCAGAGCAAACCGTGATCTACTATGGCTGCGGCGAAACGGTGGAGCGGATCCTCAGCCTGCCCCAGGCGGAGGCCATTCGGGAAAAGGGCTATGAAATGCTGTGCCTTACCGACAACGTGGATGAATTTGCCCTGAAGGTATTGGAAAAATACGACGAGAAGGAATTCCGCAATATTTCCTCCGACGACCTGGGCCTGGAAACGGAAGAGGAAAAGGAAAAGACAAAGGAAACGGCGGAAAACAGCAAGGAGCTGCTTCTCGCCATGAAGGAGGCCCTGGGCGACAAGGTCAAGGAGGTCAAGGTCTCCGGGAAGCTCAAAACCCATCCCGTGTGCCTTTCCACCGACGGCATGATCTCCACCGAAATGGAAAAGGTGTTAAACGCCATGCCCGCCGGGGAGAAGGTCAAGGCCCAGCGGGTGTTGGAACTGAATCCCGATCATCCCGTGTTCCAAAAGCTGCAAGGCCTCTATGAAAGCGACAAGGAGCGGCTGAAGCTTTACGCGGAGCTTTTGTATGACCAGGCCCTGCTCATCGAAGGCGTCGCCATCGAAGACCCGGTGGCCTTCTCCCAAAAGCTTTGTGAGATCATGTAGGAATCAGAAAGGAAACTACCATGAACCAGTATCCCTATCCATTCTATCAGGGACAGGGCGTCCCGCCCCAGGCTCCGGCGCCCGCTTATGGCTGGCAGAACGTGCCGCAGCCCGTCCAGCGGCCTGCCCCGCAGATGCCGCAGTGGGGGGCACAGCCTCAGGGCGTGCCTGCCGCGCCTCCTGTTGGGGGCTATCCCCAGGGCGTGCCTGCCGCGCCTCCTGTTGGGGGCTATCCCCAGGGCGGCTATCCGGCAGCGGCTCCTCCTGCTGGTTACGGGCAGCCGGCTCCCGCCTTTTCACCTGCCTTTTCCCAGCCGTACCCTCAGTATGTTTATGCACAGCCTATCTCTGTCGCGCCGCCCTTCGCGCTGCGGCAGGATAGAAACCCCAGGCTGACCGGCGCTTCCAGAACCCTCAATCGGCTGTGCCTGGTGGTGCTGCTGCAAACTGCGGTGGCCTTTCTGCTGGAAATGCCGCTGATGGCGCTGTTCTTTTCGCAGGGTATCAATATCATGACAGATCCCATGGCCTTCCAGTGGCTCGCCACAGCCATGGTGCCGCTTTCCACCGCGCTGCCCTTTTTCGTCTATTTGCGGCTGGGGCAGAAGGATGTTACGGATTATCTGAAATTTGAGAAGGTGGGCTTTGTCACCGCTCTGCTCTGCGTGCTGGGAGGCCTTGCCCTGTGCCTGCTGGGAAATTTTCCGGCCTTTGCCATTCAGGAATTTTTTGGAAGCTTTGGCTACGAGCCCGCTTCCAGCTCCACCGGAGAAAGCCAAAGCATGGCAATGTTTATTCTGGAGCTGCTCTCCACAGCGGTGCTGGTGCCGGTGATGGAGGAATTCGCTTTCCGCGGCGTGCTGCTTTCCTCTCTGCGAAAATACGGCGCGGGCTTTGCTATCTTTGCCTCGGCATTCGTATTTTCCCTGGTGCATCTGGATTTCTCCAATGTGGTGTTCGCCTTTATCGCCGGGCTGGTATTCGGCTTTTTGTATGTGAAAACCGGAAATTTGTGGATCTCTATCGTAATTCACGCCTTGAATAATGGCATCGCCGTGGTGGGCAGCTATGGAGAATTCCTGTTTGGAGAAGCCATGGCGGAGGCCTTTAACAATCTTTCTCTGCTGATCCCCATTGCTGTGGGGCTGGTGGCCCTGATTTTACTGATGATCTTTCAGCGGGAGAAGCTGTTCCGGCGGTCAGGCGAAAAAACGCCGCTTTGCCTTTCCGGCGGGGAAGCGGCCGCCGCCGTGGTCCGCACGCCGCTCTTGTGGGTGATCATGGCCTTTATGGCCGCCTATACCACCACGCTGTTTTTCTAAATGATGAAGCTGGCTTTTTTACCGGAAAAGAAATTTATGCTCCGCGCGCTGGAGCTGGCCCGGGAAGCCGCCGCCTGCGGGGAAGTGCCGGTAGGCGCGGTAGTGGTCAGGGCGGGGGAGATCATCGGGGAAGGGCGCAACCGCCGGGAAGCGGGACAAAACGCCCTGGCCCACGCGGAACTGGAGGCAATCTCCCAGGCCTGCAAAGCACTCGGTACCTGGCGGCTGCCGGAGTGCCAGCTTTACGTCACGCTGGAGCCCTGCCCCATGTGCACCGGCGCCATCATCAATTCCCACCTGGGCACGGTGGTCTACGGAACAGAAGATGAGCGGGCCGGCTGCTGCGGCACAGCGGCGGATCTTTTTACCCTGCCCTACAGCCACAGGCCGGAGGTGTACCGCGGCTTTTACGAAGCAGAATGCAAAGCCCTGCTCCGGGAATTTTTCCAAAAGCTGCGCTAACCAAGCGGCGCTGCCCGATTCTCTTTCTTTCAACACATCGGTTTCTATTATCAAGTTCATCAAAAAAGCGGGCCCTTCAGCCCGCTTTTTTTGATGAATATTTTTTACGTTAATTTTTTAGCCTAAAAAAATAAAAACGAGAGAAACATGAAAAATTTTCCATTTCTATATTGACAATGACGCACCTTTAAGGTAGTATTTAAGTAAACAAACGAAAAATCATAACACTTATCTTAGATTTTATATATTTTTAACATTTTGAGTTCTTTGCGCCGGAACTCCCCCGACAGATGGAGAACTGAACGCTTTCCGAGACCGTGAAAGGGTCAGCGGGTTTGCTCATTCCGCCCTGTGTTGGGCAGTAGATAACGGTATTGTCACCGGCAAGGGCAATCAGACCCTCGACCCCAGAGGGAGATCCACCCGAGCCGAGGCCGCTACGATGATTATGCGATACTGTAAGGGAGGTGAATGAAAAAGTAGAGCGAGTGAAAGCAAAGGGGATTTTGGGTTTATCGAAAAGACACAGAAGGAGGAAATGACAATGACAATGAAAAAGAAGTTACTCAGTATGCTTTTGGCCTTGGCAATGATCCTTTCTATGTTCCCGGTGGGAGGGTTAGCGGCAGAAGCGCAGGAAGAAGAAAAAACACCGGTCTTCAATGATGATGATTACCTGAAAGAAAGCAAAAACGAAAGATGGATCGATATCGATGATCCCAAGATGATAAGCTGTAAAACTATACCGTATCAGAGAGAGATGGAAATCACCTGTCAAGTAGAAGAATTCAGAAAGGCGTATAAGCCCTATCGAGAACCTGAAGAAATTCTGATGAATGATTTTGACTGCTCCGCAGAGGAAGCCGCACAAATCATGAGCGGGAGTTCTACTGATGCAAGGGTGAGGTATATCAGCACCGCGCAGGATCTTGTATTTGCTTCTTGTTTTTCTGAGGGCCCTGAGATATTTGTTTTACAGAATGATATCGTATTGACAGGCAATGACTATGTAGTTGCGGATCGGCCTCTTACGATCCTTGCCGCTGAACCATATGTTATCAGTATGGATCTCAACGAAGATACCCCTATTCGGCCTAACCGAATAAAATCCGGGATATGCTTCGGAAATTACGAGGAAGGCGGCGCTATAGGCTCCGGAGCCAGAATTACTTTTTCCAATGTAATTTTAGACGGGAATAGAAAATTGCAACCCCTTGGAATTATTGCCTCTTCTAAAACCGAACGAGTTACCCTTGAAACACCTGTTTTAGTTGAGGGTGCTTGCGTGATAAACGGAAATTGGTATGGGGCAATAGAATCTTACGGTACAGTCAGCTATTTGGGATGTACCGCCGCTTCAAGCGGTGAGGGAATAGATGGCGTGTTCTCAGGAGACATTTCGATCAAAGACTGTAATCTTTATGGATTGGACACACAGCACCTTGCACTTGCTGCAGCTGGCGCCGCCGCTTTTACTATTTCAAACTCCTTTTTTAGCGGCGGTTTGAGCGTGGGAGGAGCAGATCGTGTAGTAATTGAAAATTGCGTTATGAGCCGAAGCTCTACCCTGACGGCCGCCGATATTTCAATAAAGGATTCCCTGGTTCGATGGCAGGATTTTAGCCGGTTTGTGACAAAAGGATATTGGTATTGGGAATATCATTTTGGGGAAAAGCATCCCGGAAAAATTACCTTGCTGGAATATGGCCATGCGTCTGTTGACAATGTATCTTTTGATTCATCAAGTCTTTCCTCGGAATTTTGCGATAGTACAGTTACCCACACTAGCGCAGATGTGACGAACTGTAATTTTGTTTGGGATTTACCGGTCAGTGAGGAGGAAAGAAATAGCGAACCCGGCGTAGAGCTTCCGGCGGGTATTACCGCTCTTTCCTTAGAGACAAGCGATCATGTTGTAAATGTGGATAACGTGGATATTTCAGGATTTATCTATGGCATATCATTTCGGTCGCACGTATCAGTGAAAAATTCAAATATTCATGATAATGAATATGGTTTTTGGGATGACACATATTTTTGGGTTGATATGGGGAATGAATCAGAAGTAGAAAACTCTGCCAGAATAGCGAATTCTCAAATTCACGATAATCTGATTGCCGGAATTTGTGCGAACAGTGCGGAGATCTTTGTTTCCGATTCCACCAACATTGCAAATAACGGCAGCATGGATCAGCCTGATTCCGGCGGTCTGGTATTTCATTTATTTGAAATGCCGGAGGATGGGGACGAATATGATGAAGAGAACAGCGGCGAGTATAATGTTCCCCGCAGGGTAGATGTGAAAAATTCCACCTTCACAGGGAACGTAAGCGCCACAAACGGCGGAGCTATTCGGATAGAAGATCCCTCCATCCCTGTTTCCGTGACGGGAACAGAGTTCAAAGACAACACTGCGGCAAGCTCCGGCGGAGCGATTTCCCTCTCGGACTACAGCAAGCTGACTGTGGACGATCAAACAGTATTTCAAAGGAACATGGCCCAGGCCGCCTATTATCCTCCCGAAAACGCCGCTACGCTTTACCCCAATCTCCAATTCAGCAGCACCAGCGTCTGCAGCCATCCCCTGAATAATTACGATATCAATTATGCGGGAACAGAGGAAACAGAAGCCAGGGTAATAGCTTCTGCTCCGGAATTAGAAGAAATTCACGTTGAATACAATACCACTGCCGATGAAATGCTGGAAAAGCTGCAAAGAGATCGTTTTACCACAGGTGTGGTTTTTGATCACAGCAGAGATGAAGATAATACAAAAAGGTTTTCCGTTAATTGGCGAGTGGAAGATTCTTCATATGATGGAATGGCCCATGGCACGTATCTTGTTTACGGTGAAATTGATCTTTCCGGAAAAAGCGGGATGGAAAATCCCCGGCAGATTTTGGCAAAAGTCCCGGTCACTGTGGATCCTGACCCGAATAAAATCATCCAGAGCGTGGTTTCTCAAACCATAGAAGTTCCCCAGAATATTTTCCCTGCTCCTTTGGAGAAGGAAAATGAATTCGGCATGCCAACGGTGGCTTCTCTCCCGGAAACCGCTGCGGTGCGGCTGCCTGAGAAACAGACAGCTGATCTTCCTGTGCGCTGGGACACGAAGGATTTTGACCCTTCTGTTCCCGGAGAGCAGACTGTTTTCGGGGATGTCCTCTGCGAGGGGGAGTATCGGGAATATACCAATCCAAAGAAATACCGGGCTGAACTGCGAGTTATCGTACTTCCCAGGGAGTATATCCTTTGGCAGGCTGCCCCCATGGAGGCGTCCGTCGCCTTGCTTCCGGGTGCGGAGCTGGAGGAAATAAACCGTCAGCTGACACAGGAAGGGAAAAACGAGCTGGCGGTAGACGCTTTCGATATGACAACCGATTTTGAGGTCTGGACGTTCTGCAGGTTCTCCCTGAAGGAGGAAAATAATCCGCAATGGGAGCAACAGAAGGATATTCCCGGTATTTACGACCTTACAGCCTCCCTTCCGGAAAATTTCTTCCCGCTTTCCGAGGAAGAACCTGGCACCATCACCGTTCACGTAACCGTGCGGGAGCCGCTGGAGATCATCGCCGTGAAGGATGAGGAGGTAGAGGAATACCAAAGCGTAGATCCCGCACACTTTGATAATCTTCCCCAGCAGGTTACCGCAACACTGGAGGATGGGCAGGAAGTACCGGTAGATGTGGAATGGGACTGGAGCGGCTATCATAAAAATACGGCAAGCGATCAAACTGTGATAGGCCGCCTGGTAAACCTCCCCAGCAAAGCAAAGCAGCCGGAAGGAACGCCCTTCACCGGGAATCTGATCGTCCATGTGACCCCGGTCGAATATGAAATCACGGAACGCCTGACGGACAATTTCTATGAGCCCAAGGCCTCCCTGACCCTGGAGGAGATCACGGCGTCGGAGGATCTGGATCAGACCTTTGAGATCACCAGTATTACAGAAGGCATAGATCTGACAACGGAATACACGGTCCCGGTCGTTCTGGAAGAAGCCAGGAACCCGGATTTTGATCCGAAGCTTGCGGACGCCTATGTGCTGCTGGGAACCGTGGAGCTGCCCGGCAATATCCAGCCGGAATCTTATCCCACCTATGAGGAGATCCTTCTGGATACCCAGCCGGTGGATGTGATCAGCTTTGAAGAAAAGATCCTGTTTGCTCGGGAAGGAACCGCCTTTGCTGATATTCCCGATAAGCCGGAAACGCTGATTGCCACATTGGACGTAAGCAGCCCATTGACCGGCGAACGGAAAACCGAGATCGTTTCTGTAGATTGGGGGAATGGAGAAGGATATGATCCCTATCCTCTGAGCTCAGAGAACGATGGCCCCGTTACGGAAAGTGTCACGGGAACGGTAGTCAATAAGCAGCAATATCTGGGCCAGATAAAGGAACCGCCTGTTTTGCAGATAAAGGTTTCACGGGAATATGATATTGAGTCCATTGCTCCTGTCAGAATTCCGGAAACCGGCGCTATGGATGTCAATTTGGGTTCCAGCCTGGAGGACATTTACGCACAGCTGGAAACGCATACGGTTCAGTTGAACCTGCGAAGCACCAGCGGAGAGCTGACTACAGAAGAGGCAAACTTCCTTCTGCGGGCGGAGGATAACACAGAGTACGATCCCCTGGAGCTTGGGGAACAGACCCTGAAGGGCTTCCTCAGCGTTAACGATCCCATAAAGAACCCGAATAGTCTTTTCGTCCAGATCGTTGTAAATACCAAAAAGTACACGATCACCACCACGAAGGTGGCAAGAGTGACAGGAGTCATCAGCGGCACGGAATTTGATGCGATCCCTATGCCGGAAGAGGTAGAGGTCGCCAGAAGCGACGGAGCCGCGGAACAGGTTGCGGTTGCCTCCTGGGATGGAAGCAAATATAACCCCACAAAAATCGGTACGCAGGTGGTATCGGGTACCCTCGTTTCTCCTCTGCCGCCCCATCTGGAAAACCCGGATAACCGCCAGCCCAAGGCTTTTGTAACGGTGGTAAATCCCACGGCTAAAATTCTTTCCATGGAGCAGGTGCGGGAAGAATCCACAGGAATCAGGAAAGCCAGAGCAAGGGCAGAAGAAATTCCGGGCTATGTGGAATATCGGTATAAAATAACATTACTGTTGGATGACGGTACTGTGACGGAAGAAATGATTTCGCTCTATGGCAGTATCGATTAATTGATTGAGAAAAAGCAAAGCATAGGAGATTCTGGCTTCTATGCTTTGCTTCCATCTTGCTAACTTTCCCATAGGAGGTATCCTTGATGAAACGCATAATTTCGTTGTTGCTTATGCTTGCAATATTGATTTTTCCCAAATTTCCGACGGTAAAAGGGCAAGCTGCCGAATCTAAGGCGGGTTTTTTAGAGCAAGAAGAAGCGATGGTCTGCTGTGCAACAGATTCGATGCCGCAAAAACTCAATGATACGTTATCAGAGGAAAAGAAACCATCCTTTTCGGGGGACGACACCCCCTATGTTCCTAGTTTTAACCCAACTACTTCACTAATTACAAATCAGTTAGACTCGGAGGGACGTATGCCTTCTACCGGAAACGTCAAACTTTTGGTACTGCCGGTAGCTTTCCCGGATTATCCTGAGTATCAGGAGAACTATGATGAGGAAAAATTGCATCATAGCTTTTTTGACGATTATAATCCTGATCTGAAAATATCAGAGCAATCGGTAAGAGGTCTGTATCAAAAATTTTCTTTCTGTAAGCTGAATATTTCCGGTCAGGTTCTTCCTTTGGTTGTAGCACCGGAAACATCTGATTATTATTCAGAAGACACCGGAATAGTTGTAAAAGATGATACGCGTATACAAAAGTTATATCAGGAAGCGCTTCGCCGCTATATTGAAAACGGTGAATTTGATCCCTCTGAATATGATAGCGATAATGATGGGTACATAGACGGATTGGTGATTAAATATTTACGACCTAGTAGTTCTGGTCAGTGGTGGCCTATGATTTGGTCTATCGGAAAGAACAAAACGTTTGGTTCGAAAGCTATAAATCGGTTTTCTCATACTAGTATTAAATCAAATGTTGATACAGACGTTCACGAAATAGGTCATTTGTTAGGTTTGCCGGATCTTTACAATGATAATAGTTCTAACGCAATCGTCAAAGATCTGCCGGAAATGATGGCAAATGATTGTCCTTATTTTAACCCTTTTCATAAAATTCTGCTTGGGTGGATAGAGCCTCGAATTTTAACAAACGAGCCTGTATCACAGATAGATCTGTATGCCGAGGGCTTTTCTGACGATCCGCTTGTCTCGGAAAATCAGGCAGTGGTTTTCTGTCCCGATCCGTTACTGTTTCCCTATGGCGAATATTTTATTGTAGAATACCGTACTGGGTTTCCAGATGATCCAAATTATAAAAATATGTCTTTTACTACAACCCCCGGAGTTATCATTTGGCACGTGGATATCATGCTTGACCAAAACGGCACTGGATATTATCCCTATCGAAATCTTGATGAGCGTCATAAAAAACGCTTAAATCTGGTTACCAAGTCTGAACGCGACCGTTTTCGTGGAAAAGAAGATATTCTGTTGGAAGGAGATGTGTTTTCATCGGATACAACGCCCAACAGTGATTTTTATGACGGCACATACACAGGCGCCTATTTAGAGGTGGAAAGCATCACACCGAAAAAGGCCGTCATAAAGGCCGGATTTCGTGATCCCGATTTATCACCGCCACCAACAATTGAATTTGATTTTGTGAAAGCAATAGGAAGAGCAGATAATGTTATGGTACACGACTTCTCTATTGGAACAATAACATTCAGACAGGGTGATTTGCTGATACCAGTAGAAGATATAAAGTCGATCCATAGCTATTGTGAAACATCGTTTTATAGTGAAAATGAATATTATAGCGAACATGGTGAAAAGGTTCAGGAAATTCAATACGTTTATTCATTTGCGGGCTATGATATAAAAACAAATCCGTGTGATGCATTGGTACACTTTGGGATACTGGGCGTTCACCCATATCCGAACGGGATTGCAAGAAGGATTTATCCAGCCGGCACATTTCGCTATAGAGGGAAGTATAACAAAACTGCAATCTCCCCATTCGTATATATCGACAACACCCCGCCGGAAATTGAGCTCAAAGGCTCTACCCCACAAATCATAGAACGCGGAGAAACCTATACTGAGCTGGGCGCAGAGGTAACAGATAACTTAGACCCGGATATCAAGGCAGGAAAACTGGAGGGTAAACTGGAAATAGATTCTTCCCAGGTAGACACGGCAAAGTGTGGAACGTATACCGTGACCTATACCGCTACCGATCACGCAGGCAACAAAACCACAGTGGAACGGGAGGTTATCGTACAGGATACTATAGCCCCCTCTGCTACTGTAAGCTATTCTACCCTTGCACCCACCAACGGTGATGTGGTTGCGACCATTACTCCCTCAGAGCCGGTCACAGTGACGAATACGGAAAGCGGCAGCCTGAGCCATACCTTCACCGAAAACGGCAGCTTTACCTTTGAATTTGAAGATGAAGCCGGAAACAAAGGTACTGTTACTGCCACGGTGAGCAACATTGATAAGTCGCTGCCCACAGGAACCGTGAACTATGATATTACCGGCCCCACCAACCAAAACGTTA
>JAETPP010000284.1 GCA_021771115.1 Bacillota bacterium | reverse complement strand
GGCCCATCCTTTTTGACAGACAAAAAGGAAGCAAAAATCTGGTTAAGGGGTGCCGCTTACTTCCTCCATTTGACGCTACGCCGTCTTCGGATCAGCAAAGGGCGACGGTGCGATGGTCGCGGAAAGTACGCTGATTGGTCGGAAGACGCGCCCCTTAACAATCCCCCAGCTGAACCAAAGCTGGGATGCTTTCAGAAGGTTTTCTGTAAGGGAAGGGCTAATTCGTATGGTTCCCCTCTTTTGCAGCAAGCCTTTTTCTATCAGTTTAGCTTTCCTCCTGGAACGGGGATTGTGAAGGGGGCAGGCCCGTGACCCTGCGCCGCGTTCCCTGCGACTGCTGTTCCGTCACCCATTGTTGCGATGTATACGGCGCACCGTCAAATGGAGCGGCGCCGTTCGCCCCCTTGACCAGCCTTTTAGCATCCTTTTTGGGCTGCGCCAAAAAGGATGGGCCCGTCGTGGCCTGAGCGACAAATGAAAAAATTGATGCATCCAAAAGCTATAAGAACAGCAAAAAACAGGGACGGTGGAAAAACATTTTTCCACTGTCCCTGTTTTTTCACAGCCTGCTCTGCTTCTGCGCATACATTTTTGCATCCGCCTGCCCAAACAGGCGGTCGGCTTCCGCCGCATCGCCGCGGGCATAGCCATAGGCCAAATCCACCGTACAGCCATGCATATCGTTATAGCGCCTCACGGCGGCATGCAGACGCTCCAGATCCCGCTCGATTTCCCGGCCTTCCGCCCGCTCCAGGATCACCGTGAACTCGTCCCCGCCAATCCGAAAGCATTCCCCATCCGGCCCAAAAACCTCCCGGATGCAAGACGCGGCGCCCCGGATCAGATCGTCCCCCGCCGCATGTCCCTTGGTGTCGTTGGTCTTTTTAAGGTAATTCAGATCAAATACCACCAGGAGAACCTCCCAGCCGGATTCACCGCGCAGGCGCTCCATTTCCCGGTCAAATTTCGCACGGTTTCCAAGCTGGGTCATGCCGTCGGCAAAGGCAAGGCGCCGGTAGGTCCTGGCCTCCATATTCTCGCGCAGCAGGGAGAGGCTCTTTTTAAACGAACTCACGCTCAAAATTCCGATAAACAACAGCAGTCCATACCGGAAAAAACTAGAGTTGTCCAGCTGGGGGCCTACATAGCACTCCACCAGGGCGGCCGCCGAAAAAAGGCAGAGTGCCCCCATTCCCCACAGGTATCCTTTCACCTCGGCATTGTGATGGACAAACCGTTCCCGCAGGCAAAAAACCACCATAAACACGACCATAGCCCCGAGCAGAAGGTGGGTGGGCGGCAGCGTGCGGGTCAGCCGAACATTCCCCACCACACAGAACGCCAGCGTGCAAAACAGATTCAACAGAAACAGCGCGCAGAGTATCGTAAACCCCTTGCGCCCACGCGGCAGGCTCTCTTTTAAAAATAGCAGCAACGGCACAGGCAGCAGCTGGAACAGCAGAAAAGAAGCCGTATACCCCACCGCCTTGTTTCCACACACAAATTGCAACAGCTTTGAATCCGTGAGTGTCCAGAAGCAGGCAAACTGTACAAAAATACCCAGATAAAAAATCGCCTTACGGTTATAGTCGAGTTTTTTTCCCTTCAAAACACC
>JAETPP010000051.1 GCA_021771115.1 Bacillota bacterium | reverse complement strand
AGGTGTTGCCTGTGAAAGCCAAGGATCTTGCAAAAAAACTGGGCGTGTCGCCTGCCACTATTTCGTTGGTGCTGAATAATAAGCCGGGGATCAGCGACTCTCTGCGCCAGTCCCTGCTGAAAAAAATTCGGGAGCTGGACTGCGAAAGCATGATGTGCGAATCCTGCCGGGTGGGAGAAGCCCCCAGCTCTGCTTCTGCGGAAAGCAGCTGTAAGTCCATCGCCTATCTTTCCTATCTGGACTGCGGCGACGAAAAGGATGATTTCTCCTTTTTCCCCGGTATCCTGGAGGGCGCGGAGGCGGAAGCCAGGGACAACAATTTGAGCCTGGTGGTATTTCACATGAAATGCCAGAACGGAGCAAGCCTTTCAGAGCTGTTTCAGCGCAGCGGGAATATTGTGGGCGCGATAGTGCAGACCGATCAAGTCACGGAGGATATTTTACGGGAGATCCGGGAAATAGAGGTACCTGCGGTATTCATTGATGTTTACGATCCCGCGCTGGCTGTCAACTGTGTCAGGGTGGACAACCGCCAAAGCGTGTACGGCATTGTAAGCTATTTGAAAAGCTGCGGTCACAAGGAGATCGGCTACGTTTCCAGCGGCTGGGAATTTGGCTGGCAAAAGGACCGCCGCCAGTGCTTCTGCCGCGCTCTTGCTGATCTGGGGCTGGAGGAGCGCCGGGAATCCTTCTTCCGGGCCGGGGTGGATAACGATTTATATGACCACCAAAGGCTGGCGCAGCTTTTCTCTGAGGCAAAGCAGCTGCCCACCGCCCTGGTGTGTGAAAATGACAGGCAGGCCCTGCGCACGGTAAACGCCCTGCGGCAGCTGGGGTATCGTGTGCCGGAGGACATCTCCGTAACGGGCTTTGACAACAACCCCATTTCCAAAATGATCTCCCCCAGGCTGACCACCGTAAAAAATTCCAGCCAGCTGATGGGCCGGGCCTGCATCCTGCTTTTGCAGGATCTCCGGAAGCTGCGGCGGGCGGGATTCCCCTCTACCCTGCTGAAATACGAGCTCCCCGCCGAGCTGGTGATTCGGGAGAGCGTAAAGGACATAAGCGCGGAATAAGCGCCAAAATCGGGAATTTCCCATGCACATCGCACACCGCTGAAAAAGCCTTCCGGGACGGCAGCGCCCCGGATCCTTCTTATAAAGAAACAACAGGTTCTAAATATGTTTATAAAAGAAGAGGAAACTTCCTCTTCTTTTTTTGTCTTTCCAAAGGGATTTTCTAAAAAATTTTTTTGAAATTTTCGTGGGTTCTTCTCTTTTCGGTATGGAATCCCTCTCAAAATTCCGCTTATTTCCTGGATTTTTTCAAGTTTATAAACTTCTAAAAATTTTTTCAAAAATCTTTATAAAATCTCTTGACAAATTTATAAACGCGGTTTATAATAGGACCATAGCAAAAAGCAAAACGCCTGGTGAACAAGGCGTATCTCAAAGAAAAGGAGTAGTTTTCATGAAAAACACCAACACCATTGATACCGTAAAAGCCGTGCGCAGCAATACCCTCCAAGAGAAAGCTGCTCACAAAACAGTTCGCCGCTCCGGCCTGGATCGTTTCTTAGAAAACAGCAGCGATTACCTGGCAAACTACGCTGTGGTAAAGGGCGGGCTCTCCCCCTTCCAGAATGGATTCTTTGTGGCCTAAACGCACCCCATTCTTTCCCGACTAAATTTTGAAACCGAAAAGGAGATATTCTTTATGAAAACCAATTACGCTTCCAAAACCATGAACAGAAACAACAAAAAGACGGCTCAGAGCACCGCTTCCCGCTTGGAGCGCTTCTTGAACCGCAAGGCCGATTACCTGGCAAACTACGCCGTGGTGAAGGGCGGGCTCTCCCCCTTCCAGAACGGGTTCTTTGTGGCGTAAGCGTGAAAGGATGCCGCTGAAATTTTGAGTACAACTCTTTTTTCATCACTCATATACTCTCAAAAAGCCCGGGGCCTGTAAAAAATACAAGCCCCGGGCTTTTTCATACGCCGGTTTCTACTGACCGGGATTCTTTGTGAAAGCAAGGTTTGCTTTGCTCTTTGTTCAGGAATGACAGTGGGGTGAGCGCGTCCCGGTGGGGGGGGAAGGTCTCCGGTGGAGACCGTTCAGCGCTGACCAAACCGACAGGCGAGACCAAATTTCTCTTAATGCGCCGGTTCCTGCTGGCCGAGATCCTTCACGAAGATGCGAAGCATCTTTTGCTCAGAGATGACAGTGGGGAGAGGTAGCCAGTGCGCTAAATTGGAATTTAGCGGTCTAACGAATAGCACAAAACCCTTGCCTCCCCTGAAAGGGGAGGTGGCACGGCGAAGCCGTGACGAAGGGGTTCCAGCTTGCCACCACGGAACCCCTCAGTCAGCCTATCGGCTGACAGCTCCCCTTTCAGGGGAGCCAAGGGTGACCGCTAAACAATAATTACCGCTTTTTCTTGCCTTACGATAGCAAGGCAACCTTAATTGCTCATTGTTCATTGCTAATTTCTAATTGCCTTTTCTCTCCTGCCTCGCCGCGAGAAAATCAAAACCCTCCGATCAAATCGTGGGGCTCTTCCTTCCGGCGAAGATCTACCGTGAGATGGTACACGCAGGCGGAGGCGGCGGCAAAATACACCGTTACATTGGGGCGGCGGAGCACATTGCCGGAGATCTGGGCCGCAATGATGGCCAGCAGGAAGGTCATACCCACCGCTCCCATTTCTATGGTGAGGAAGCGCTGCACTCCCTGCCAAAAGGAGCCCGCTCCCTTCAGCACGGGATTTCCCGGTTTTCCCTTCCGCTCTGCGATACAGGCGGCAATATCCCGGAAGAAGGCCCGCAGGATAATAAAAGCCAGATAAGCGAAAAACAACAGATACAGGCCAAAGCCCAAGTAGCCGCAGAAATAGTAGACCGCCGGAAAATCGTTTTCCAGGTCGTAAATTTCCCCGCCCATCAGCATATCGCTGTATTCAAAGCCCAAAAGCCGGGTGGCAAAGTCCTTTTCCTCCCAAACGAGCTTTGCAAAAATAGATTTTCGCATGCGGGAATCCGACAAGATCGAGGGCTCTGTGGTATACCCATAGGCCGCCATCACATTGTACACGCCAAAGCGGTCGTGAAGGTTTTTCAGGAAAGCGCCGTATACCTCTTTATCGGTATACACCCCGATCAGGCTGCGCCTGATCTGCTCCAGCTTCTCCTCCGAGGTATTTGCCGCGTCGAAGCCGTTCTGGATGGTTCGGATCAGATCCGCGTCCGCACCGCTGTTCTCCAGGCTTTCCGCCACCAAAGCGCCGTAATTATTCCGGGCATAGGCGGACATCTGCTCCCGCAGGGACATAGGAGACTGATGGCGGAACAGGAACACCAGTATCAGCGCCAGCAGCAGCGGCCCAATGTATTTCAGCGATTTCTTTTTCAGATTCAGGGCAAACAGGAACCCGTAAGCCCCTCCGATAATAAAGATGGAATAGAAGGTAAGCTTTGTTCCCGTGACGAACATCAGGCCGAAGCCAAGGACCATGGCGCCTAAAAACACAGGGTATTTTCCGGTGCGGTAAGCCCACAAAAGCGCCAGAGGGACCAGCAGAACAATAATGGCACTCTGGGCGCTGGGAACGCTGAACCAGCCCAAGATCCCCACCTGCAATACGCCGTAAGTGTAAACCGGCCGGCCCAAGATCCAGGGCAGCGCCGTAAACAGCAGCACCTCGCCCAGATTGACGGCAAAGCCAAGGTAAATGCTTTTTTGGATCTCCTTTCCCTTCTGGAAAAAGGTGACAAAGGAAAGGGTAAAGATGGGGAAATTCAAAATGCGCAGGAAATTCGCCGTGTCCGCCACAAAGGATTGATAGCCGATCCTGCGGCAGTTCAGCATGTGGGCGATCCAGAACAGCGCTACCGCCCCGTAAAAGAGGAAATAGATCCGCTTTTTGCTGCTGACAAAAAAGCCCAGAAACGCCACGGCCGCCAGCAGCAGAAACCGCAGGGCGGTGGAAAAGGCGTTGCTCCCCATTTCTCCCAGAAAATACGAGAGCACGTCCATCACCGGCTGGATCACCAGCAGCGCCAGCACCACGGCGGACATTTTGTTTTCAATGGCAGTTCGCAGCGATTTTATCATATCATTTCTCCATGATCCCCCGCCGGAAGCTCCGGCGTGTTTTTCCCTTGGAAGCCCTGGAAACAGGGGCAAAATCGGTTTATCCTATCTTTTTCAAATACACCGCGGGGTTACGCTTATAGCCGGGCCGCAGGCGCGTTTGTGACGGCGCCTCCCGGGCCTGCACGTACAGCATGGCCGCCGCCAGGGAAGCGTATACGGTAACATTGGGCTTGCGCAAAACCTGCCCGGAGAGCTGGGCGCTTCCCAAGGCCAGTACCAGCATCATGGCGGCAGTGGCAAACTCCGGGGTAAAGAGAGCTGGGAATCTGCGCAGAAATTCCCGCAGCCCATAGAAAAGAAGACCCAGCACAAAGAAAAGATACAGGGCGCACCCCAGATATCCCACATTGTACAACAGCGCGGGAAAATCATTTTCCGGGTCGTAATTATGCCCGCCGATTTGGGCTTTTTCATATTCCATGCCCAGAAGATGGGTCAGAAAATCCTGCTCCTCCCACACCAGCTCCATGGCCTTCAGCTTTCTGACACGACTGTTGTTTAACACCTTCGCGCTGGTGGTATACTCAAATTTTTCCAAAACCTTCGGCAGCCCGAACCGCTCCAGCAGATCCTCCAGCAGGACCTCCTTGTAAACGCCCTGCTTCCCATAAATCTCCCGATACACTGTTTCTATCTTTTCCAAAACCGCCGGAGGAATTTCCTCTCCCTTTTTGTAAGAAAATTCCTTGTCCTCCCCCATCACGGCGTCGATTTTTTCCTGGTAAACGGAAAAAGAGGTGCCGGAAACCTTTTGCCGCGCCTCCATGGGAGAAACACCCTTAAACGCCAGCAGCAAAATCAGTGCCGCCAGCAAAGGCAGGGCAAACACCAAGGGTCTTCTGCACAGAAAAATCAAAATCAGAAAAGCGGAGGCGACCAACACCGCCGTAAAAAAGGTCAGGCGGGTGCCGGTAAAGTACAATAACCCAAAGCCGGACACACTGCACAGGCAGAACACCCACAGCTTTTCGGTGCGAAGCCCCCACAGCAGCACGGCAGGTACCAATATGCTGAGAATGGCGCTTTGCGCGTTTGCCACGCCGAACCAGCCCAGAACGCCGATCTGAATTTCCCGCTCCGGAAAATCGTAGGTGTACACCGGAAGCCCGGTCACATAGGAAAGCCCGATCACCAGCAGAATAATGGCGAAATTTGCCGTAAGGACCCCCAGCACCCGGGTGTTCAGCCCTTCTCTTTCCTGAAAGAAGGTAACAAAGGACAAGGTCCACAAGGGGAACTGCACCAGCTTCAAATACTCCGCCGCGTCCCCCACCGGCTGAAGATAGCCTGTGCGGAAGGAGTTCAGCATATGCAAAAACCAAAAACCGCCGATCAAGGCATAACAGGCGGCATACAGCTGCTTTCGGCTGGAAATGGCAAACCCGTAAAAGCTTACCGCAAGAAGAAGGGCCATGCGCAAAGCGGTGGTCACCACAGTGGAGCCGTACTCCTGCATAAAATAAGACAGCACATCCAGCAGGGGCTGGATCAGCAGCACCGCCGCCATAAATTCCCCTGTATAAGCCGTGAGCCTTGTTTTTAAGCTTTGTTCCCCCATTGCTTCTCCACTCCGCTTTCCCGCCGGAGCCTCAGCTTCCCGGCAGGGATCTGAGGCGTTTTCTTCTATTACAGCTGGATCTCCAGCTCTTTACACTTTACCAGCGCCATATCATGGCCCTGCTTGGCGGCCTTTCGGTACCATTCCTTCGCCTTTTCCAGGTTCTGTTCCGTACCGATGCCGTCTTCATAAAATTCCGCCAGATTGCACTGCGCGTCCCAATCTCCATGCTCGGCGGCACGCTCTGTCCAATAGAAGGCCTTTTCCAGGTTCTTTTCCACGCCGAGCCCCTCGTAATAAAAATATCCGATCTGGCATTCCGCCAGGGGATACCCCTGCTCCGCCAGAGGAAGATAGCCTTCAAAGCATTCCTTGTACCGCTTTTTCAAAAAATAGGTTTCGATCAGCTCATTGCACCTACTTAGCTCCGCACAGGGTTTATAATAACTGCTTGCCATATTCGAGTTCCCCCATGAAAGGCTAACCAAACAGCCTTGTCCTTCTCTTGGTATCCAGCGTTTAGTATATCATAAAACCCGCGGCCATACAACCGAAAACCGCAAAAAGTAAGAAAATGCGGTGGGGCACTGTAGTTAATTCGGAAGGTGGTGTGGGAAATGAGCAATGAGAAATGAGCATTAAGTTCAAGGGCTTTTGCGCTGCCATCCTGAGCCGATCCCTTACCTGTTATCCTGAGTCTCCATTCCTGCCATCCTGAAGCTCCCCTCCTGTCATCCTGAACGAAGTGAAGGATCTCGTTCTTTGGCCTTTTGCTCAGGAAGAAAGGGCGAGGTCCTTCGTCGCTATGCTCCTCAGGCTGACAGCGGGGTAGTCAGTGCGCTAAATTGGAATTTAGCGCACTAGTAATTAGCTGTAAGTAGTTAGTTGTTAGAAAAGGGCCTAACAGAAAAGGGGCACACGTACCACTGTCATTCTGAGCCGAAGGCGAAGAATCTCGGCCATATCTCAGCCAGCGAGTATAAATTTTCTTTATGCGCCGGTTGCTGCTAACTGAGATCCTTCACTGAAAGCAAAGCAAGCTTTGCTTTTGTTCAGGATGACAGTGTGTGGGGGTCGTTAGTGTGCTAAACAATAATTTAGCAGCTACTCCCGGTCGGGTCAGAAAGTTTTCACCTGTACCAGGAAGGTTCCCGAATGCCTGCAACGCCTGCAAACAATAATTTATCGACCCCCAACTGAGCAAAGAGCGCCGGATTTCGCTTCACAGCGAAATCCGGCGCTCTTGTGTGTGTGAAAAGGTCCTATGCCGAAGGGATCATCCCTTCATGATCTGCTTATAGAGCCGGATATATTCATTGGCCGATTTGCCCCAGCTGTTGTCGCAGCCCATGGCGCGGTCTACCAGAATCGCCCAGCCTTCCTTGCTGTCGTTGTAGGCGCCTATGGCACGGTGCAGGGAATTCAGCATGTCTCCGGCGTTATAGCTCTTAAAGGTAAAGCCGTTGCCCACGCCGTCGCCGCTGTCGGTGATGGAATCCCGCAGGCCGCCGGTTTCCCGGATCACGGGGATCGTGCCATACCGCAGAGCGATCATCTGAGACAGGCCGCAGGGCTCTGATTTGCTGGGCATCAGGAAAATATCGGCTCCGGCGTAAATTTTCCGGGAAAGCTCCGGAACAAAGCCCAGGCACAGTACGAACCTGCCGGGGTATTTTTCCTGCATCCACTTGAAATAGTTTTCGTATTCCAGATCTCCGCTGCCCAAAATGACAAACTGGGCGTTGGTGTTCTGCATGATATCGTCCACAGCGTCCTTTACCAGGTCAAGGCCCTTGTGGGACACCAACCGGGTCACCATGCCGATCAGGGGCAGGTCGGGATTTACCTCAATGCACAGCCGCTCCTGAAGCTTTTCTTTGTTGACGGCTTTGTTTTTCTTATCCTCCCGGGTGTAATTGGCATACAGCGCCGGGTCCTTTTCCGGATCGTAATTCACGGTATCAATGCCGTTTAAGATGCCGGAAACCTTCCAGGAGCGTTCCCGGAGAATGGGATCCAGCTTGTGGGCAAACCAGGGGTCCATGATCTCCTGGGCATAGGTGGGGCTCACGGTGGAGACCCAATTGGCGCACTCGATGGCGCCCTTCATCAGGTTGACGCAGCCGTCATACTCCAAAAGCTGGCTTTCATAATTGGGAATGCCGAACACATCCTCCAGGATCTCCTTGCCGTACTGGCCCTGATACTGGATATTGTGAATGGTAAAGAGCGTTTTGATCCCGGTGTACCACTCGTTATTGGCATAGAACAGGCGGTAATAGACCGGCACCAGAGCGGTCTCCCAATCGTTGGCGTGCAGGATATCCGGCTTGTAATCGATATAGGGCAGCATTTCCAGCACCGCCCGGGAGAAGAAGGCAAAGCGCTCCGCATCGTCAAAATGCCCGTAAAGCCCGCTGCGCTTGAAATAGTACTGGTTGTCGATCAGATAGTAGATCACATTGTTTATCTTGGCCTCAAAAATGCCGCAGTACTGCCGCCGCCATGCCACCGGAACGCTGATGCTGGTCACAAAACGCATCTGCTCCCGCAGCTCCTGAGGGACCCCCTCATACAGCGGAACCACTACCCGGCAGCCCACCAGCCTGGAGCGAAGCGCCTGAGGCAAAGAGCCCGCCACGTCCGCCAGCCCGCCGGTAGCCGAAAAAGGAAGAGCCTCACTCGCGCAAAATAAAACCTTCATAAAGAAAATCCTTTCCAAAACTTAAAATTCAGAACAGGAATCTATACCCATCAGCCCCTAAAGCCCCGGCCCTAAACGCCCTTGACCTTAAAAGCCCTTACTCTAGCATCCAGCCTCTAGCATCTAACATCCAGCCTCATACCCTGCTTCCCTTGGCAACGTATACAGGATAAGACTGGTAGCCCATCATGGTTCTGTTGTTGTCGAACACGACCTCCTTATCCGCCACCACAAAGTCCAGCCGGGTGCCTTCGCCCACTACGGTATCCTGCATGATGACGCAGTTCTTCAGCTTTGCGCCCTTTTTGATCCGCACGCCGCGGAACAGAATGCAGTTCTCCACTTCCCCATCGATCACACAGCCATCCGCCACGATGGAATTGGTCACCACGCTGCCCAGGCCGTACCGGGCGGACATATCGTCGCGCACCTTGGTGAAGATCGGCCGGTCCGTATGGAACAGCTGGGAGCGTACCTTGGGGTCCATCAGGGCCATATTGGCATTGAAATAGCTGCTGAAGGAATTGATATTGTAGGAGGTGCCGATAAACTCATAGCCGAACACCTTCAGATCCCGCAGATGCCGCTGCATCAGGTCCCGGTCAAAATCGTACAGGTTGCGGCTCATGCAGTCTTCCACCAGCTCCATCAGCTTTTTGCGGCCGATCAGGCACATGCCCATGCCGTAGTTGCAGTCCGCGTCACTGCCGCGCTTTACCAGCATATCCCGGACAAAGCCCTCCGGGTCTACCGTGTAGACCACATTTTTATCTGTGTCGGGAGACGCGCCATGGCGGTAGATCACGGTGATATCCGCTTCCTTTTCGCTGTGGAACCGGAACACATCCTTAAAATCGATGTTCGCCACGGTGTCGCAGTCGGAAAGCAGCACATATTCCTCATGAGAATTCTTCAGGAAGCGCTGGATAGAGGCCAGGGAGGAAATTTTCCCCTCTGTGCGGGCGGTCTCCGCGCCGAAGGGGGGCAGCAGGTACAGACCCTCTCTCTTTCGGGACAGGTCCCAGGCCTTTCCGGAGCCCAGATGATCCATCAGGGACTGATAATTTTCCTCTGTGATCACGCCCACCTTATTGATGCCGGAATTCACCATATTGGACAGCGGAAAATCTACCAAACGGTAGCGGCCGCCGTAAGGAACAGACGCCATTACCCGATTTTCTGTCAGTTCTCTCACACGTTCCTCATGCACATAGGCAAAAAGGATACCGATCACATCATTGCCTCTCATCACTTTTCTACCTCCTCAGCGTCGATCATAGCCTTGGGCGGGACCACCGTATCCGGCGCGATGCTGCAGCCGGGGCCAACCACCGCTACGCCCCAATCGTCTTTGTTCTCCACCTCTTCCGGGCGCTTGCCGATAACGGCGTTTTTGCCGATGACAGAATTTTCCGCCACAATGGCGTACTGCACTCTGGCGCCCTCCTCGATCCTTGCGCCGGGCATGATGATGGAATCCTCCACCACGGCGCCGGGGGCAACATACACCCCGGCGAAGAGAATGGAAAACTCCAGGTCGCCGTACACATTGCAGCCCTCTGCCACCAGAGAATTCTGGACCTTCGCTCCCTTGGCGATATAATGGGGCGGCATCACCGGGTTCCGGGAATAAATGCGCCAGTCACTGTCGCTTAAGTCCAGAGGAATATTGGGATTTAAGAGATCCATGTTGGATTCCCACAGGCTGTCGATGGTGCCTACATCCTTCCAATAGCCTTCAAAACGGTAGGCAAACATTTTCTCCCCCGCCTCCAGCATGGCGGGAAGCACGTTTTTGCCGAAATCGTTCTGGGACTTGGGGTTTTCATCGTCCGCCTCCAGATACTTTTTCAGCTTCTCCCAGGTGAACACATAGATGCCCATGGAGGCCTGGTTGCTCTTGGGTACCTTGGGCTTCTCGTCAAACTCATAGATGGAGCCGTCCTCATTGGTGTTGAGGATGCCGAAGCGGGAGGCCTCCTCCATGGGGACCTCGTACACGGCAATGGTGCAGGCCGCGCCCTTCTCCTTGTGGAAGGAGATCATTTTGGAATAGTCCATTTTGTAGATATGGTCGCCGGAAAGCACCACCACATAATCGGGGTTGTACCGCTCGATAAAGGGAATGTTCTGGAAAATGGCGTTGGCCGTACCCTTGTACCAGTCGGACTTTTTGCTCTTCTGATAGGGGGGCAGCACATGCACGCCGGCATTCATGCTGTCCAGATCCCAGGGCTGGCCGCTGCCTATGTATTCGTTGAGCTCCAGGGGCTGGTACTGGGTCAGCACGCCCACCGTCTCAATACCGGAATTCACACAGTTGGAAAGGGGGAAATCGATGATGCGGTACTTTCCCCCGAAGGGTACTGCCGGCTTTGCCAGATTTCGGGTCAAAACTCCCAGACGGCTGCCCTGTCCGCCGGCCAAAAGCATTGCCACCACTTCTTGTTTGGGTAACATATTCAGATCCTCCTAAATGATTTATTGGTCTTTATATAGAATGGTATAAAAGCCATTTGGCGCACAATTTTCAGTCGCCGGTTTTTCCCGCCTTTCCGCCGGTCTTTTTCGCTGCCCGGGGCTTTGCAGCCCCGGCTTTTCCCGTACCTGCCCTGGGCGCTTTTTTCACAGGCTTTGCCACCTTTTTCGTGCATTCCAGGAAGAACACCGTATTTCCCGGCAGGGTCAGCACCAGGCTTTGCTCGCAGCCGTGCATGGGAACGTCCTCCGTTTTGAGATGCCGGCCGTTCGTCACGCCGCCGCCTCCAAAGGAAGCGTCATCGGAGGAAAACACCTCCGCCCAATCGCCCCTAAAGGGAACGCCGATGCGGTAATTTTCCCGCTGCACGGGAACAAAATTGCAGACCGCCACCAGCTCTCTGCCATCCTTCGCCTTGCGGCGGAAAGCGATAATGCTCTGCTGGTAGTCATCATTGGAGATCCACTCGAAGCCCTCCCAGGAGAAATCCTCCTCCCAAAGCTCGGGCCTGTCCAGATAAAAGTGGTTTACTGCCCGGAAAAACTTCTGAGCGTCCTGGTGCTCTTTGTATTGAAGCAGGCCCCATTCCAGCTCTTTTTCGTAGTTCCATTCGTTTTTCTGGGCAAATTCCGTCCCCATAAACTGCAGCTTTTTCCCGGGATGCGCCATCATGTAGGTCACAAAGCTGCGCATTCCCGCCGCCTTCTGCTCGTCTGTACCCGGCATTTTATTGATGAGGGAGGATTTTCCGTACACCACCTCGTCATGGGAGATAGGCAGGATAAAGTTCTCCGAAAAAGCGTAGAAGAAAGAGAAGGTCAGGGCATTGTGGTTGCCGCTGCGAAACAGGGGATCCAGAGACATATACCGCAGCATATCGTTCATCCAGCCCATGTTCCACTTGTAGTTGAAGCCCAGGCCGCCCAGGTAGGTGGGCTTTGACACCATGGGCCAGGAGGTGGATTCCTCCGCGATCATCATGGGCTCCTTCACCTCGGCAAAGGCCGCCTCGTTCAGCGCCTGCAAAAAGGCCACCGCTTCCAGGTTTTCCTTGCCGCCATCCTTGTTGGGGACCCACTCGCCGTCCTTGCGGTTGTAATCCAGATACAGCATGGAGGCCACCGCGTCCACCCGCAGGCCGTCGATATGATATTCCTTAAGCCAGAACACGGCGCTGGAGATCAGGAAGCTGATGACCTCCGGCTTTGCGTAATCGAATACCAGAGTACCCCATTCCTTGTGCTCGCCCTTTCTGGGGTCGGCATATTCATAGCAGCAGGAGCCGTCAAATTTGGCAAGTCCCGCGGAATCTCTGGGGAAATGGGCCGGCACCCAGTCCATGATCACACCGATGCCCGCCTGATGGCAGCGGTCCACAAAACGCATAAAGTCTTTGGGCTCTCCGTATCGGGAGGTGGGGGCGAAATAGCCCATTACCTGATAGCCCCAGGAGCCGTCAAAGGGATATTCCGTCAAGGGCATAAACTCGATATGTGTAAAGCCCATATCCTTTACATAGGGGATCAGCTCATCCCCCAGCTTTTCGTAGGAAAACACGCTGCCGTCCGCGTATTTTCGCCAGGAGCCCGCATGCACCTCATAGATATTCATGGGCCGGGAATACTGGGAGGTTTTTTCCTTTTCCTTCTGCCAGGCGCCGTCCTGCCAGGAATAATCCTGAAGCTCCACCCATCGGGAAGCGGTGCCGGGCCGGGTTTCCGCATGGAGGGCATAGGGGTCTGCCTTGTAGATATCCTCTCCCTGCTGGGGCTTGATGTAGAATTTATACAGCTCAAAGGGCTGGAACGCAAAATCAGTATAGCCCTCCCAAACGGCATCGTCTATTTTCTTCAGCGGATATTTGGCCTTATCCCAGTTGCAGAAATTTCCCACCAGGGAAACCTCCTTGGCATGGGGAGCCCACACCCTGGCCACCATGCATTCCTTTCCGTCCCGCACAGCCTTGTGCAGGCCCATATATTCATATGCCCTGCGGTTTTTTCCGCTGCGGAACAAATACAGGGGAACGTTCCCTTCTTCCTTTTTCACCCTGTTTTCCGGAAGATCTTTTTTCTGAGTCATTGCCGGAATGCTCCTTTCCTGAAAGCAAAGCCCCGTTCTGCATGGGCGCTTTTGGTAAAATCGCCAGCCATCGTCAGCTTTTCAGAGACTGACTTTGGTATCAGTATACCATATTCCGGAAAAAATTCAAGTGCTTTTTAGTGATTTTCTCGAAATACTTCCTTGCAGATTTTTGCTTCTTTGTAAAAATTGCCTAAATTTTAGTACGATTTTCTGTGTAAGGAAGCGGTGTCCGTTTTGAAGTATAGCACAGGCAGAAAGAAAAGCATGTCGCAGAAAGGCAGTTGTTAGGGGGGATTTTGGATGCTGGATTCTGGATGCTAGATGCTGGACGGTGGTTGCGCTGCATAGCAGCGCAATAAAGAAAGGGCGTTTGGTAAATTATTGTTTAGCACACTAACGACCCCCACACACTGTCATCCTGAACAAAAGCAAAGCTTGCTTTGCTTTTTGCTCAGTAATGACAATGAGAGGATGAGGCCGGTTTTACTTCCGGTCGGGCCGTACGTTTGCAAATGCCGCGCACTATCTTCACGAGTGGCCGCGGTGCCTCGCCGCCAAATTCCAATTTATCGCACTGACTACCCCAGTTGTCATCCTGAGGAACGAAGTGACGAAGGATCTCGGTCTTAAGCCCCGAGGAAAAGGACAAGGGCGAGATCCTTCACTTCGTTCAGGATGACAGGAGGGGGTTCAAGGAGGGGAGGTAGGATGACAGGGCGGGGAGTCAGGATGACAAGAGAAAGTGCCCTTCTCTAGCATCTAGTATCCAGCGTCCAGCATCGAAACGCCCTCCTTGCCAACCGGCGGAATTTTTGATAGAATGCAGGAAACCAAAGCTTTCTTTGAAGGAGGAGATTTGATGCACACTTCCAGGTTTTTTGAAGCTTCCAAGGTGTTTGACAACGTGACCCTCATTTCCGGGCTGGGCGGCGAGCAGTGCTATTTGGTAGAGGGCAGGGAAAGGGCTCTGCTCATCGATGGGCTCAGCGGTGTGGGCAGCCTGAAAAGCTTTGTGCGGGAGCTCACCGATCTGCCGGTTCAGATCGTAAACACCCACGGGCATGTGGACCACTGCGGCGCGAATTTTGAATACGGAGAGTGCTTTATCCACCCGGCGGATATCCGGTTGATGTATGACCATTCCGATCCGGAAAAGCGGCTGGGCTTCGCGAAGTCCGGCGCCATGTTCCGGCCCCTTCCGGTGGAGCCCACTCTGGAGGATGTGATCCCGCCCCGAGCGGTAAAAACCTTCCCCGTTTACGATGGAGACAGCTTTGACCTGGGCGGTGTAACGCTGGAGGTGATCGGCGTGCCGGGACACAGCTTCGGCACCATTGTGCTGCTGGACAGAGCCCGCCGGATGGTCTATTCCGGAGACGCCTGCAACGCCAACACCCTCCTGTTTTTGGAGGGCTCCGCCTCCATCGAGGAATACCGGGAAAGCCTGCTGCATTTTAAGAGCTTCCAACCGGAGTTCGACGGCATGTACGGCGGCCATGGCCCCGGCCCGGTGCCCAACATCATCATTGACGAGGCCATCGAGCTTTGCGAGGAGATCATCAAAGGCACCGACGACCAAATCGAGGGCTCCAGCATCGGCAGGCCCTGCCTGTACGCCAAGGCAAAGGACGACCACTTCCGGCGGCTGGACGGAAAGCTTGCCAACATCGCTTATTCCAGAGAAAATATTCGGAAACAGGAGCGGCGCGCCCGGTAGTTTTTCCGCTTGCCAAAAGCCCGAAAGGACCGCCGCGCGAAAAGCGGTTGAAAAAGGCCGGATCTTTCCTTCCCATAGCTCTGCAACAGAAAACGGGCCGCTGCGGAAGCGGCCCGTTTCTATCGCGCATATTTTTGAAAGTTTTTACTTCAGCTTCTCCATCAGGCGGTTCCCGTTTGTAAAATCCTCTCCCGTATCACGGTAGCCGCAGGCGCTCCAAAAGCAGATCGCCGCTTCATCGTGGGCGGTAAGATAAAGCCGGTCTGTTTTTTCCAAAAGCTTTTCCATTGCATACTGTGCCAGGGCTTTTCCATATCCCCGGCGGCGAAATTCCGGCACAATGCAGAACTCCCGGATCAGCCCCCAGCCCGGCCGCTTGCACCAGTCGCTTTCCGGGGAATCCACCTGGTAGATCGCAAAGCCCGCCGCCTTGTCCCCCGCCATCACAAAGGCAATGGAGGAAACACCTGTTTCCTGGTTGCGGAGAAACACATCCCGTGCAATTTCTTTCCGCAAAACCTCTTCCGGCAGCGTATCTTCCAGATCCTCTTTGGCGTAACAGACAAACATGTCCTCCCAAAGCTGTTTCATGGAAGGGTCGTACTCCCGAATACTCATCAAATCCATAAATTTCCTTTCCGGCAGGCCGCCGAAGAAGCTCTTCAGCTTGCGGCCCGGCCTCTTTTTTCTGTCAGTGCTTTTTCCGGATCATTCTGCCATCCTCTTATAATCCTCTGAAAATTCAGATAAAATCCGATTTGTATCTTCCAGCATTCCTTGCCGTTGGATCTCCGTGACAGAAAGGGTCCCGTTTTTTACTCTGAATTTTACCTCCAGCCCGGCAAAAGCCATGCCGTAACTGCGCTCAGGGTCATTCTGATAGGAGGGGCGGGGGTCTCTCCGCAGCACGCCCAAAAGGGCGGGAAGCTTTTCGGGCGGCACTTTTTTTGTAAGCTCCGGCGGCAGCTCCACCTGAAGCTTTTCCTCCGGCGCGTCCGATGCAAAGCCGCCAACTGCCTCCGGGCGGCAGTCCGCGTAGGGCAGGTAGGGCTTGATATCAAAAACCGGCGTGCCGTCCAGCAGGTCCGCCCCCAGAATGTGCAGAACCGGGCCCTCCGGCCCCTCCAGCTCCACCTTTTCCAGCCTTACGCAGGAAAGGCCCAGGGGATTGGGCCGAAAGGGAGATCGGGTGGCAAACACGCCCAGCCGCTGATTGCCCCCCAGCCGGGGCGGGCGCACCGTGGGGGACCAGTTTTCCCGAACGCTTTTCGAAAATTCCCACAAAAGCCAGATATGGGAAAAGCCGCTTAGGCCCCGGAAGGCTTCCTTTACCCGGTACTCCGGAGAAAAGACCACCCGGGCCTGAAGCTCCTCTACCAGCCCGCTTTGCCGGGGAATTCCAAATTTGCTTTGAAAATCGCTTTTCACCCAACCGATCGGCTTCATTTCCACGGGCTTCCCCTCCTTTTTTCTTCATTGTAAGGCGGCCCCGCAAAAAAGTAAAGGGAAACGTTTCGAAAATTTTTCCTTCCGGACTTGACCTGAGCGGCAGGCTTCCTTTATACTGAATTTGTATCACAGCGCATTTTGCGCCTGTAAAACTATAAGCTAATCGGGAGGATACCTTCCATGCAGTATCTCATCACTTTTCTGGAGGGCGTGATCTCCTTTCTCTCCCCCTGCATGCTGCCCATGCTGCCCCTTTATCTTTCCTATTTCGCCGGGGGCACGGGAGAAAAGCGGCGTGCTCTGCCCCGCGCCCTGGCCTTCGTGCTGGGCTTCACCCTTGTTTTCACCGCGCTGGGGCTTTTCGCCGGCACGCTGGGTGCTTTCCTCAAGGAGTATCAAACGGCGGTCAATATTGTCTGCGGGATCATCGTGATCCTGTTTGGGCTGAGCTATCTGGAACTGATCCCCCTGCCCTTTTTCAAGGGGATGCGGTCCGGCAGGGAAATCAAGGGCGTATTTTCCGCCTTTCTCTTCGGCGTGATCTATTCTGTGAGCCTGACCCCCTGTGTAGGGGCCTTTCTCGGCTCGGCCCTGATGCTGGCCTCCACCAGCGGAGGCGCTGCGAAGGGCGCGCTTCTGCTGCTGATCTATTCCCTTGGGCTGGGCCTTCCCTTTTTGCTTTCCGCCGTTTTGCTGGAAAAGCTGAACAGCGCCTTTCAATTTATCAAAAAGCACGGACGGGCGGTCAACCTGGTATGCGGCGCTTTCCTGATCCTCATCGGCACAGCAATGGCCTTCGGCTGGCTGAACGCTTTGATTTCCGTAATTTCCTGAGGTGATACCATGAAGAAAAAGACAGTGATCCTTTTGGCAGCAGCGCTGATCCTTTTGCTGGCGGCCGCGGCCTTCCTCTACCCGCGCCTGGCGCAGCGCTACGCGACGGACGGCAGCCCGGCAGGCAGCGCCTCTTCCGAAACCGTTTCCCTCCCGGAAGAAAGCGCTCCCGAAAAGATCCCCGCGCCGGATTTCACGGTTCTGGACGCCGAGGGAAACAGCGTGTCGCTGTCCGACTTTTTTGGAAAACCCATCGTCATCAATTTCTGGGCCACCTGGTGCGGGCCGTGCAAATCGGAGCTGCCTGCTTTTCAAAGCCTTTCGGAATCCTACGGGCAGGATGTGACCTTTCTCATGGTCAATATGACCGATGGCTCCCGGGATACGGTGGATGGCGTAAAGGAATTCCTGGCGGACAACGGCTACACCTTCCCCGTTTATTTTGACACAAAACAAAACGCGGCCACCGCCTACGGCGCCTATTCCATTCCCGCCACAGTGTTCATCGACACAGAGGGCATGGTGGTAAACGCATACCTGGGGGCCATGAGCGAAAAGACGCTGACAAACTGTATCGAAAGTCTGCTGGAAAACGCTGAGTGATTTTTTAGAACGCAGAAAGAAGGGCGTGTTCATTCTCGGTTATTCTGAGCCCTTCCCTGTCATCCTGAGCGAAAGCAAAGCAAGCTTTGCTTTTGTTCAGGATGACATTGTGTGGAGGTCGTTAGTGTGCTAAACAATAATTTATCGAACCACCTTGCTTTTACGCCTGAATGGCATGAGGGGCTTTTTGCGCAGCAGCGCCACCACTGTCCAGCGTCTAGAATCTAGCATACAGCATCCAAATCAAAACCACCAGTAGAACTGGTGGTTTTGATTTAATGATTTTATAAATTTATTGACAAAGTGATTCTCCAGGCGTATGATCGAGATAGCATACAGGTCTTTTCCGGCCATAGCGGCGATACAAAAGAAGATCGCGGCGGCTCACGGCAGAATCAATAAATAGTAACAACGAAGGGGCGTTTTATGAAAAAGTTCTTTTGCGTTTTGTGTATGATAGCCTTGTTACTTACCATTTGCTCCCTGCCCGCCGGCGCGGAAGAAAAAACGTATGAAGTTCCGGTGGGAGAAGGAAAGTTGATCTTTAGTCATACTGACTCCAGCGAACAGCTTTCCCTTATCAACAGCGAGAATTTGTCGGGTGATATTGTAATTCCGGAAGTGGTAGAAGGAAAGCCTGTTACTGTGATCTGTCATTCTGTGGGACCACAATCCAATCTCTGGGGAGGCTTCTGCGCTCCCCTCACACAGGAAAAGGTCACTTCCTGGACATTGCCGTCTACCTTAAAGGAGCTGCGTCTTGAAGAGCACTACTCCGGAAACGGAGAATGTTTCTTCATCGGCAAAGAGCTGAAGGAGATCGTGTTTCAGGGCGATGGGCCGGAGATTTTGCCAGGCATGTGCTTTGCCGGTGCGCCCAATCTGGAAAGGATCGTACTGCCCAAAAAAGTGAAGGAGATGGGCGGAGCATGGACCAGTGAGTATATCGGTACCCGGTGCGCAAATTTGAAAGAGCTTGTACTGCATCCCTCCAACCCCTACTTCGCAAAAAGCGACGATGGTATCATTTATAGCAAAGCGAAAACAAAGCTTGTCACAGCG
>JAETPP010000283.1 GCA_021771115.1 Bacillota bacterium | reverse complement strand
GCGCTTGGCGTTAAGGGAAAACAGGACGGATATATCGAGGGCGGCGGCTACCTCATTTCATGGTGCGTCGGGCATTTGGTACAGCTTGCGGAAGCTGCCGCCTACGGGGAGCAGTACAGGAAATGGCAGCTTGACAGCCTACCCATTCTGCCGGAGGAATGGCAGTACGCCGTTGACCCGGACAAGGGAAAGCAGTTTGCGACCTTAAAGGAGCTTATGCACCGCGCCGACGTTTCGGAAGTGATAAATGCGTGTGACGCGGGGCGCGAGGGGGAGCTGATTTTCCGCTTTGTCTACGAAGTGGCGGGCTGCAAGAAGCCCATGCGCCGCTTGTGGATTTCCTCAATGGAGGACGGGGCAATCAAGGCGGGCTTTGCTTCCCTCAAAGACGGGCGGGAATATGACGCGCTCTTTGCGTCTGCCCTCTGCCGCGCAAAGGCTGACTGGCTTATCGGCATTAACGCCACCCGGCTTTTCTCATGCCTGTATGGAAAGACCTTGAACGTGGGGCGCGTCCAGACCCCGACCCTTAAAATGCTCACTGACCGGGACGCGGCTATCTCCCATTTCCAGAAAGAAAAATACTACCATGTGCGCTTATGTCTATCCGGCGCGGAAGCGGCAAGCGGGAGGATTTCAGACAAGGCAGAAGCCGACGCGCTGAAAGGGGCTTGCGAAGCGGGGAAAGCGGTATGTGTTTCCGTCACCAGAGAGAAAAAGAGCGCAGCCCCGCCGAAGCTCTTTGACCTTACCTCTTTGCAGCGGGAAGCAAACCGCATTTTCGGCTACACCGCGAAGCAGACCCTTGACCTTGCACAAGCCCTTTATGAAAAGCGGCTCTTGACTTATCCGAGGACGGACAGCAGCTACCTCACCGACGACATGGGCGGCACCGCAGCGGGCATTATCGCGCTGCTCTGCGAAAAGCTCCCCTTTATGGCGGGCGCAGACTTCACGCCGGATATTGCAAAGGTAACAGACAGTAAAAAAGTATCAGACCACCACGCAATCATTCCCACTATGGAGCTTGCAAAGGCTGACCCGGACGCGCTGCCGGAAAGTGAGAGAAATATCATCACCCTTGCGGGGGCGCGTCTGCTCTTTGCCACCGCCGAGCCGCATATCTTTGAAGCGGTTACGGCGGTTTTCTCATGCGCTGATACGGAGTTTACGGCGCGGGGAAAGACGGTTCTTTCTGACGGGTGGAAAGAGATTGAACGCAGATACCGGGCGACATTGAAACAGAAGCCCGACCCGGAGGACGGGGAAATCGAGGGCGTGACGCTGCCGGAGCTTTCCGAGGGACAGGGCTTTGAAAACCCCGCCGCAAAGGTAACGGAGCATACCACGACCCCGCCGAAGCCCCACAGCGAAGCGTCGCTTCTCTCTGCTATGGAGCGAGCCGGGAACGGGGACACCGACCCGGACGCGGAACGCCGGGGGCTTGGCACCCCCGCCACCCGCGCCGCCGTCATTGAAAAACTGGTAAAGGGCAGCTTTGCGGAGCGCAAGGGCAAGCAGCTTATCCCCACGCAGAACGGAGCCGCCCTTATATCAGTGCTGCCGGATATGCTGACTTCCCCGCAGCTTACCGCAGAATGGGAAAACAATCTGACGCAGATAGCAAAGGG
>JAETPP010000282.1 GCA_021771115.1 Bacillota bacterium | reverse complement strand
CCGCCGGCTGTTTCAGATCCCGGCGGTTTGAGAATGGTTATAGAAAGGAACAAAAGCGTAGGATATGGAAAGAAAGTGTAAAGTCGAAAGCGCCAGCATCACCTATGAGTACGGAACAGGACTTTATATCAATATGACCAACCAATGTCCCAACAACTGCAATTTCTGCCTGCGGAAAAACAGCTCCGGCAGCCTGTACGCAGAAAACCTGTGGTATCAGGGAAAGGAGCCTTCCAAAGAGGAAATTTGGGCGGAGCTTGCGGGAAGAGAGCTGAACCGGTATACGGAGATCGTGTTCTGCGGCTATGGAGAACCGGCCTGCCGCTGGGACGATATGATGTGGCTCTGCGATCAGCTTCGGGCCCACGGCTCTCACTTTATCCGGATCAATACCAACGGCCTGGCCGAGCTTATCACGGGAAAGCGGGCCTCTCTGGAGCTGGACGGAAGGGTGGACGCGGTTTCCATCAGCTTAAACGCCAGTACCCCGGAGAAGTACGACAAGCTCTGCCACAGCAAATTCGGGCTGGAGGCATTTCCCGCCATTCTGCGCTTTACCGCCGGGGCGGTGCTCAATGTGCCCCATGTCCGTATGACGGTGGTGAGCACCATGCCCAAGGAGGAGATCGACGCCTGCCGGAAGGTGTGTGAAAGTGTGGGCGCGGATTTTTATATTCGGGAGTATATCAGCAAATAATATACTTATATGTTCAATGCTTATCAAAAGACTTTTATCCAAAAAGCGAGGTAGTGTAAATGAAAAAAGGAATTCTTGTTTTGCTTGCGGCCCTTTTGCTTCTGGCTTGCGCCGCCTGCGGCCAATCTGCCGGCAGCGGCGGGGGGGAAAACATTGAAGGCTCTCTTTCCGAGCTGCTTTCCCAGGTGACGAAGGATGCCACTGACCCGGAGCTTTCCCTGATGGAAACCGAGGTCACGGAGGAAACCTTTTCCTGGTTCCTGTTTATCGAGCCCATTGAGGGCGCCGAAGCCATCGTATCCGAGCCGGGGATCGGTTCTATCCCTCACTGTGTAGCGCTGCTGCGTGTGCCGGATTCCGTGGACGCGGAGGAGGTGCGCGGCGAGATCGAAAAGAATCTGGATCCCCGGAAATGGATCTGCGTGGAAGCGGAAAAAACCGCTGTGCTCCGCCGGGGAAACCTGATTTTGATGGCCATGTCGGACACAGATACGGTGAATAAGGTGGTTTCCAATTTCAACGCGCTTGCGTGAGTAGTTGTTAGTGGTTAGTCGTTAGTTGTTAGAAAAGGGCTTAAGAGAAACCGCGCCCCAACGGGATGCGCTTACTCTTAAGCCCTTGCTTTTTGTTTTGGAAAAGGGGACAACTGTAGGTAAATTTATAATTTAGCACTCACCCTTGACCCCCTGAGAAGGGAAAAAGCTGCTCGAAGAGCAGCTTCCGCAGTCACGGCACAGCCGTGACTGGAGGGTTACGTGGTGGAAAGAGACAAAGCCTAATTTTATGTGGCCTTTCAACTGAGCTGGAACCCATAGAAAGCGGCAGAAAGCAGGCACTTGGAACCCCTCAGTCACCCTATCGGGTGACAGCTCCCCTTTCAGGGGAGCCAAGGAGTGCTGCTAATTCCAATTTATCGCACTGACTACCCTCACTGTCATCC
>JAETPP010000050.1 GCA_021771115.1 Bacillota bacterium | reverse complement strand
AAGAAGGCGCGAAGCGCCTTTTTTCCTCAGGATGACAGGTGAGGTAGTTAGTGCGCTAAATTGGAATTTAGCGGCGAGGCGCCGCGGCCACTCGTGAAGATAGCGGGCGGCATTTGTATGTGTGCGGCCCGACCGACAGCAGACCCAGCCTCTTCCTTTCATTGTCATTACTGAACAAAAAGCAAAGCAAGCTTTGCTTTCACGAAGAAGCGCGGTTTTTAGTTGTTAGTCGTTAGAGAAGAACAAGGGCACACACACCTGCTGTCATTCCGAACTGCGAAGCGGTGAGGAATCTCAATTTTTGCTCAGCCAGCCGGTACAAATTCCTTTTAATGCGCCGGTTTCTGCTAACCGAGATTCTTCACTTCGTTCAGAATGACAGTTGGTGGAAGTGAGTGGTGCGCTGAATAGAAATTTACCAAACTTCCCTTCCATTGCGCCAACCATTATCAAGCAGCCAGTACTTAAATGCCCTTTCTAACGACTAACGACTCACAACTAACTACTAGAAAGCCAAACAATAATTCACCGTTCTTTTTTGCCTTGCGGCAGCAAGGCCGCCTTCCTTTCTAATTTCTAATTACCCACTACTCATTAAGAGTGCCCTTCTCCACCATCCAGCATCTAAAAAGGGGGGGTTCCCATTGGCTTCGCAGGATGTCGCAAAAAAAGCGCCTATCGATCTGCTGTGCCTCTCGCTTTTGTGCGAGCAGGACCGGTACGGCTATGAAATGTCTCAGGAGATCGCGAAGCGCAGCGGCGGGCTCCTGATCATTCCTGAGGCCGCGATCTATATGGCCATGTACCGTTTGGTGGCAAAGGAATACGCCACAGACCGCCGCATGGTGGTGGGCGAGGAGAAAAGCCGTATTCGCGTATACTACCACATTACAGACAGCGGCAGGCAGTATCTTGCCGGTTTTCGGGAGGATTACCTGCGTATGGCCCAGGGCGTATGGCAGTTTTTGGAGCAGTGTGAAACGGAAGGCCGGGAGAAGAGTCCCCCAAGCCTCTAAGCGGATGGAGCCGCCGGGCAGATAGGAGCCCACCGCCTGTAACGATCCGAAATGACGGGATCTTTCTTTTCTAAAATAAAGCAGCCAACGACAAAAAAACCGGAAGTGCTTTCGCGCTTCCGGTTTTCAAATTCTTTCTCTTTTACTTTTCTATTTCCTCAGCTTCGGGATCACCATGACCACCAACAGCCAGAACAGCTCGAAGGCGAACAGGATAAAGGAGGAAAGCTGGCGCAGGCCGCCGAAGCAGGCCATGAAGGCCACCAGCACAAAGCCCAGGATCACCGCCGTATTCTGAATGGCCACTACCAGACCGGCGGTGCGTTTTTCCTCTACACAGGCGGAAACCACGCTCATCATGGATTCCACCCGGCCCTTGGTGGCTACAATACTGTCAGCCCGAGGGATATTCTCCTCCATCAGCTTTTTCGCGGTATCCCCCAGCTCTCCCTCCAAAATTCCCACGGAGGCGGTGTCGATACCGAAAAGCCTGGATACCATTTGGGCGGTGACATTGGGGTCTGTGGTGCGGATCAGCACGCTGATGCCGCTGTCCTCCAATCGCTGAAGCTCATTTTTCCGGCGGCGGTCCGCGGAATAGGTGAGCACCAGCATGGCGGCTACCTCCACATCCACCGCGATGTAAACCACTACCTTGTTTCCGGAGGAATACTGGGTCTCTTCCTCTCTGGCCGGGGCTTCGATGCGGTGATTGATGAGCAGAGAGCGGCCTCCGATATAGATCTTTTTCCCGTCTACCCGGCCAACGATGCCGCCGCCCGCCTCATAGGAAAATTCCTCCACCTCGGGCAGAGCGTCTTCATTTTCGCTGATCACCTGGTCGAACACGCCGGAAAGGGGGCCGCCCACTTCCTTCATCAAAGCCGAGGCCGCCATAATGGCGCTTTCCGCCCCAGCCCGGTTGCCGAAGGTTTTGATGCCGCCCAAAACCACCGTGCCTCTGGGGAAAATTTCATCCGCGTCAACCAGCACGGCGTTCACATTGCCCAGCTGCTCCACGGCTTCATAGCCCACCACCATGGCCCCGGCCCGCCGGGCCGTTTTGCACAGGCGGCTGATGGGCAGGTTCACGGAAAGCATGTTGGAGACCGCCACACAGGCGCAGCAGGCCGCTGCCAAAGCGCTCAGCGCGGTAGGCACGTTCCGGGTGATCAGCAGGCAGGCGATGCACAGCACCAGAGAAGAGATCAGCCCGATAGGAGCCAAAAGCTGGGAAGCCGCCTCCGAAGGATCCGGGCTGTAGGAAAGCTCCAGAAACCGCTTTAAGAATCCGGTTTTGCACTGGTAGGAGATCAGCGGCTTTTCCGCCACGCAGTCCTTTGTCATTTTCAAAGAGGTATTGTAATCGTCGTACACCCGGACGCTGTATTTTTGCTCCCGGGAGGTGACAAACCGGAAATTGCTGTGGATCCGGCGGATCATGGTAAGCTTGCCAGCCGCGTTTACAAAAAGGATCGCGGAAAGCACCACCGCGTAGAGATGGAGCTTGCCGTCTGCCAGCTCAGACCGGAAGAAAATGGACGCCACCGTTTGGATGGCCACGGCCACGGCCGCCACGGCGGCGGCGCTGTCGGAATTGGCATTTAGGGCAAACAGGGCCTTCAGGCCGTTTATCACCGTGCGGTAGCAAACGCCGATGGCCACGATCAAAAATACCACGGTGAGCACCACATATACAATGGTCATGGAGCCGCCGTCCGCAGAGGCGCCCCCGCCGAAGATCAGGTTCACCAGGGCCAGAAGGGCCGTACACACACCGGTGATCATCATCCGCATGGTGAGCTCCCGCATATCGCTTCTCAGCTCGTGAGAAATGGATTTCGCATCCTCCGGGCCGGTGTAATCATCAATAGATTCCCCGGTGTCCACAAAAGACTCCTGCTCTTCCTCCCGGTCCTCCAGCTTTTTGTTCCGCACCCGGCGGCGGGGCGCATGCCTGAGCTCTTCCTCCTCCGCGGCCTGCCGCAGCCCCTCCGATTCGGAAAGCAGGGCGCTTTGCAGCACATCGGCGTTTATGACGTGGGTGGGAATGCTGCGGGAACGATATTCATAAATACTGGCGATCTGGGGGATTTCTCCCAAGGGCCGCCCGGTGATCACCTTTGTTTCCGCTGAAACAGCCTGAGGCTGTTCCGCCTGCTCCTGTTCCCCTTCCTGGGAAAGCTGCTCCTGCACTGCTTCTTCCGCCGCAGCCGCGGGCTCTTCCATCGGCGCTTCCTCCGCCGCTGGGCCTTCCGCCAGCTCTACCGGGGTGGGCTGAGGCGGCTCCTCATAGGCTGCTTCCTCCGCTTCTTCCGCCCCGTATTCCACAGATTCCAGGATCTTATTGACAGATTCCTCGCTGACGGCGGGCATGTCCTTCACCCGCTGCAGCTCGATGGTATCGTTTAATACATTGAGCTTGATCTCCATGGTCTGGTCGCTGGAGGTTTCCAGCATGGCCTTTTGCAGGCCGGAAATGCCCTCCTGCTCCTGATCTCCGCCCTCTACCTCGATCCCATGCTGCTTGGCATAGGGGTCGGCGGCAAAGGCTGTGACCGGCATGGGGGCCACCACGCCGAATTCATCGGCGATCTGGCTTTCGTCCACGCCTGCGGTCTGCACCGCTTCCGCCACCCGGCGGCGGCGCTCCTTCTGAAGCCGCTGGAAATTCTGCTCCACCTCATCGTCGATGGCTTTTTTGGAGTCGTCAAACAGGGCCTTATACCCTTCCTCCCCCAGGGTAAATTCCCCGGTGGCCGGGTCAAAGCCCTTGCGGTATTCATCGATGGGCTTGAGCTGAAGACCATAGTACATGTCTTCACTCTCGTCGAAATCCGGCGCTTTTTTCTTTCTGCCGAAAAGGCCCTTCTTTTTCTTTTTCGGCTTTTTGGAGGAGGCTTGAGGCATATCCTCCTCCAAGGCTTCCGCAGGCACCTGGAAATTTCCGGTGGCAAAGGCGTTTAAGTCCGCCGTATCCTCCGGGACAGGGTGCTGCGGGGCCGGTTCCTCCGTTTCAGGCTCTGAAAATGACGGCTTCTGAGAAGGGGTCGCGCCCTCCTCCCGCAGGCTGCGCTGCTCCGCCAAAATATCTTCCAATGTAAAATCTTTCTTTTCTGCCATAGGGTCAGGAATCCCTCCTTATGGGATCGACTGCTTGCAATCCGTTTCTCTGCCTGCACACCTCATAACAGAGGATGCCCGCCGCCACGGAAGCGTTCAGCGAATTGATACGGCCCTTCATGGGAAGTGACACCACAAAGTCCGATTTTTCCTTGATCAGCCTGCCCACGCCGCGGCCCTCGGAACCGATGACCAGCGCGACGGGCCCGGTAAAATCTGTTTCACACCAGGGACTGCCGTCCATATCTGCGGCATAGACCCACACGCCTCTGCTTTTCAGCTCCTCCAGCAGGGCGGCAAGGTTTTGCACCCTTGCCACCGGCAGATGCTCCACCGCCCCGGCGGAGGCCTTTCCCACCGCGTAGGTCAGCCCCACGCTGCGCCGCTTGGGGATCACCACCCCATGGGCGCCGGCGCATTCCGCCGTGCGGATCACCGCCCCCAGGTTGTGGGGATCCTCCAGCTCGTCACAGATCACCAGAAAGGGAGGCTCTCCCCTTTCCTCAGCCAGGGCAAAGATATCCTCCACGCTGGAAAACTCCTTGACCGCCGCCACGGCTACCACGCCCTGGTGGGCCGCGCCGCCGCACAGATGATCCAGCTTGCGGGGATCCGCCTCCTTGATGGGGATGCCGGCCGCCTTTGCCTTGGCGAGAAGGGTCAGCAGGGCCCCGCTTTTTTCGCCCTTCTGCACATAGAGGCTGTCCACGGTCCGCCCGGCCCGCAGGGCTTCGCTCACCGCGTTGCGCCCGACGATGAGATCGCTTCCCCGCGCCGGATTCTCCCGTTCGGCTTTTTCTTCCGAGGCCTTGCCGAAAGCTTTGCTTTTGGCTTGTCTTTTTTCGTTCTGTCTGTCCACTTTCCGGCACACATCCTTTGCCAAACGGCAGATTCCGATCACAGTTTCCCCTATTGTAGCACATTCTTCTGTAAATCTCAAATAAAAATGCGGCGGAAAACCGACGGATTTCCCCCTGTCTCCGTTTTCCGCGACACGGCTCTGTGTAAAAATTCATTTTCTTCTGTTTTTTGCATGAAAATTCTTTTTTACTCCCTGTGATTTCCACTTATTCCTGCGTTTACATAAAAGAACTTTATTTGGAAATCGGGGCTGTGGAAAACTCTGTGGAAAATGTTAAAAACACCTTGTCCCAAGCGGTTTTCTCTTTCCACACCGTATTTTTCCAGCGGTAACTTATGTCAACGGAAAGTTTTTCCGGCCCTCCCGCCCCATTTTTTGGACATTTTTCTTTTGCCGCATTTTCCCGCAATATCCGGTGGGAACAGGATATTCTTTTCCTACATTTTGTGTCAATACCTTTTTCAGGACAGTGATTTTTTCCCAGGTTTTCCTCCTCATTCTCTATGCACTCCTTTCCCCTCTCCCGAAGCTTCGCTTTTCGGAAAGAAAAACTACCTTTTTCTTCAAATCTGTGGTATACTGAGGTAAAATCTCTGAAAAAACAGGTGTTTTTTCGGAAATCCCCGTTTGGGACCATCGGTTTTTCTCCTGAAGAAAAATGAATATTTATGCATCTACGTTCTGCTAAAATACCGCAGGTAAAAAACGGCAAATTCCCTTCCCGGTCAAAGGCCGTGCAAAGAAAGGACTGTGTTTTATGAGAGAAGATATTTGTTCCATCCCGGTAAACGATGTGTTTCTGCCGAAGGAGGGCTGTCCCTTCTGCCGCATGCGGGATATGCTGGAGGACAGAATGGCCACCTACATCACCGGCGCCGCCATGATGGAGCCGGACGTCCGCATGGAAACCAACCGTCTGGGCTTCTGCCGGGAGCATTTTGCCCAGATCTTAAAACGGGGCAGCAGGCTTTCTGTGGCTTTGATTTTGGAAAGCCTTCTGGCCGAAGTGAAAAAAGAGGTTTTTCCGGAGGGAAAGCCCTCCGCGAAAAAGACCGCGGCGGCCATTCACGCCCGGCAGGAGCACTGCTTTTTCTGTGAAAGCCTGGAAACAAACACAAAAAACCTGGTGCGCAACACTCTGAAGCTGTGGCAGAGCGACCCGGAATTCCGCCGGCTTTACAGTGAGCAGCCCTACATCTGCCTGCCCCATTACGGCATGGTGCTGGAAGCCGCCCAAAAACAGCTGCCCAAAAAAGAGCTTGCCGCCTTTGAAGCGGAAACTGCACAGCTTACCGGCGCCTATCTCACAGAGCTTTCCGGGGATGTGACCCATTTCTGCCGGATGTTCGACTACCGCAACGCCGGAGGGGACTGGGGCAATTCCAAGGACGCCATCGAGCGGGCCATTTTCTGGCTGACCGCCAGGGAGCCGGACGCCACGCAGAAGGCGGATGAGAAAAACAGATGATTTCTCCTGTCACGATCTCCGCCGTGTTTGACCCCGCCCAGACCCTGACCTGCGGACAGGCCTTCCGCTGGCAGGAGGTTTTGGGAGAGGACGGCCTGCCCCTCTGGGAGGGGGCAGCCATGGGAAAGGTCCTTCGCCTGCGGAAAACACAGACGACACAGGGAGATGCGATCTCCTTTTTCTGCTCTCAGGAAGAGTTTGAAACCATCTGGCGGCCTTATTTTGACCTGGAAGCAGATTACAGCGCCAAGCGGGCCGCCCTTTCCTCCATTGACCCCATTTTGGAGACCGCGGCGGGCTTTGCCCCCGGCATCCGCATTCTGCGCCAGGAGCCCTGGGAGGCCCTGTGTTCCTTTATCATTTCCCAAAACAACAACATTCCCCGGATTCAGGGGATCATCCACCGGCTTTGCCGCCTTTTAGGCGAGCCGATCTCCGGCTCAAGCCTTTTCACCTTCCCCGGCCCGGAGCGCCTTGCCGCCTGCTCCGTGGAGGAGCTTTCCCCCCTGCGCGCCGGATTCCGGGCCAAATACCTGATCGACGCGGCCAAAAGGGTCGCCTCCGGCGAAACAGATCTCATAAAAATAGCCCGCTCTCCCGCAGCCTTCGGAAGAAGCGAGCTGCAAAAGATCCTGGGAGTGGGCCCCAAGGTGGCGGAATGCGCCTTGCTGTACGGCTTTCACAAAACCGAATGCTTCCCCATGGACGTATGGATGAAGCGGGCCATGGCGGTCCTTCTGCCCGGCCGCGCCCCGGAAGAATTCGGCGAAAACGCCGGCCTTGCCCAGCAGTACCTGTTCCACTACAGCCGCATGCACCCGGAGCTTTTCGGGGGATAGTTGTTAGTTTTTAGTTGTTAGTTGTTAGAAAGGACTTTTGGAAGCTGAATGAGGAATTAGGAATGAAAAATGTGCAATTAGGAACGAGGCACTTTCCTTGTTGGCCTGAACCTTCTTCTGTCATCCTGACTCCCCTCCTGTTATCCTGAGCCCCGACCTGTCATCCTGAGGGCAGTGCCCGAAGGATCTCGTCCTTTGTTCTTTTTCCTTCTGTCTGTTTTTCAGAACCTAAGAGGCTACTTTCTGCTGGCTGAGATTCTTCGCCGCCTTCGGCGACTCAGAATGACAGTGGCGATGTTATCCTGACTCTCCTCCTGTCATCCTGAGGGCAGCGCCCGAAGGATCTCGTCCTTTGTTCTTTTTCTTTCTGCCTGCTTTTTAGAACCTAAGAGGCCACTCTCTGCTGGCCGAGATTCTTCGCCGCCTTCGGCGACTCAGAATGACAGTGGCGATGTCATCCTGACTCCCCTCCTGTCATCCTGAGGGCAGCGCCCGAAGGATCTCGTCCTTTGTTCTTTTTCCTTCTGTCTGCTTTTCAGAACCTAAGAGGCTACTCTTTGCTGGCCGAGATTCTTCGCCGCCTTCGGCGACTCAGAATGACAGTGGCGATGTTATCCTGACTCCCCTCCTGTCATCCTGGGCCCCCTGCCTGTCATCCTGAGGGCAGCGCCCGAAGGATCTCGTCCTTTGTTCTTTTTCCTTCTGTCTGCTTTTCAGAACCTAAGAGGCTACTTTCTGCTGGCCGAGATTCTTCGCCGCCTTCGGCGACTCAGAATGACAGTGGCGATGTCATCCTGACTCTCCTCCTGTCATCCTGAGCCCTTTACACAAAACATAAAAAGCCGCCCTATCCCCGGAGGATAGGGCGGTTTTATGCGCCTGTATCTTTTACTCTGCCCCGCGTACAAACCGCAGGAGATTTTTGGAGAAGCTTTTTTCCTGTGTTTCCGCCGGGATCTCCAATTCCCCGTAGAGCCTTTGATCCATCTCGATCAATCTGGAGGCCCGGGCGGGGTCGTAATCCTCCGCCAGGCAGTCCGTTCCGAAAACGAGCCTGTCCTCTACCCAGTATCCGCAGTTGTGCAGCCGGAACAGAGCCTCCTTCCGGTAAATATCCGGCGTGCCGGGGGTGAGGTCGATATACATTTCTACCCTGCCCAGCCGCATTTCACAGAGCTTTCCGTAGACGGCAATGCACTCGTCGCACCAGGGCCAGGAGATATGGGCCAGGGAGAACCGCAGCCCCTCCACATCCATCAGGCATTCAAAATTCGCCGGGCGGTTGTAATTGGAGGAAGGGCCCTCGTTCCACAGGATCCCCGAATGAAACAGCAGGGGCTTTTCCCGCTTTGCAATATGACGGTAAATTTCCATTGCCTCCGGACAGTCCGGCATGGCCTCGGTGGAAATGATCTTAAAGCCCGCGATCCCCTGGGCCACCGCCTCGTCGATCTCCTCCAGGGTCTCTTTTCCTCCCAGGGGGTTCACCCACAGGAAAGGAAACCGGTATTCCTGTCCCCTGCACAGCTCCAGCACTTCCGTCAGCCGTTTTTCAAAGGGCGTGGTCTCCTGGGGCTCATACCCCGCAAAGGGACGGGACATGATGATCCCGCCGTCCACGCCCGCCTGAGCCATCTGCGCTTTCAGCGTTTCCCCGTCCACATCTCCCATAATATGGATGTGCCCGTCTAAAACCATAACACCGCTTCCTTTCCATACCTATGCCGGCAAAAGCCGCGCCTGCGCTTTCTCACACTTCAGCACCTACATTGATTTTCATCATAGCATACCACATAGTGGTTTTCAATGCTTCCTCAAAAAGATTGCACAATAGTATAAATCTACCCAAATCAAATGCGGTTTGTCAAAATTCTCACCTTTTGATCTGTTCCCCCCTGTCTGCTCTTCAGGGCCAAGATCCTTTGTCAGGAAAGCGCAAAGCACTTTTTATGTTTCTCAGGATAACAGGTGAGCACGCTCCAGTGGGGGAAGGTCTCCGGTGGAGACCTTTCAGCGCTGACCGAACCGACAGGTGAGACGTTCTGACCCGACCGAGCCGACAGGCGAGACGGGGTAGTACAATAAATTGGAATTTAGCAGCGTACCGCTGCACCAACTCGTGAAGATAGTGCACGGCATTTGTATGTGTGCGGCCCGACCGGAAATAACACTGACCTCCTCTTCCCATTGTCATTCTGAGTCACCGAAGGTGGCGAAGAATCTCGGCCATATCTCAGCCAGTGATTACAAATTCCCTTTATGCGCCGGTTACTGCTGGCCGAGATCCTTCACTGAAAGCAAAGCAAGCTTTGCTTTTGTTCAGGATGACAGTGTGTGGGGATCGTTAGTGTGCCAAACAATAATTTATCCATCACCTTCAGTCGGGTCAGAAGGGTTTCTCCCGTACCAAGAAGGTTCCCGAGTGCCTGCGGTGCAACCGCCACCAGCGTCTGCGGCAGTATTCCGCTTTTAAACTCTCCTTTCGCCGCCTTGGCTGAATATCGAAAAAACTCCGAACACCGAGGCGTTCGGAGTTTTTGTTATTTTACAATGAAATTATAGGGCTGCTCCGCCACAATGCTGCCGGAGCTGTCCGCAATGCGGATCAGCAGACGGTAGGTGCCGCGCTCCTGGCCCTTCGGGACCACCAGGTGCAAAGTTTCTCCCTGGCCCGTGGGGATGCTGCCGGAGGCAGGAGAAATGCTCCAATCTCCCGCCACTGGGGAATAGCTGCCGCTTTCAGGCCCTTTCCCTGTTTTACACAAAACCTGGGCCTGAAGGGTATCTCCCGGCTGAATGCCGCGATAGCTCAGGTTAAAGGCCAGATCCACCTCCGCCTCGGAAGCGTCCACCAGCCTCTGGGCATCGCCGCCCAGCTCTACGTTGACAGATCTCTGCCCGGCGGAAGCTTCCTCCCGGCTCAGAGAAACGCCGGTCTCCGCTTGGGCGTCCACCGTTCCCTGGCTGCCGGCCATTTGCAGCCCCGCCCTGGGGGAAAGGGACGCCTTGATCCGGTATTCTCCGGCGGCAAGCTCGCTTTCCTGTACGGCGGAAAGGTTCAGGCTGATGGCGGCGGAACCGTTTTGAGCCATGGTAAAGGTCAGGGTGCCGTCCCGTTCCGCCACAATGTTTTCCACCTCTCCGGAGGCTACCATCCCCGTGGGAAAGCCCACCTGCTGCCCATCGGGGGTAGTCAGGGCCAGGCGGATACAGGCGCCTCTTGTATAGCGGACGTTGCTTCCGGGAACTCCGGAAGTTACCGTAAGCTTCCAGATCCCGGCCCCCGCTTCCTCCCGGGTCAGCGCCAGGCTGCAGCTTTCCTCCGCCGCCACGGTAAAGGATGCCCTGGCCGCGCTTTCGGGCTGCTGGCTGCTTTCCCTTGTCATCGCCAGAAAATACTCGCCCTGGGGAAGCGCCGCTCCAGCCGTGCCGGAAAAATCCACGACCACGATCAGTTTTTCAGAGACGGGGGAAGTCCCCGCCGGAGCGGAATATCCCTCTCCCCCATCCAGAGCGGTAAAGTCGGAAAGAGGCAGCTTTGCCGCTCCGCCTCCCGCTGAAAAGCTGTAATACCGGCTGCTCTCCGCAGAGGACATATCTCCTAAAAGCAGCTTCGTTCCGGCGGGAAAAGCGATCCGGGACACAGCTGTGCCCTCTCCCTTGGCACACAGCCAAAGGCTGCTCTCCGTCTGTTCAGAGGGCGTATAGCTTCTTTGAAAGCCCGCCGTCACCGTACCCTTGGGAGGGATCACGGCGCTGCCGCCGGAAATGCCGCCGGAAAAGTTTTTTCCCGATACGATTCCCGCAGAGTCGCCCTCCGGGGTATCGCCCTCCGCCGCGGGAGAAACGCCCTGTACGGCGGAAAAAGCCACTTCCTCGCCGCTGTCCGTGCTGAACAGCGCCTGGAAAAGATTTTGCTTCTTTTGTACCGTTTCGATGCAGCGGAACCATCTGCCGCTGTCCGCAGGCTCCGGCTGATGCCGGTACGTGCCGGAAACTTCTCCCGGAATATCCTTCCAGGAAAGCTTCTCCTGGTCTGCCGGAAGCGGTTGCCCCGCCTCCTGCACACAGGTCTGCCAGCGGTAGGAAAGGACCTCATAGCCCGCAGGCTCCGGGGCGGTAAACACCCAGGCGTCTCCCTCCTGGGCTACCGCGATCTTCCCGACAAGCTCCCGGCTCCAGTTGGCGATCAGATAGAGGTCAGTCCGCTCTCCCACCGAAAAGGCAGAGCCGGCACTCCGTACGGTATTGGGCTCGTCCTGGGTTTCCGTCCAGCCACTGAAAACGTACTGATACAGGCCGTCTCCCTCCGGGGCGGAAAATTCCGGCGGCACTCCCGGCAAAGTAAGCCTGCCGTCTGCCACGGGAATATTCTTCAAAACCGCCTGCCCGTCCGCGCTGCTGCCCTTTCCATAGTGCAGGGTAACGGGAAGCATGGCCTGGGCCTCCCGGAAGCCAGCCACGGTCATGGCCGCCCGGAAGCTTTCGTTTTCCGCCGAACAGAAAAAGACAGGCCCGTTTTCCCGGGGGTAAAAAATTTCCGTCCCGATCTCCTGCTGGGTGATGTGTTCGATCACATATCGGTTTTCTTCTTCCCCAGAGCCCTGCGAAGTTGTTCCCGCTTTTTCGGAAGTACCTTCCGGCTCACTGACAGACTCTGAGGCGCTTTCCAAAGCACTTTCCGGTTCCTGCGCAGAGGAAACAGCTTCCTGCTCCTCTGGCGCGGAAGAAACCGGCTGCTTTTCCTCCGGAGTGCTTTCCGGGGCTGAAGGCTCCGCTTCCTTTTTTCTGGTCACTAAAGCCTCGGTAAAGGGATTTTCCACATATTCCGGCCTGGGAGCCAGCGCCGCGCTGTCTCCGGAAAAGGCCTTGTCCCCAATGCGAAGCAGGCCCTTCGGCAGTATGAGGGCCCCGGTCAGGCTTTCACAGTTATAGAAGGTATAGCTTCCGATAGCGGTCAGATCCGCCCCCAGCTTTATGGTGGTGACCCGGTATTTTGCAAAAGGCGCGGTCTCCGGGGTAAAATCCCGGATCGCTCCGGAGCCGCTGACGGTCAGCACTCCGTTTTCCCCCAGCACGGCGGTAACGCTCTCCGGGTTTACGCCCAGATCAAAGGAACGCTCTTCTCCGCTGGCGGAAACAGTGATCCCCTCCGCGCAGAGACAGCCCGTTATCAGCGCCGCCGAAAGCAGAACGCACAGCAGCGCCCCCGCTTTTCGCCGGACAAAGCAGAACACTCGCTTCATGATAACAGGACTCCTTTCCTACTGGATGCTGGATACTAGATGCTGGATGCTGGATAAGGGTGAGCACGCCCCAGTGGGGGGAAGGTCTCCGGTGGAGACCGTTCTGACCCGGTCTACGCTTCGCTTCGGTCGGTGTTGGACGTGTGCCACCGGCACACAACACCCGAAGCGACAGCTGAGACCGTTGGTGCGAACTGGTCTACGCTTTCGCTTCGGTCGGTGCTGGGCGTGCCCCACTGGGGCACAGCACCCGAGCCGACAGGCGAGACAAGGGCTTAAGGGCATTAGATAAGGGCGTAAGGGCAAGGGACGAATAGATGGGGGTTGATTTTTCGAACAGTCCCCTAGCTTCCTTGCTCGGTTATGGTAAAATCCGCTTTTGTGTAGTTGTTTTGCGGATTTTTTTTCAAAAAGGTAAGGGCATAGCGTACCCCCGGCTGGGGAGAAAAGGTAATTTCTCCGGATCCCGTGCCGGAAAAGAGCTCGTTCATGGGGTCCGGCAGCAAAGTATCGGGCCAGGCAACGGTCACTGCCTCGTTGCCTCCCCCGAATAACTCCAACACCACGGCGCCCTCCTGCTCCTCCACCGTCCATTGCAGCTCTCCCTGTCGGGCGGTAAAGCCAAACCGGGCGCTGACCGTTTTCACATAGGGCTCGGTGCTCCGGGCCGTTACCGTCACCGCGCCTTCGCTGCCGAAAGCCGCTTTTTCCAGGGTCAGGGTGATGCTCTCCGTTTGAAAGCTGCCGGACAGGCTGCCGGAATGCTCCGTTCCCGAAATCGTTCCGGAGGAATCGTTTTCCGCCCAATAGGTATAGTTCAGGGGATGCTCTGTGCAGCGCAGCTCATCCACAAAATTGGACAGGGAAAAGGTGAGCTCCACCGTTTCTCCCTCCGCCGGTTCACTGATTTGATAATAAGGGGTGCTTTCCCCCAGCTTGTCGCTGACAAAATAAAAAGGCACTGCGGCGGCGGCTCCGTTTTTGGAGGCCCTGTTCGCATATTTTGCCAGAGTGGCCCCCGCTGTAGACAACAGCAAAACCAGCGCCATCACAAAAACCAATGCCGCCAGTACGCGATGAAACGGTATGCTCTTTTTTCTCTGCTTTCTCATGGGTATCACCTTTAAAGCCGCAGTACAGACTCTCTTCGGCCCTTCAACCGGCAGGCTCTATTGCCGCCTGCGTTGTGGTCACCGTGACCGTGACCAGGTCGATCTCATGGCTGTAATCCTCATCGGTCTCTTCCTTGGGCCAGCTGATGGAAAGCTCATAGGTATGCTGCCGCCTGACGCCTGCCCCGCCGCCCGCCACCGGCAGCTTTCCGCCGCCCGCTGTGAGGTTCTGATCCAGAGGGCCCGCAAGCTCACTGCCTTCCCCACTGTCCCCCGCTTCCTTTTTTCCCAATAAGGCAAAGGAAAGCGGCAAATTTCCCATGGTCTCTATGGCGATCTCATAGTCTAAGCCAACTTCGCAATTTCTTTCTCCATCGTAATTCTGTACCGTAAACTGTACCGTGCGGGTATCGCCGGGGGCCATATCCTCCAGCGCCAGGTCAAAATCCAGCGTACCGCCTCCGGCAAAGGCCGCTGTCTGCGCGGAAAGGGACATGCCGAACCGGGAGGAATACTTCGCCAGAGTACCGGTAGTGGCAAGCATGGTGACCACCACCGCCAGCAGCAGATACAGCGGCAGGCGGGAAGGTTTTTTCAAGTGCTTTGCTTGTTCCGGCTTCCTCATGGTTTCTCTTTTCCCTTCTGGATGTTTAGATGCTGGATACTGGATGCTGGATAAGGGCGTAAGGGCAAGGCCCCGATCTGTCATCCTGCCCCTTCTGTGTCATCCTGAGGGCAGCGCCCGAAGGATCTCGTTCTTTAGTCGTTAGTCATTAGTAGTTAGTAGTTAGAAAGGGCTTAAGGGCTTTTTCCTTTGGGCTTTGATTTTCCGGTTCTTTAGGCGCTGTGGCGGCCCTTGTCCTTTGCGGTTCCGATCCAGTCGGGGAGCTTGATCAGCAGAACGCCTACCACCAACAACACCAGAATTCCCAGAGGGGAACGCAGAAACATCAGAACGCCTCCCGCGCCCGGCAGCACCAGCCGCAGCTTTCCCAGGATCCTTTCCGGGGGGAGCAGCTCGCCGTCCTCTGTATTATTGGCGTCTCCCTGGGTGATGAACTGCCCGGATACACCGCCCACGATCCGATGGGTCACCGTTTCTCCCCGGCTGTCACGGAAGGTGACCACATCTCCCAGACCATAGCTTTCCTGGCTTTTTACCAGGATCAGATCGCCGGGAGACATGCTGGGCTCCATACTGCCGGAGGTCACGATATATTGGGAATACCCCAGCACCTCCGGAGCTTCCCTTTTCAGCACTGTCTGCTGTACCAGCATCCAGATATTCACAAGAAGCACCGCGCACAGCACTGCCGTCAACAGGCCGCGCAGGATCCTGATCATCACTTTCATGGGTGTTTCCTTTCCTCAAGCAGATATCAGCTATGAGAGGCCGGAAAAGGACAAGTGCCGGTCCAAATTCCAAACTTTCACAACTGCTCTTGTTCCTTCTTAGTGGACCCCCGGATACCGGATATCTCCATCCAGGCTTACCTCCGGTTCTTCAATGACCTGGGCGGCCTCGATCAGCACAGAGAGCATATAGGTCCTGCCCGCGGTAGTCAGGTTGGAGGCCGCGCTGGTATCCAGCGCGTCGTCCCGCTCCGGCATGTACCAGTCCTCATACATCCATTCCCAGTCGATCCGGAAATCCTGCACACTTTCCGCCGGGATCACGATCTCCTTGGTCCTCAGCGGCTTTTCCGTGCCGGAAATGCGCTCCCGATACAAATGGCTGTAATTGGTGGTATCGTCGACTACCGAATACCGGATCGGCAGATGAAAGGAGGTTTCTTCCAGGGAAACGGTATAGACAATATCAAAGCTTTCCGGATTTTCCAGGCGAAAGGCATAATATCCCTTTGACCCGGGCGCGACAAGGGGAACTCCGTTTCTTGTCCCCAGATCCATGGTATCCGTTCGGTTTTTAAACAGATCGATCAAGGACTGCTGCTTCCAGGAGGCGCCAGTTTCCCGGTCGATCACAGAAATTCCCTGGTAGCTTTCCGGCTCGGAAGAGACCATGCCGGAAGACACCTCTTCAGAAGGCTCTGCCTCGGAGGAAACCGGCTCGGAAGATCCCGGCGCCGGGGGTTCACGATCCGGCTCCGGCTGCGAAGATGCTTCTCCGGGCGTACCCACGGCCGGTTTGTTTTCCGGAGGAGCATATTCCTCCGGCAGCTCCGGCAATTCCTCCGCCTCATCGTCTGTTACCACAATGACTTTATCTCCGCCGCCCACGGTTTCCCCATCCGGCAGCTTTACTTCTCCTTCCGGCAGCAAAACAGGTCCTTCCTCCAGCTGAACGGAACCGTCCTTTTCCACCACCACGCCGGAAAAAACCTCTTCTCCCGGCGATACCTCCAGCTGCTCTCCCCGGGGCGTTACCGCCGTTCCCTTGGCAGGCAGCAGCACATAGCCCGGCGCCGCCACCAGGCTTCCGGCAGGCGTCACCGCACGGGAGGTATCCTTTACCTTTAAAGAGGAGCCATGGAAGTCCACGATCTGTCCATCCTTGGTCACAAAGTATGCGCTTTCCTCCTCTACCCTCAGGGTCTGGTCCTTCCCCAGAACCAGAGTAAATTCCAGCATTCTGGCGTCCTCAGACATCTGAAAGGAGGGCTGCTCACTGAGATCTGCCAAGATCGCATCCCCGGAAAAATCCAGGGACAGCGTGAGCTCGGTGAGGCTGTCTCCACTGCTGTCCAGTACAGACAGGGTGTGAGAGCCGGAACGCACATCGGAAAAATAGAATTTTCCCTGCGCATCTGTGGTATCGCTTTTTTCACCGCTCCCCAACAACACGGTGGCCCCTGAAAAGGGCTCACCGGAGCTGTGCCGCAGCCGCCCGCTGAGAAACCGCAGGGTCCTGTCCGAAGAAAGGGAAAATTCTCCGGGAGAAAGCACAATGGTATCCACCAGCTCTCCGCTGGCACGGGAAGCATTTCTTCCCAACAGAAAGCCCACCATGCCGGAGGTCAGGGCAAAAACCAGAAAAAGCGCCATAAGCAGCACGGAAAGCCTGGGCTGCCAGGGCAGCCCAAAAAGCTTCCCTTTTTGCTTTTCCGCCATTCCCTTCCCCCCTTTTTCAAACGGAAAGCCCCCGGCAGAGGGCTTTCAAAGCCCTCTGCCGAGGGCCTTTATTGCCATCGGCTGTGCCAAAACGGCAACCTTTTTTATGTTATTTTTTCACAGAACGCGCGGCAAAGTACTTTCTTCTTATGCGCCAGTAGAAGATGTAGGCTCAGCCTGCACAAACTGTACCGTCACAGTGAAGTTTGTGGTGTAATCAGCGGTGGCCTTATTTGCAGAATCGCTGATCTTATAAGTACCGTAGGTGGTATCATCCGCATCGTTTCCGCTTCCACCAGGTGTATCCTCATAGGGCCATTCCCAGTTGATGTTCAGATCCGCCTTGGAAGTGCCGGCCTTCAGTGTGCCGCTGCCCAGCTGCCAGCCGAGGGTAGTATCATAGCCTTCCGCACTGGTATCGTTAAAATCTATGCTGGTGCTTCCATTCTTCATGGTAAAGTGGCTGGGCAGGTTGCCGGGTACATCGGGCTTAATGTAAACGACATACTCCGCATCCACTTCTGTTCCCGCGGAACCGCTGGCATCTGCCGCAGAGGTCAGATTGATCTGAAAACCGCCTGCCATGCCGGGGGCGATCCTTCCTGTTGCTACATTGGTGGGCTTTGTGGTGGCCGTGTTGGCAAGATCGCCAAAATCAACGGGAGAAGTGGCCAAAGCGGTCTTGGTGCCATTGGCCGTTACGGACGCGCCCACATTCCACCGGGCAACGATCAGTTTGGTTGAGCCCTTCACAGTATCCGAATACTTGGCCAAAGTACCGGAAGACAGGCTGGTGGTGATCAAAGTCAGGGCCATTGCAGCAACACCAAGGCGAGCTGCGATGCTTCTCTTTTTCATCTTGCTGTTCCTCCATTTGTTTTTTTATATTGTGATATCTCGCACGGCGCTCAGCATGCGCCGAAATATCCTACTGGATTCTGGATGCTGGATTCTAGATACTGGAAAAGGACAAAGGGAAAAGCCCATAATCTGTCATCCTGAACAAAAGCAAAGCTTGCTTTGCTTTCAGTGAAGGATCTCGTTCTTTAGTCGTTAGTCATTAGCAATTTAGTTGTTAGAAAGGGCATAAGAGCCAAGCTCTGAGCAAAGCTCTTTCGTTCCCTTTTCGGGCGGCTTCCCTTTAAGAGAACCTATCCTCATCCGGGGAATCCTGAGGGGGCGGGGGTTCGCTGCCGTTTACCTGGGCGCGCAGCCTTTCCAGCTCCTTCTCCATGGCTTCCATTTCCTGCTGCTTGGAGGAGCTTTCCTCCTGCAGCTTCTTCCGCTCCCGGCGGTTTTCCTTCCCCGCCGCCATTCTGCGGAACACATCCCACAAAATAAAGAGCAGGATCGGTCCGCCGATAAAGAGAAGCATGCCCGGCGTAGATTGCAGGAACATGGCAAATTCGCCCGCGCCCGCGATTTTTACCCCGGTATATTTTCCCTGAACCTGCTGGGGGGAAACCGGCGTGGCGTCCTCCGTGTTGTTGGCGTCGCCCTGGGTGATGTACAGGGGAGAGCCATCCTGCTGCTGAACCTCCATAATTCTATGGGTAACGGCGGATTCCTCTTCCAAATAGCAGATCACATCGTTTACCTTCAGGGTATAGGGGTCTGTTTTCTGAATAAAGATCATATCCCCGGCCTCAAAGGCGGGCGACATGGAGCCGGAAAGCACCACCACCGGCGAAACGCCGAAAACAGAGGGGATATGCTCCGGATCGGTATAGGAACGAACGATCATCACCACATTCAGAATGATGATCGGGATAAAAAGCACGCACAAAACCACGCCGAAAACATTGAGAACTGTTTGCAGCGGGCCGTTTCGCTTTTTCTGAGGCTCTTTTACGCCCTCTCCCATTACAAAATCACATCATTTCCATAAACACTTAAGAAACTCAAGGAAGAAACACAGCCGCGCCGCCAAACACTATGTACAGCCGGTCCGTTCTTCTCCGGGAACACCGGAAAGCCTGCCGAATTTAGAACCTGTATTCACAACCTGTAAGCACCATCTGAGCGGCCTTTTGGAAGCCGTTCTGCGTTAAATTTTCTTGCAATACGCCAGTATTCCTGCGAAAATTTGCCTGGAACAAC
>JAETPP010000281.1 GCA_021771115.1 Bacillota bacterium | reverse complement strand
TCGGCGGCAATGAGCAAATCTGCCAGATACTCCACATAGTCCAGCATCTGGCAGGCTTCCACAAACCGGTCATCCAGAACATCTTCCGGTGTCTTGGGTGTGTGCTGCACCTTCCAGCTTTCCAGAAGATGCAGATAATCGCACAATACCCGCAGGCAGCGCACTTCCTCCTGCCGGTATGCTTTCAGCAGAGGACGTTCCGGTTTGGGCAGAGCGATTGCTGCCGGTGGTTTGTCCGGGTCAATCCCGAAGTCATAAGCCAGCTTCTGCGCTGCCTCGTAACTACTCAGGTCAAATAACCTCGCCACAAGGTCAATCACATCACCGGTTACTCCGCAGCCGAAGCAGTAAAAATAACGCTCGTTCAGTTTCATGCTGGGGTGTCGGTCATTATGGAACGGACAACAGACCATGCGGTTTCGACTGACTTGCAGCCCATAATAGGTCGCCGCCTCCGGAACACAAACAGCTTGTTTTACCAGTTCAAACAGTGTCACTGTCGCTCACTCCCTTCCGAAAAAAATCCTGGGTGCCGTTTTTTACCATAGAACCTCTCTTTCTTGCGCTTCCGGCGCAGTCGTTGTATAATGTTGATGTGGTTCCGAAAAAAGTAATCTGATTTTAGATTACCCTTTCGCTAATAGGAGAAATCCGGGGTGCAAAACGGAACCATTTTTGAAAAATTGCAAAATATTTTTTTGAAAAGAGGTGGGGTCATGGCGTATCTGTCTGATGACGAGCTTCTGGATACCGAGGGTGGCTTCACCGGATGGGACGATGGGACAGGCGCAGGGGCGGAAGAAACGCTGGAACAGGCGCTTTCGGAAGAACGTCTGGCCGAGCTGGAAAATGAGCTGGAGCAGGACGAGCATCCCATCGACTATGAAGCGGAACTGGAGGACGAGGAAGAAGAAGCCTCCCCGGTCAGCGATAAGCGGCTGAAACGGGAGATGCGGGCCGAGGCCATACGGCGGCTGGAGGAAGCGGCCCGCACGGAGAAGGATTTCCAGGCCGTGGTGGAGGAATGGAACAAGCTGGACCGGAACCGGGAGCGCCGGGAACGGGACCATGAAAACCTCCGTGGGGATGTGCCGCTGGAATATCAGGCGGTGCCTGAACCGAAGCTCATTCCCCGCTGGATGAACAACCCCGCATACCGGCAGCTGATGGCCGGGAACTTTCTGGACATCCTGTTTGACTGCCCCTATGAGATGCACAACCTCACTGCCGACGCCTTTATTTCTCGCATGGTGGAGGAACTAAGCGAGGAACACAAGGAAGTTTTGTATTTTCTCTCTTTGCGCCTATACAGCACCACCCGGCTTGCCGCTGTGCGAGGGCAGTCTGACCGCAATATCCGCAAACTACGAAAGACCATCCACAAAAAATTGCAGCGCCAGATGTATGACCATCTGTGCGGCAAACCGGAACATAGCCTGACCTTGCGGGAACACCAGTTTTTGGAGGAATACTCGAAAATCGCAAGGAAACAGGGCAAGGACGCCGTGATCCGGCGGGAGAATAAGACCAAGCGCAGAAAAAAGAAAAACCGCCCCTGATAATTGGGACGATTAAGGAGAAAGGGCGTGTATGATGAAAAATTTATTTGAACAGTCCCGTTCCCATTGGGTGCGGTACGA
>JAETPP010000049.1 GCA_021771115.1 Bacillota bacterium | reverse complement strand
AAGAAAACGTCCCGGTGGGACGTTTTTAGGCCGTGGGGTTTTGCTCGTTTTCGATTCGCACTTTACGCACAGCGCGGCAGAAACCGATAAATCTCTCACACCCCTTCGCCCGCTCCATAAAAAAACAGTCACGCAGGAGAGCGTGACTGTTTTTTTATGGGCGAAGGGAATCGAAAGGCCGTTAAGAAAACGTCCCGGTGGGACGTTTTTAGGCCGTGGGGTTTTGCTCGTTTTCGATTCGCACTTTACGCACAGCGCGGCAAAAACCGACAAATCTCTCACATCCCTTCGCCCGCTCCATAAAAAAACAGTCACGCGGGAGAGCGTGGCTGTTTTTTTATGGGCGAAGGGAATTGAAAGGCCGTCAAGAAAATGTCCCGGTGGGACGTTTTTAGGCCGTGGATTTTGAGATAAGCCGTGATCCTCCCTTGTCTTACAGTGAGCTCCCCAATTAACGAAAGCACTCATTAAGTCGAGCGCACCACACATCTGCGAAGAAGGCTCAGTGCAAAAGCACTGAGCCTTCGGCAATTCGTGAACCATAGGTTTTTTCTGTGCTTTTCCTGCGCGGTACGCGCTGAAAATACTATTTTAGATCAAGAACCGTGGCAACACATGAAAAGCCTCCGCTTGCCAGGAGATCATCTCCCGGCAAGCGGAGGCTTTGTTATGGACCGCTTTATTTTTTCGGCTCGATGGGGAAGTACACGGTATACTGCTCCCGGCCGATCTGCGCGATGGGCTTCAGGTAGAAATTCACCGGCTGTCCCGTGGTTTTCCAGCCTGCGCTCCAATCGGACCAGGCCCGTTCGCAATGGGGCTTCAGCAGCGTTTCGGGATGGTGGATATCGCCGTACAGGGTGCGCTCCTCCCCGATGAGCCCGGCCAGCACCACCGGGCCGTCCAGAAACGCCACGGTGTTCGGCTCGTCCGCAAGAGGCCAGCAGGTGAGCTTCTTGGGGAAGACAAGGTGTACGGTATCCGCCTGCCAGCGGCGGTTCAGAACGAGATATCCATCGCGCTCGCAGCCCTCCACCTTTTCGCCGTTTACCGTACATTCGACCTTTCCGGCGATCCACCAGGGAATGCGCACCTTCAGCTCGAACGCACAGCCCTCCTCCGCCTTTACCGTGAGGTCATAGGCATAATAATTCGGGCGCTCCCAGATGCTCAGGGAGGTTTCGTTGATGCGGTTGCAGCTTCCACCGAGATCGGTATTGCGCAGCTGGATCTGTACGGGCTTGCCGTCGACCTCCTCCGTCAGGTCGGAGGGGATGAACTGCGCCAGCGTAACGCTGTTCGCATGGCGGTACCAGATGAACTCCCGCAAACGGGAATTGGCCTGAACCAGCGTACAGTGACAGCACCAGAAATGGTCGGTTTTCGAGCCCCATTTTTTCTGGGCCCCGGCATGCAGCGGCAAATAGTAAGCCACCAATCCGAAATCGGGCGGGGTGGGGTCGCAGAGGGAATCCAGCTCCCGGGCGTTCCAATAGCCCTGAGCATAAAGGCCGTTTAATATGTTGCGCTCGATGTAATCCGCGTATTCGGCCTTGCCGGTCCACCGGTACAGATAATCGGCCAGGCGGATCATGTTGTAAACGGTGCAGTGCTCCTGATTCTGCTCGCCGAGCCGGGCGGATTGCCGCATGGGCGGCGTCCAAATCTCGCCGCAGGTCTGCCCGCCGGTGGCGTACATGCCGCGCTTTGTGACCGCCCAATCCCAGTAGCTTTCCACAATTTTTCGGTACCGCTCTTCGCCGGTAACCTCATAAGCCCGGGCGGCGCCGTGGGCCTCCGGAATGGTGGAATTGGCGTGCATATTGGTCAGAACGTCTTTTCCCTCGAGCAGCGGTTCAAACAGAGCCGGGCGCTCGAAGGCACGCATGAGATCCAGATATTTTTGGACGCCTGTCACGCCGTACAGATCGGCCCAAAGCTCCATGATGCCGCCGGTTTCCTGAAGATCCATCATTTCGGTAAGCTCTTGGCGCGTGGTCCTTCCGATGAAATCGACAAACCAATCCGAAGCGTGGTCGATGATCTCCAGCGCCGCGGGATTCTCCATGTACAGATAGATGTCGAGAAGGCCCATCATCACCTTGTGGCAGACATAAAAGGGCGCCCAGAAGCTGCGGCCCTCTTTCACGCCTTCGACATAATCCGCCGGGATGGGGAACGCCCACTGCCCGCCGTTTTGCAGCTGGCATTTTTTGATTTCGTCCACCATAAAGTCAGCCCGGTTTTTCAGCTCCCGGTTTTGCGTTTGCGCATAGATGTGCGCGGCGGCGCTGAGCCAATGGCCGGTAAAGGTGCCCCGGATATGGCTGTTCTGCGAATCCCAGCCGCCGTGCAGCTCCGGCATGCGCCGGTTGATGCTCCAGAGCTCCCCCGCCTGCCAGCGGTAGGGAAAAAGCAGATTGTCGGTTTTCAGCTCCAAGAGATATTCCGTGTTCTGCCGCTGGCGCCAGGATGCTTCGCCCTCCGCCAGCTGAGTATGTGTCATAAGCTTTTCAAAATACAAGGATATTCCTCCGCTTCAAGTCATGTGTAATGCAGCCCTTCCGGCTTTGCTTGACGAGGCGATTATAGCATGCCGCAAAGCGGGTTGCAAGCAGGAAAGCCCGGCTTCTCATCGAAAGCCGGGCTTTGACTGTACGTGCATCAAATATGTTTTTCTGTAGCTTAGGAGAACCGTGCGACTGATTTTCCACCGTTTCTTGCAAGCCGCGGCATTTTCCGCCGCAAAAGCACTTTTCCGTTGACTTTTTATGCATGTTACAATATAATTAAAGTATTACATCACATTTTGAAGCATTGGAGGAATGGTATGCTTACAAAAAGCGAGCTTCCTGAATGTCCGGTGGCCACTACGGTCCAGTTGATCGGCAGCAAATGGAAGCTGTTGATCATCCGCAACCTGCGGATGCGGCCCTGGCGGTTTAACGAATTACAGAAAAATCTGGCCGGGATCAGCCAAAAGGTGCTCACCGACAGCCTGCGGGCGCTGGAGGCGGACGGCATCATTACCCGCACCGTGTTCCCCGAGGTGCCGCCCCGGGTGGAATACGCCCTCAGCCCCTTGGGAGATACCATGCGGCCCATCTTGGACGCAATGGAGCAGTGGGGCAAAAATTATAAGTCAGGGCTGGAATAGTCTTTTTCCCGTGAATTTTAAAACGTGTACCGATAAGATCCGCACCCAAAGCCGCAGAGGGCCAAAACGGAGCTTACCGGTACTTATTTTTTACAGCTTTTGCAGCACCGCGCCAATGTCCCCGCTGATACAGACGGAACGCTTTGCAATTTCCTCGGGTACATAGGCTTCTCCATAATTCACGCAGGCATAAATAGCTTTCGGATTCTGTGCCGTCATCTGCCAGAAATTATACTTGATGATCCCCGGGGTGTTGAAGCCCACGCCCAGCTCCAAAAACAGGATTTCTCCTTTCCGGTGAGAGTATACAAACTCCCGGTACTGTTTTGCGGCCTTTTGCCAGCCTGCGTCCTCCACAAAGGTATCGTCCGCCCGGAGGTTCATGGTCAGGGGCGCTCCGCATTTGGGGCAGACGGGCAAAAGCCCGGCGGGTACCGTCATTTTAGGCGCTTTGTTTTCCGGCGGCTCCAGCGTTCCGTTTCCGGCAATGGTGAAGCCCTGGGCCAGCACCATTTTCCGTATTACCTCTTCATTGTCGCAAGTGTCTTTGCCGCAGGGCCTGCTGCATTGAAACAGGCCGTAATCCCCCTGGGTGTAAAACAGCCGCGCCTTGTCAAAGCCCGCCTTTTGAAAGCAGTGGTCCACGTTGGTGGTAAGCACAAAATAGTCCTTGTCCCTCACCAGGTCAAACAGCTGCTCATATACCGGCCCGGGCGTATGGGTGTAGCGGTTGATATAGATATACCGGCTCCAGTAAGCCCAGTGCTCTTCCGGCGTTTTGTAGGGATAGAAGCCACCGGAATACATATCGTGAAAGCCGTATTTTTCGGAAAAATCGGCAAAGTATTTCTCGAACCGCTCCCCTGTGTACAGAAAACCCGCCGAGGTGGAAAGCCCCGCCCCCGCGCCGATCATGACCGTATCAGCCCTTTCTATGAGCTGTTTCAGTTTCTGCGTTTGGACCGAGAAGCTTTCGGTAGATTTGCTTGTCTGTATCCTTGAAAACATTGAAGATCACCCTTTGAATGGAAGATGGAGTTTGCAGGAAACCGGTCACTGTTTTTACCGCGATCTCAGCGGCTTCCTGATTGGGGAACCGGAACACTCCCGTAGAAATACAGCAGAACGCGATGCTTTCCAGACCGTTTTCCGCGGCCAGCTTCAAACAGGAACGGTAACAGGAGGCCAGCAGCTCACGGTCACGCTGGGACACATGGCCCTGAATGATGGGGCCAACGGTATGAAGAACATACCGGCTGGGCAGATTGAAGGCCGGCGTGATCTTCGCCTGCCCGGTGGGTTCCTCATACCCGTACCCCTGCCGCTTCATCATTTCATCGCAGTACAGCCGCAGCTGGATACCGCTCTTGCTGTGAATGATGTTGTCAATGCAGGAATGGAGAGCGCAGAAACAGCCCCTCATGCCGCTGTTGGCCGCATTGACAATGGCATCTGCGTTTAAGGTCGTGATATCGCCCTGCCATAACACCAGCCGCCCGTCGCGGCGGAGGGATGGGAGGGTGTGAATATCCACCACTCCCTCCCGATCCCGCTCGGCAGACAGATACTCATCCTGTACTGTCAGAAAATCCCGGCCGACCGGCAGGGGCGGGCGCACGTTCATCAGCGCCCGAAGCAGGTCCTTTTGCCCCTGCTCGTCTTCGGGGATCCGCGTTCCTTCCCCCTCTCCCCGCTCCCGGAGAAGCATGGAAATCAGCCAAAGCCTGCGGTCTCGCTGTGTCACAAAAAAACCTCCTGTGTTTTTCCTCAGCTTCCCTTGTGCCGCACCGCCCCCACCGGGCAGTGCACTGCGCAGTTGCCGCACTCGTCGCAGCGGCGGCCGTTGATTTGATAGCTGTCCCCGGCTTTCACGATGGCGTCGAAGGAACAGGTTTTCGTGCATTTCCCACAGCCGATGCACTTGTCCGTGATGAATAGCCCCGGCTTTTCAAATTCCATGCCGCCGAAGGAAAAACGTTCCCTCTCCAGCTTGTGATCCCGCTTTTCCAAATCGAAATCGTAATCGTAAATTTCACCGCGGCCCCGGTACAGTACAAAGGCTGTCATGGCGGGATAGCGGGCGTTGTCCTCAATGCAGTAGCGGAAATCCGGGTTATTCTTCGCCTTGATCTCCTCGATGCTCACTTCCCGCACATCTCCGGTGACGCGGATGAAGTAACCGGGCTCAAACACATAGCCCTTATCCGTTTCCCCCTGGATCTGGGTTTTGGCGTACAGCCCGCAGACAGACAGCTTGCCGGTCTTTTTCAGTTGGCGGTAAAAGGGCTTGGTGTTCATGGTCATAAAGTAGATGCCTTCCTCGTCCTGTACCAAAAAGTGAGCGATGCGGGTCTCGGGGTAGCCGTCGTCAATGGTGGCGAAGGTGCAGCAATCTATCTTCTGGAAAGCCTCAAAAATTTTCTTAACTGTCATTTTAATACAACTCCTTTGTGGTTTCGCTGGTAATGCGGTTAATTTTCAATGCGTCAGAGCGCTGTACGCCCCGCTGAAACTGGTAGCTGGGCTTGCCAAAACCCACCAGACAGCTGATATAGTGGTTCTCCGGGATCTGCAGGAAAGCCCGTGTGCGGGGGCAGGTCTGCAGGGCGGCCCAGGGGGTGGACACATAGATAAATCCCAAATCATTGCAGGTCATGGCTAATTCTGCGTAGGCCAAGGCGATAGCCGTATCGAACACCCACTCGCCTTTGCCGATAGGCGCGTGAGCCGCCAGCAGATGGGGCGCGCCCCGGAAGCAGAATTCTTCTCCCTCCTCGTACTTTGAGCGGATCATGGCCATATCCCCGTCGTCGAACCGGGGCGGGTTGTTGCCTTTCCTGGTTTCCGCCAGCATTTCGTCCCGAAGGATCGTGGTGAACTCCTTCATCACCCTGATATCGTCAATCACGGTAAATTCGTAGATCTGGTTGCAGCTGCCGGTGGGGGAATTGCCGCAGATGTGCAGGATATGGTCGATCAGCGCCCTGTCCACATTTTCCTGCTTGAAGGACCTGCAGCTCCTGCGGTTGGTGAGCAGGGCGTCCATTTGCTTTGAGCTGGGAAGCAACTCCCGGGGAAGGCTGTCCTCCGGGCGCTTGCCGCAAATGGACAACGCTCCCGTGGGGCAGGCTGCCAAGCAGCGCTGGCATTCCCAGCACATCTTCCACTCGTCAGTCAGCTCGGTGATCGCCTGTTCCGGATAGCCGGAAGCGCCCATTTTCAGTGCGCCGTTCCAGCAGGTGCGTTCACACAGACCACACTGAATACACTTTTCCTTGTCGATCACCAGTTTCTTGTCCAGGTTGCCGTTTTTCATACTCGTTTCCCCTCTCTGTCAATGTACAAATCCGAGGATCAGATACCCTATCATGGCCGCGCCCCAGGCCACCAGGGTATAGGGCGTTTGGGTGCGGACATGATCCATGATTTTCACCCCGGTCATGCTGGAGGTCAGAATCACGCTGTCGGAGATAGGCGAGTTCTGGTCGCCGAACACCGCGCCGGAAATGATGGCGCCCAGCACAAAGGGGGCGGGAATGCCCATGGGCACCAGTACGGGAGTGAGGACCGGCACCAGCACCGCCGCTGTGCCGCCGCTGGTGCCGGTGGCGTAGGCAATGCAGGTGGCGATCAGGAACCCAGCGGCCAGCATGATCCCGCTGGGCATCAGCTGAGCGTATTGGGCGATGAACGCCGCTGTCCCCAGCACGGAAAGGAGACTGCCGAAGGCATAGGCCAGCACCAAAATTAGCGCCAGCTCAAACATGGATTTCATACCGTCCATGACCCAGGAGGTGTATTTTTCCAAGGTGCAAATCTTCCGCAACAAATACCACACCCCGGTGAGAAGCAGAGTTAAAAGCCCGGAGATAAATACCGCCGTGCCGCCGTCGCCGCCTGCCAGGTTTCCGTTTCCAGTGAGAAGCAGGAGAGCAAAAATGCACGCCACTAAAAACACGATAGGCAGCAGCATGTTTTTCGCCTGCACTTTGGTGCGGTCGCTAACTTCCGTGTCGTATTGGTACTCTGTGACGGTGTCCTCGTTCCGGATGTAGGCCCGCTTCATAGGGCCGAAATCGAATTTAAAGAGGATGGAGGCCAGGATCAAAACCAGCAGGGCAATGGTGTAAAACTGGAACACCACCGAGGACATGACTACGCTGAAGGGGTCTTCTGTCATGCCCAGCTGCTGGGCGACCGGAGTAAAGAAGGTGGTCAGCACCGCGCAGGCGCTGCCGAAGGGGACGATCCACGCTACGGCGGAGCCGGTGGAATTGGAGATGAGGGCCAGCTTTTCATCGGGCACCTTGTATTTCTTGAAGAAGGGCTTTCCCACCACCGCCGTGATGGCAATGGAGCTGGTGCCGTCCACAAACAGCAGCAGGCCCAGTACAAAGGAAATCAGCTGTGCGGTCACCGGGGATTTGACCATCTGCCGCTTTTCCGTACAGTACAGCACCAAGCCCTCCACACCGCCGGAGCGGCTCACCACCGTCATGATAGCGCCGGTCATCAGCACGAAAATGGTGGTTTTGGTGGTAGAAACGTCGGTAAACACCGTGGCAATGGAATTTAGACCCGTGAAAAAATCTCCGGTAAAGCCGCCGATGATCACCGTGGCGCTCAAAATGCCGGAAAGCAGGGCAAGAAACACATTTTTTACCCAAAACGCGATCACAAAGGTAATGAGGATGGGAACGATAGAAAGGATACCGTAGTCCATGGGAATACCTCCTTAAAATTTCTGAGGGAGCGCTCCTCCTTGTTCTGCCCTGAGTATACCCCCCGAAAAAAAGCCCCGCAAGTACGCACTTTTTTGTAACCTGCCTGGGCTGAAAAGTTTTTTGGGACTAAGCGGTTTTGTAACCAACCGGCATAGAAAAAGGCCGACGCATCAGCGCCGGCCCTTTTTCTATTTGTCCTCGCCGGGGGATTTCCCCGTTCTGTCAGCTTTTTCACGGATCGGCCTTTTCGATCCGCTCCAAAATCAGCGGAGCCGCTTCCGGCTGTTCCCCATGAAGCTCCAGGGCGGCAAGAAACCGTTCCTCGCCCCGGCGGCATTTTTCCGCGCTGCCGCCGTACAGCAGGGCAATGGGCTCTCCGGCCTCTGCGAAATCGCCCTTTGTTTTCAGGAGGGAGATTCCCGCGCCGAGATCGATCTCGCTTTCCTTGGTTTCCCGGCCCGCGCCCAGCTCCATGGCGGCAAGGCCGCATTCCTCGGCGTTCAGAGCGGTGATCCACCCTGTTTTCGGCGCTTTCACTTCCCATTTTACCGGGGAAAGGCGGAATTTTTCCGTCTCCCGCAGGAAGGAGCTGTCTCCCCCCTGGGCTTCCGCCATTTCGCACAGCTTTTCAAAGGCCCGGCCGGAAGCTACCGCCTGGGTTGCTTTTTCTCTGGCGGTTTCCGGGGTTTCAGCCTGTTTTCCCAAATAGATCATATTGGCCGCCAGCTCCAGACAAAGCTCTGTGATCCGCTTTTCTCCCTTTCCCCGCAAAACCTCGCAGGCCTCTATCACCTCCAGGGCGTTGCCGATCTTCCTGCCCAAGGGCAGATCCATATCTGTAATGAGGGCCACGGTTTTCTTCCCCACGCCCTGGCCGATCCGAACCATTTCCTCCGCCAGAGCACGGGCGTCCTCCCGGCTTTTCATGAACGCGCCGGAGCCTGTTTTTACATCCAGCAAAATGGCGTCCGCCCCGGCGGCGATCTTCTTGGACATAATGCTGGAGGCGATCAGCGGCAGGCTTTCCACTGTGCCGGTCACATCCCGCAGGGCATAGAGCTTTTTATCCGCCGGGCAAAGGTTTCCCGACTGGCCGATCAGCGCCATTCCGGTCCGGTTTACAATGGAAAAGAATTCCTCCCGGGGCAGCTCGGTCTGAAACCCGGGAATGCTTTCCAGCTTATCCACCGTGCCGCCGGTATGTCCCAGCCCCCTGCCGCTCATCTTCGCAAGCTTTACCCCGCAGGCCGCGGCAATAGGCCCGCAGATCAGGCTGGTTTTATCCCCCACGCCGCCGGTGGAGTGCTTATCCACCTTGACGCCGCTGATTTGGGAAAGATCCACCGTGTCTCCGGAATGGGCCATTTCCATGGTGAGGGCGGCGGTCTCCCGCCGGGTCATGCCCTGAAAGAAAACGGCCATCATGAGGGCGGAGGCCTGATAATCGGGAATTTCTCCCCTGGAAAAGCCCTGCACAAAAAAGGCCAGCTCCCGGTCTGTGAGCTCGCCGCCCTCCCGTTTTTTCCGGATGATATCCACCATGCGCATCGAAACCGCCGCCTTTCCTAACGCTTTTCGTTGTTCAGCTGCTCCGGCCCAAAGGACATGGGCAGCAGCTCTTCCAGGGTGTACCGCTTCCGCTCTGTTCCGTCCGTCAGGAGGATCTCAAAATCCGGCCCGCAGAATTCCCGCATGACCTGCCTGCACACCCCGCAGGGCGGGCAGAATTCCTTCGGCGCTTCTCCCGCCGGGCCGCCCACTACGGCAATGGCCAAAAAGCCCCGCTTCCCATCGCCCACCGCCCGGAAAAAAGCGGTCCTCTCCGCGCAGCAGCCCGGAGAAGCGGCAGCGTTTTCAATATTGCAGCCGGAATATACCGTGCCGTCCTTACACAAAAGTGCCGCCCCCACCGCAAAGCCGGAATAGGGACAATACGCTTTTTCCCTGGCCTCCAGCGCCCGCTGAAGAAGAGCCTGATACAGCCCCTCCATGCCGTCCTTTTTCGCACGTTCCATTGATACACCGCCTTTTTCAAAATAGTTGTTAGTTGGGAGTAGTTAGTTGTTAGAAAGGGGTGAGCGCGTCCCGGTGGGGGGAAGGTCTCCGGTGGAGACCGTTCTGACCCGACCGAAGCGACAGCTGAGACCGCTGGTGCGAACCGGTCTACGCTTCGCTTCGGTCGGTGCTTGGCGTGCCCCACCGGGGCACAGCACCCGAGCCGACAGGCGAGAAGAGCGCAATGAAAAATTAGCAATGAGCAGTGAGCAATAAAGGTGGCCTTGCTGACGCAAGGCAATAGAAAAGATGGGCAAGGGCAGGGAAATAACTGCTAAATTATTGTTTGGTAATTTGCAGAAGTAACCCATTGTAGGGCCCGACGTCCTCGGCGGGCCGCAAGAATACCGAAAGTTTCAGCAGACCGTCTAACGCCGACCGAACCGACAGGTGAAAACGGTCCCTACACCTGCTCCCAGCCAAATTCCAATTTACCATACTGACTGCCCTCGATGTCATCCTGAGGAAAAAAGGCGCTTCGCGCCTTCTTGACGAAGGATCTCGTCCTTCCTTCCTGAAGAAAAGGCCAAAGGACGAGATCCTTCACTTCGTTCAGGATGACAGGGGGGAGGCTCAGGATGACAGTGAGAGGGGCAGGATAACAAGGAAGGGCGGTTCAGAATGGCAGGGGATGGGTACGCTCATATCCTTTATTATTCATTGCTAATTGCTCATTACTTGCCCTTCTCTAACGACTAACGACTAAATACTAGATACTAAAAACACTCAAGCCGTCCCCTCCAGAATGATCTTTCCCAGCTGCTCTCTGGTGGGCAGTCCTTCGTTGTCGCTTTGGTGGGAGATTTGAATGGCTCCCATCACATTTCCCCGGAAGGCCGCTTCCTCCAGAGTTTCTCCCTCCGCCAGGGCGCTGATCACCCCGGCGGCAAAGCCGTCTCCCGCGCCGACGGTATCCACGATCTCCCGCACGGGGAACGCGGGGGACACGCCGGAGCGTCCGTTCCGCTCCGAAAAGTAAGCGCCGTCCTTTCCCAGCTTTACGATCACGTTTTTTACGCCCCGGGCATGATAAAAGGCCGCGATCCCCTCCGGGGAGCTTTCCCCCGTGAGGATCTTTCCCTCGCCGATCCCGGGCAGCACGGTTTCCGCATCCTCCGCCAGGGAATTCAGGGCGGCTGTCATCTTTTTTTCGCTTTCCCAAAGCTGGGGACGCAGATTGGGGTCAAAGGAAATGGGCAGCTCCAAGGCCCTTGCTCTGGTGATCAGCCGCTTGACGGAGGACAGGGCGCTTTCCGATACGGCGGGAAAGATGCCGGTCACATGGAGCCGCTCACAGCCGAAGAGATCCAGCTTATCGATCTCATGGGGAGAAATGCGGGAGGCTGCCGAGCCCTTCCGGTAATAGGCGATCTCCGGGTCCCCCTGCCGGGTAAAGCTTTTGAGCATCAGCCCGGTCTGCTCTCCCTCCGCCTGGGTGACAAGATCGGTGGAAATGCCGTTTTCCCGCAGGCCCCGCAGGATCCTTTCCCCCAGGGGATCAAACCCCAGCCGGGTGCAGTAGGCGGGCTGGTGGCCAAGACGCGCTAAACCCACCGCCACATTGTATTCCGCCCCGGCAATGGAAACGGCAAAGGTGTTTACCTCGCTCAAAGCCCCCGGCTCCTTTGCCATAAACAGCCCCATGGGCTCTCCCAGCAGTACAATTTTCATAGCGCCGACCCTCCGTTCCTATTTACACAGTCGTTTTCATGATAGAACAGGTACCGGAAATTTTCACCCTCCCGGTACCGGCGGGAACAAAAATGCTTTCCCCTGCTTTCGCCTCCACCGTATTTTCCGGCCCGCTGATTTTCGCATTGCCCTCCAGCACGATCAGGGAAACAAAGGAATCCTCCGCTGCCTCTATTGTCATTTCCCCGGAAATTTCCAGCTTTTCCGTGGTGAAATACCGGCAGGAAGCAAGCCGCTTAACCGTGCCCCCCGGCACTTCTTCTGCTTTTTCCTGCTTATCCGAGGTATCCGAAGGCGTAAACCTGGAAACCGCCAGGGCCTTTTCCACATGGAGCTCTCTGGGCTTTCCGTCCGCGCCCCGGCGGTCGTAATCGTACACCCGGTAGGTGCAGTTGGAATTCTGCTGGATCTCGCAGATCAAAATTCCCGCGCCGATGGCGTGAATGGTGCCGGATTCGATAAAAAACGTATCTCCGGGGTGTACGTCTACCCGGTTTAAAACCTCCAACACCGTATTGTTTTCGATTCGCTGCCGGAATTCCTCCTTGGTGATCTCACGGTTCACGCCAAAATACAGAAACGCGCCGGGCTCACAGTCCATCACGTACCACATTTCCGTTTTCCCGTATTCTCCCTCCACCTTGAGAGCGTACTCGTCGCTGGGGTGCACCTGGATGGAAAGAGGATCCTTGGCGTCGATAAATTTGATCAGCACCGGGAAAAACTCGAATTTTTCACAGTTTGTTCCCAACACCGCCCGGCCTTCCCACACCGAGTTCAGGTATTCCCCAAAGGTCATTCCGTCAAATTGCCCGCCCAGGATCCTGCTTTCCCCGGCGGGATGGGTGGAAAGCTCCCAGCTTTCCGCCACCTTGTCATAATCGCAGTTTTTGCCGTACACGTCCCGCAGCTTGGTGCCGCCCCAAAGGTAATCCTGAAAGGCAGGGGTGAGTTTTTCGATTTTCATCGTTGATTCTTCCTTTCCAAAAGCCTACAACTACAGCTTACTTCGTTTCTTTTATGAAAAAAGCGCACTGCGTACAGAGCGCTTTTTCATTATTTCGGTTTATCTTCTGCCGGCTCCGCCGCCCCGGGAACCACCACCACGGGAGAAGCCGCCGGAACGCCCTCCACCTGAGAAACCGCCCCGAGAGCCGCCGAAACCGCCGGATCGTCCACCGCCGGAGAAGCCGCCAAACCCACCAAAACCGCCGCCGTTTCTGGGCGGCCTGGGACCGGGACCGAAGCCGCCGGGGGGAGGCGGAGGAGGCGGAGGCGCATACCACCGCCTGCGCCGACTGCCGTTTAACATGCTGCCTAAGAACATGCCGCGCCAGAAGCCGCCTCCACCGCCGCCTGTTCCGCCGGGGCCGCCCCTTCCGCCGCCGGAAAGGGCCCGGATCACGGCAATGATCACCACGATCACAACAACGATCAGCACAATGCGGAATACAAACCCAAGGATCGTAAAGATCAGGTTGGAAGCGTGAAAGCTGCTTTCATAGCTGTAATCTCCTTCATACGTGCCGCCCTGGCCGTACTCCTGGTCGTCATAGCTGTCGTCGTAGGAATAGGTTTCCAGCTCAGTATACACCGCGTCAAAAAACTTCTTTGCTCCGGCATCGTAATTCCTTACGGCAAAATCGGGTTCCAGATAATCGTCCAGCAAGCTTTGCATTCTGCTGTCGAAATAATCCTCTATCCCATAGCCCGCCTGGGCGTAATAATTGTCTTCGCCGATGGCCATGACCAGCAGGACGCCGTTGTTCCGCTCTTTCGAGCCGATGCCCCAGGAATTGAAGAGCTCAAATACATAGTCGTCGATCTCCTGGCCGCCCAGAAAATCCACCGCGACGATCACGATCTCCGCGCCGGTTTTTTCAAACAGCTTCTGATTTTGAGAAATGATCTCCCGCTCCGTGGCGTCGTCCAACACCCCGGCCTCGTCCAGCACGTACTGGTTCTGAGGCCGGTCCGGCACAGCGGCCAGGGCGGGAATGGACAGGGAGCACAAAAGCAGCGCCGTAAGGCAAAGCACGGCAAAGCTTCTAAAGCCAAAGGATACGCGGCGGGTCTTTCTTGTCATTGTCATTCTCCCTTTCTGAAAACGGACAGCCGGGCATAGCCGGCTGTACAATAGAACCATATCATTCAAAAACGCCCAAGTCCTTTACGCCGGTAAGCTCTCGCAGAAGACTGGCGGGAGCCCTTGTGAGCGTTTCGTTAAATTCCCGGGCGTCGTCGTTATAGCTGCTGCGCTCCAGTTTATCCTGCTCGGATTCCAGTTCGGCAATCAGCTGCCGGGGATATTTTGCGTCCTTTTCGTCCAGGTCCACCTTTTCCAGCTGCTCATAAAGCGCCTGAGAGGCCTCTACCAGCAGACGATAGGATTCCACCTCTTTCGGTTCTCCGGGGCCGTAGAAGTTTTCGCAGAACTCCGCCCGGTAGGAAAGCTCGTCGATATAAGGGTCCAGCTCCGGAAAGCGCTCCACATAGCGCTCTGCCAGGGTGAGGAAATTTTGGGCGGTTCCCAGCTGCTTCTCCAACCCCTCGTAAATCGCGTAGCCGGTGCTGTCGTAATAATAAGCATCCTCCAACGTTTCTTCCCGCAGGCGGTTCAGCGAACGGTTGGCGCCAAAGGGAACGGAAACCAAAATCATTCCCGCCATCACCAAAGCGCCGATCACATTTTTCTTTTTCATCGCTTTCAAAGCTCCTTCAGGGCAAAACCCATAAAACACAATGCAGTGGTCTTTTCTAAAATAACTAATGGCTAAAGGACGAGTAATGGATAAAGGACGAGATCCTTCGTCACTGCGTTCCTCAGGATGACAGGAGGAGAGTCAGGTTGATAGGAGAGGACTCAGGATGATAAGGAGGAGGCCAAAAATGGCAGGAAGGGCTCAAAATAACAGAAAGGATGCCCTTGACCTCGCGCCCTTGACCTACGCCCTTGCCCTTCCTCTAACAACTAACAACTAAAAGCTAACAACTAATTACTGGTGAATATCCAGCAGCTTCTGCTTTAATTCGCCTTCCAGCTTGCCGATCTCCTGCTCCGCGGCACGGCGCTTGGCCCTGCCCTCGTCCTGGATCTTGACCACCTCGTCCAGGGTCTGGATCAGGGACTGGTTGGTGATGCGCAGGGTCTCCATATCCACCACGCCCCGCTCGGATTCCTTGGCGGTTTCGATGGTGCTCATCTTCAGCTTCTCCGCATTCTTGCGCAGGAGCTGGTTGGTCATATCCGATACCTCCCGCTGGGCCTTGACCGCCTGGGCGGAATGGGCCACGCCCAAAGCCAGCACCATTTGGCTCTTCCACAAGGGGATCGTGTTCACTAAGGTGGACTGAATTTTCTCCGTCATCAGCTTATCGTTATTCTGCACCAGGCGGATCTGGGGAGACATCTGCACGCTTACCATGCGGGTCAGCTCCAGATCGTGCAGCTTCTTTTCAAAATTGTCGCACAGCTGGGCAAAGTCGTTGGCCGCCTGGGCGTCCTCCGCCAGGCCGCTTTGCTTCGCCTTATTCTGCAGCTCCACCAGCCGGGTGGCCCGCTCCTGCTGCAGCTTTTTCTTGCCGGCGATGATGTACATGGAAAGCTCCTTGTGATAATTCAGGTTCATTTCATAGAGCTTATCCAGCATCACCACGTCCTTCATCAGCTGGACCTGATGGTTTTCCAGCGCCGCGGCGATCTTATCCACATTGGTTTCGGCACTGTCGTACCGGGCCTTCATAGCGGTGATCTTATTGCCGGTGTTCTTGAACCAGCCGAACAGGCCCTTCTTTTCTTCCTCGTCGATATCAAAGCCCTTGAGCTCCACCACCAGGCTGGAGATCTCGTCGCCGATCTCGCCCAGATCCTTGGTACGCACCTTATCCAGAGCCGTATCGGAAAAAGACGCGATCTTTTTCTGGGCGGCAGAGCCGTATTGCAGCACCAGGGTGCTGTTTGTCAGGTCGATCTTCTCCGCGAACTCGTTTACGGCCTTCTGCTCCTCCGGGGTCAGGCTGGATTCATCCAGCACCACAGGTTCCACGGCGGTTTCCTTGGCGGCTTCCTCCGGGTCCAGAGTAAGGGAAGGGGCCTGCGGCTCCTCGGCTTCCAGGGTCAGCTTGATTTCATTATCCATGTGACAGCATCCTTTCCGGTGGCTAAATTTATTTGAGAGAAAGCGTTCTTACTCCTCAATGCACGGTTACTGCTTCTGTTCCTTTTTTTGTTCCTCCACAAAGCCCTCCTGCTTCAAGAGGGTCTCAAACACGGAAATATCCGCGGAAACATCCATGGCCTCGTCGGTAAACAGGGAATCCAGCTGCTTTTCAAAGGCGGCGGCTACCGTGTGCATCATCCCGGCGATATTGAACATGGTGGAGGTAATGTTCTCACCCCGCACAGACTGGGCGGAAAGCCGCTGGTAGCTGTTCAGCAGCTTTAAGGTGGTGGGCAGATAGTAATTCATGAATTTCCGGATCTGCGGGGCCTTTTCCGGGTGATCCGCCACAAAGCGGAAGATATCGGCTGAGGCTTTTTCCATTCTGTCGATACATTCGGAAAGGCTTTCATCCGGAATAGCGTCGTTGGCGGCACGGAGCTTTTTCAAATACTCCCTGCCCTCGTCGATGATCTTATCCACCTCCGGGTTGCCGGTCTGGGAAGGCTTTTCCTCTTGCTTGGGCGCTTCCTTCTCTTTCGGCTTCTGGGGCTCGATGGGAACAAATTCCTTCTTTCCCCGGAACAGCCTGCCGGAAAGGAGAAACACTCCTATGAGCACCAGGCCGAACACAATGAAGTGAGAGACCTCGTACAGCGGGAAATTCAGTGCGTAAAACAGCGCCGCGGCGCCGGTGATGTAGAATTTTGCCGGGCTTCCCCTGCGCACCAGCTTCATAGGCGGCATTTGGGGAGCCGGGGCCGGGCTGACCCCGGCGGGCTTTCTGCCGGGATAGGGCGCTCTGACAGGCGTTTGCCCCGGAGCGGTTTGCTGCCTTTGGTTCCCACCGTTCCCGGCAGGGGAAACCCTCCCGTTTCCGGTAGGGTACGTATACTGATAGGCATACCCTTTTCCCTGAGGCCCCGCGGTCTGAGTGGTCTGAACGGGAGGCGGAGCCCGCCTTGCCTGCTGCCCGGAAAAGGGCCGGTTTCCCGCGGGGGCGGTGCTCTGTGTATGGCTTTGGGGAAATCCGCCCGGCGCGCCCGTGCGACCCTTCACCGCAGGCGCAATGCTTCCCAGGGCGCTGTCCAGCCCCTCGGCGGCTTTCCCCAACCCCTGGGCGATCTTATCCGCTACGGGAATCCCGGAGCTTTTCAGGGTCTTATAGATCTGTGAGGAGCGAAATTCCTCCTCCACAGGATGGTTTCTGGTTTGTTTCATTCTGATAACCACTTTCCTTTTGAAGGATGGATCCGGCATTCGAAGCTGATAATCCAACATCTAACATTGTACGTGGAAACCGCTTCCGTGTCAACTGAAATCTCAGCAAAAGCACACGCTAAAGGGGATGGACATTTTCCACCTGGGAATAGAGCCGCCGTACCTCCTCCCCGGAGGCGATCCCAGGGGAAAAGGCGGTGGCCGACCCGGCGGATACTCCCCAGCGCAGGGCTTCCTCCAAGGTGTGGTGGAGCTGCCAGCCGTACAAAAAGCCCGCCACCATGGAATCTCCCGCGCCCACAGAGGAAACCGCTTCTCCCCCGGCCGCCCGGCAGAACAGGCGCCTGCCGTCCTCACAGACCAGCAGCGCGCCCCTTTCTCCCAGGGAAACCGCCACGTTTCTGGCGCCCTTTTCCTGCAGGGCCAGGGCGCATTCCACCGCGCCGGACAATTCGCTGATTTCTGTATCAAAAAGCGCTCCCAGCTCCTCCAAATTCGGCTTGATCAAAAAGGGACGGCAGGGCAGGGCCGCAAGCAGCGCTTCCCCGGCGGCGTCCACCACGGTAAAAAGCTCCTTTTCCGCTGTTTTCCGCAAAAGCCCGGCATAGCTGTCCGCCGGAAGAGAAGGGGGAATGCTGCCGGCCAGCACCAGCCCATCTCCGGGCCCCAAGACAGAAAGCTTTTCTCCCAGCTGCTCCACCGCCTCCCCGGGGATCTCCGGGCCTGTCCCGTTTAAGTCTGTTTCCTCTCCCTCCGGGGTGCGGATCTTCAGGTTCACACGGGAAGCGCCCTCCTCCAAAAACAGAAAGTCGGTTTTACAGCCCTCCCGCCGAAGCAGCTCATCGATCTCTCTGCCGGAAGGACCGGCCCCGATGCCCAGGGCGGTGTTTTCCACGCCCAGAGAGGTCAGCAGCAGGGACACGTTCACACCCTTCCCACCCGGGCGGAACCGGCAGCTGTCATAAGAATTGATCGCGCCCTTTTCAAAGCGCTCCGGCGACAGGTAGCAGTCCATGGCGGGATTCAGCGTTACAGTCATTATCATACTCTCACAACCTTACAGCATTCTTAAGAATATTTTATCATTTTGAAAAAATTTTTTCAATTCCGGCGGCGCGGGTATTTTTTCGGTTTGGCTGGAGATTCTAAGCCATAGTGAAAAAACAAAGCCTGTGTTCCCAACCGAGAAATACAGGTCCTAAAAAAGAAAGGATGTTTCTCCATGATAAAAAACAAGCTTCTCATACCGCTGTTGTGCATGCTTTTGGCCCTGCTTCTGGCGGGCTGCGGCAATAATCCGGGGAACGTGGTTTCCAACGCCGCCTCCAAGGCCGGAGACGCCATCTCCAAGGCCGGGGAGGATATGAGCGGAGCCGGAAGCCGTCTGGAATCCGATATGTACAACAATTCCAGAAATTCCAGCACAAACAGTTCTCATTCGGACAGGAACGATCTCTCTTCCCGAAACAATGATGGCCTTTCCTCTCACTACGATGACGGTCTTTCCTCCCACTATGATAACAACAGCAGCCGGCTGGATGACGGCTCTTCCCTCCGGGATTCCTCTTCCAAGCTGTCCTAAAAGAACCCACCGCCGCCGCAAAAGCGGCGGCTTTTTCTTTTGGAAAAGGAGGTAAATCGGAATTTAGCGGCGTTGTTTGTAGCGCCTGTGCCGCTGCACCAACTCGTGAAGATAGCGAGAGGTATTTGTAAGTGTGCAACCCGACCGGAAGTAATACTAATCCTCCTCTTCCCACTGTCATTCTGAACCGCGAAGCGGTGAAGAATCTCGGTTTGCAGCCGCCAGCCGGTACAAATTTTCCTTAATGCGCCGGTTGCTGCTGGCCGAGATCCTTCGTCACTTCGTTCCTCAGGATGACAGTGTGTGGGGAAGGTCTCCGGTGGAGACCGTTCAGCGCTGACCGAACCGACAGGTGAGACGTTCTAACCCGACCGAACCGACAGACAAGACGGGGTAGTTAGTGCGGTAAATTGGAATTTAGCGTACTAGTAATTAGCTGTAAGTAGTTAGTTGTTAGAAAAGGGGCACACGCACCACTGTCATTACTGAGCAAAAAGCAAAGCAAGCTTTGCTTTCATGAAG